>CAYGXX010000013.1:0-16811 GCA_964354145.1 uncultured Candidatus Saccharibacteria bacterium
GTGAGCATAGTGCCGTTTTTCCGTTTCATACTCCTGATGCGAGGTGGCAATAGTGATGCCCCGCTCCCTTTCCTCAGGGGCATTATCAATATCTTCAAATTTTTTAGCCGCAGCTAACCCTTTTTTAGCTAATACTTGGGTGATAGCTGAGGTTAAGGTGGTCTTCCCGTGATCAACGTGACCGATCGTCCCGACATTCACGTGAACCTTGTTGCGCTGGAATACTTCTGCCATATAAACTCCTATGGATTAATTCAACTTTATATACTTTTAGAAAATACACTAAATACCAGATAAAGACAAGGGGGAGGGGCTGATATTTGACAAACTATAATATTTTTGGTCTAACCTTGCTTCTTGCCGACGATCTCCTGTTGGATGTTAGCGGGGACCTGGGCGTACTTATTGAACTCCATAGTATAGGAGGCCCGCCCCTGGGACATCGAGCGCAAATCTGTGGCATAGCCAAACATAGCAGCAAGAGGAACTGAAGCTGCTACCGTCCGAGCCAAGCCCCGCTGCCCCATGCCTTCAATCACTGCCCGGCGGCTGTTCAGATCCCCCGTCACATCTCCCATAAACTCTTCGGGGGTAACTACCTCTACTCGCATAATGGGCTCTAGGATAACGGGGTCGCCCTTTCTTATCCCATCTTGGAGAGCCATTGAACCAGCGATCTTGAAAGCCATCTCTGAAGAGTCTACTTCATGGTAAGAGCCATCATAGAGAATCGCTTTAATCCCCACAATTGGATAACCAGCCAACACCCCGCGGCTGAGAGCCTCCTTCACCCCCTTTTCCACTGCGGGGATATATTCCTTGGGAATACGGCCACTCACAATAGCATTCACAAACTCAAACCCACCGGCCTCACCTAAAGGCTCAAATCTCATCAAGACATGGCCATACTGGCCCCGGCCACCCGTTTGCCGAATATATTTCGCTTCCACATCCGAGTTTTTTCGGATAGTTTCATGATAAGCCACCTGAGGTTTACCCACATTAGCTTCCACTTTAAACTCGCGGCGCATCCGATCTACAATAATATCCAAATGCAGCTCACCCATACCAGAAATCTCGGTTTGGGCGGTCTCTTCATTAGTAACCACGCGAAAGGTGGGATCCTCTTCAGCTAACTTACCTAAAGCAATGGACATTTTTTCCTGATCGGCCTTGCTTTTAGGTTCAATGGCGATTGAAATGACTGGTTCGGGGAAGGTAATCGCTTCAAGGATAATCGGATGAGCAGGGGCACAAAGAGTGTTACCCGTGGTAATCTTCCTAATCCCCACTACGGCAACGATCTCTCCGGCATAGACTTCCTCCATCTCCTCCCGGTGGTTGCTATGCATCCGGACGATCCGACCGATTCTCTCCTGTTCGCCGGTACTTGCATTCAATACATAAGAACCCGCCTTTAAAACCCCGGAATAAGCCCGGATGTAGATCAGTTTTCCAATAAAAGGATCGGTAGCAATTTTAAAGGCCAGGGCGGCAAAGGGTTCACTATCATCTGCCTTGCGCAGAATAGTTTCGCCAGTCTTAGGATCAGTCCCGGTCACGGGAGGAACATCTAGAGGGTTAGGGAGATAATCAACTACTGCGTCCAATAAGGGCTGGATGCCTTTATTTTTCAAGGCCGATCCACAAAGCACGGGATAAAGTCGACTACTAATAACGGCAGCCCGTAAGGCTTGTTTCAATTCATCGATGGTTAAAGCCTGGTCAGCCAAGAATTTCTCTAATAATTTATCCTCGGTTTCAGCAATAGCTTCAATTAATTTCCGGCGGTATTTGGCTACCTCCTCTTTCATCTCAGCCGGAACATCCGTTTCTAAAATCTCTTTACCCAAATCATCCTGATAAAAATAAGCTCGCTCAGTTAGTAAATCAATTAATCCTTTATAGGTATCATGAGATCCGATGGGGAGTTGCACTGCTACTGCTTTAGTGGCCAAGCGATCCCAGATAGATTTTAAACTGCTATAAAAATCAGCCCCCATGCGATCCATCTTATTAATGAAACAGATGCGGGGAACATTATATTTATCCGCTTGCCGCCAGACCGTCTCGCTTTGCGGTTCCACTCCGGCCACGCCATCAAACACCACGACTCCTCCATCCAGCACTCGTAGCGATCGTTCCACTTCGACGGTAAAATCCACATGGCCAGGAGTATCAATGATATTAATGCGGGCATCTTTCCAAAAACAGGTCGTGGCAGCGGAGGTAATGGTGATGCCTCGTTCGCGCTCTTGTTCCATCCAGTCCATCACCGCCTCTCCCTCATGCACCTCACCAATTTTATAAGTTTTCCCGGTATAAAAAAGAACGCGTTCAGTGACTGTAGTTTTGCCCGCATCAATGTGGGCAATAATGCCAATGTTTCTAGTTTTCTCTAAGCTGTACTCGCGTGCCATAACGTAGGAGAGTTAAAACCTAGCAAAATGAGCAAAGGCTCGATTGGCCTCCGCCATCTTATGGGTATCTTCTTTTTTCCTGACCGCCCCTCCCGTATTGTTAAAAGCATCTGTGAGTTCAGCAGCCAATCTCTTAGCCATTGGCATCCCCTTGCGCGCCCGAGCAGTAGTAATAATCCATTGTAGACCCAAGATAAATTTGCGGTCCCCCGACACCTCAGTCGGAACTTGGTAATTAGCTCCGCCAACCCGGCGGCTTTTAAGTTGCACCATGGGCATTACATTATCCAGGGCACCCTGAAAAACTTCGAGAGGGGTTTTGTGCAATTTTTGACTGGCCATCTCTAAGGCAGTATAAACGATCTCTTCTGCAATCGTTTTTTTGCCATTCAACATAATTTTATTGATCAGTTTCTGCACCGAAATATTCCCGAACTTCCGATCGGCATTAATTACTCTCTTAGTCGCTCTACCTTTTCTTGCCATAGTTTAATTATTTACCTCTGCCTACCTTTGCCTCTCCCCTCTTGGCGCCATATTTACTGCGACCCTGTTTGCGATTAGCCACCCCCGCCGTATCCAAAGTTCCCCGAACAATATGATATCTGACCCCAGGCAAATCTTTCACTCGACCGCCCCGCAAGGTCACAATGGAGTGCTCTTGCAAATTATGACCAACGCCGGGAATGTAAGCCGTTACCTCCATCCGGTTAGTAAGCCTTACCCGGGCGATCTTTCTGAGGGCAGAGTTGGGCTTTTTAGGCGTAGTGGTGGTCACCTTCACGCAGACCCCCCGTTTTTGGGGCGAACCCTTCCCTAATTTAACCGGCCGGTTTTTAAGGGTGTTAAAACCACTCTGCAGAGCAGGGGATTTAGACTTTTTGAGCACCGGCTTGCGAGGTTTCCGGATGAGCTGATTAATAGTCGGCATAATAAAAAAGAAGTTAGAATCAATTAAAGACTGGGTACCAGATTATTTAAGCCTGAAGTTGGGTTTTTGTCAATTTTTGCACTTCCCGAGGGATTTTCTTTGACCGCCGGCTCTCAAACCCCGTCCCCGCCGGAATCAAGCGACCGATAATAACATTTTCTTTTAAGCCCCGTAAGTGATCTACACGACCCTGAGTAGCGGCCTCCACTAATACTCGGGTAGTCTCTTGGAAGGAAGCAGCTGACAGAAAACCTTGAGTATTAAGGGCTGCCTTGGAGATACCCAATAAGAGGTTCTCGTATTGAGGAGGGCGCTTGCCAGCGTTTTTCCAAAGAGAGACTTCCTTTTCTAGAGCCAATCGAGGAACTACCTCACCAGCGATATAATCACTGTCGCCTTCATCTTCAATTCGAGACAGACCGAACATGCGCTGGACAATTACTTCCACATGCTTATCGTTAATGTTTTGGCCTTGCCAGGCATAAATCTTCTGAATTTCATTCAAGATATACTGCTTAACGGCATCTTCGCCTTTAAGTCGCATCAATGTCTTAAGGTTGTAATGCCCCTCTGTCAACCGATCTCCCTGCTCAACAGCTTGCCCATCGACTACTTTAAGAAACATATTGGGCATCACGGGATACTCCAGCAATTCCTTTTTCTGATAAATAATGTAACCCTTCTTTCCGCCTAATTTTACGGTTCCGGAAACTAGAGAATGAACAGCCTCTCCATTGGCATTTTCGGCAATGATGTCTCCTTTTTTAACCTTATCTCCATCATTAACTTTAAGGACCAGATGTTTACCAGAGGGGAGTTCCATCTGCTTACTGACTGTAGAGAGTAGCTGCAGGAACTGTTTGTTGCTGACCTCGACAATCTTGACAGCGCCGGCGCGTTCGGCAAGGAGAGCCTCGGTTTTAGGCGCCCTTGCTTCAAACAACTCTTCTACCCGCGGCAAACCTTGAGTAATATCCAAGGCACTGGCCACCCCCCCGGTGTGGAAGGTGCGCATAGTTAACTGCGTACCTGGCTCGCCGATGCTTTGAGCAGCAATAATCCCAACGGCTTCTCCTAGCTTGACTAATTCGCCCCTCGCTAAATCTTCGCCATAACACTTTTGGCAAACTCCCTCTGGAGCCTGGCAATGGAGGAGCGATCTGATAGTCGCCTCCTCTACCCCCCGCTCAGCAATTAGCTTAGCCATATCCTTATCTATATAAGTACCAGCCGGAGCAACCACCTTTCCAACAGGATCATAGATGTCGGTTATCGCGAAGCGTCCGGTAACAATAGTAGCTAATTTGTCATTAATCGATTCAGCGTATTGCTGGGTAATGGCTCGCCCTGTAGTCGCTCCGCAATCTTCCATACTAACAACGATATCCTGGGCAACATCTACCAAGCGGCGAGTAAGATACCCCGCGTCGGAAGTTCGAAGAGCTGTGTCGGCGCCTCCTTTTCTCGCCCCATGGGTAGAGATGAAGTATTCCAGCGGAGTGAGGCCTTCTTTATAGTTAGATTTCACCGGCAATTCGATCATATTGCCCGCGGGGTTTACCACTACTCCTTTCATCCCCGCCATCTGGTTCAACTGTTCCGCGGTCCCCCGAGCCCCCGGCCCCATCATCAGATTAATGGAAGTAAATGGATTGCTTTTATCTTGCACTAGGCTTTCAATTTGGGATTTTACTTCTCCCCAAACTTCAATCGATAAGCGCTTTCTCTCATCGGCTGTAATCAAACCTTCCCTATACTGTTGACGAATCCGTTCTACTTTCTCTTCCGCTACCTTCATTACTTCAATCTTTTGCTGCGGGATCAATAGATCGGCTGCGCTAAAAGTTGCCCCGGAAATAGTAGCAAACTGAAAACCAAAATTTTTCAAATCATCGGCAAACCTAGCCGTTACCTCATTGCCGTACATTGCGTACGCGGCTCCCATAATCTTCTTGAGGCTTTTCTTAGTCATCGGTTCATTCATAAATGCGATGCCGTCCGGAACGATTTGATTAAATAAAATCCGACCTAGGCTAGTCTCTTGCCATTCGCCGGGTTGCAAGCGAATCTTCACTGGGTCATGGTAATCTACTAAGCCATTATGATAAGCCAACAATAAGTCATCCTTGTCCTTGAAGGTAGCTAGTTTAGCTCCCGGCGAGGGCGGTTTAGTTAAAGTCGCGTAATAACAACCCAGGACAACATCTTTATCGGGTACAATCACGGGTTCACCCGTAGCCGGTTTCAAAAGATTGTGCGATGATAACATGATTTGTTTGGCTTCGTCTTGGGCTGCCCGCGAGAGAGGCAAGTGCACCGCCATCTGGTCACCATCAAAATCAGCATTAAAGGCCAAACAAGTTAAGGGGTGCAGGTGGATAGCATTACCTTCCACTAAAACCGGCTTAAAGGCTTGGATGCCTAACCGGTGCAGCGTCGGAGCCCGATTGAGTAAAACATAATAATGGCCGATCACTTCATCTAGGGCATCCCAAACCTCCGGCACTTGCTTTTCCACCATCTTGCTAGCAGTTTTGACATTGTGCACAATCTCTTTGCGCATTAGGTTAGCAATCACAAACGGTTTAAAGATTTCCAGTGCAATCGTTTTGGGCAAACCGCATTGGTTGAGATCCAACGTTGGACCCACTACGATCACACTACGACCAGAGTAATCCACCCTTTTCCCGAGAAGGTTCTGCCGGAAGCGACCCTGTTTCCCTCGCAAGAGATCAGAAAGAGACTTGAGCTTGCGCTTACTTACGGTCGAGGTCGAAGTCTCCCTAGCGGTCAAATCCAACAAAGCATCTACCGCTTCCTGCAACATTCTTTTTTCGTTGCGGGTAATGACCTCTGGAGCCCCCAAGTCCATTAATTTTTTCAGCCGATTGTTCCGATTAATTACTCGCCGATACAAATCATTTAAATCAGAAGTAGCAAACCGGCCCCCGTCGAGCTGTACCATCGGCCGGAGATCCGGCGGAATTACGGGCAAGTTTTTGATCAACATCCAAGCAGGGGAGATCCCAGCTTGCTGAAAATCCTTCAAGAGCCGCAACCTTTTTTGTAAGCGTTTTCGTTTCTGCCCCAGAGCCTCTCCTAACTCCTGCTTAAGAACAGCTAACTCAGCCGATAAATCAATCTTGCCAATTAGTTCATAGACCGCCTCTGCCCCAATTCCTGCCTTAAACACCGCTCCGTATTTCAATATCAAGTCGCGATACTCCAATTCGGAAATAATCATCTTGACCTTAAGACCGTTGATCTCATTGGCGGCGATGTTATAGGCGTTTTTGATTTTGTCCAATTTATCCGCTAACTCTCGACTGAATCTCTCCCGCTCGGATAGATTAGCTGCCTCCTCCATCTTCTTTTTGTAATCATTTTTGAGCGCCTTGGTGTGCTGAGCATATTCACCGGATAACTGGGTTAAGGACTGCTGGCGGAGATCTTCGTTCACTTCCGTCACAATGTACGCGGCAAAGTAGACTACCTGCTCCAGCTTGCGGGCAGGCACGTCCAGAGCCAGCCCCAATTTTGAAGGCGCTCCCCGAAGATACCAAATGTGCGACACAGGAACCGCTAAAGTGATATGCCCCATCCGCTCTCGGCGCACGAGCGCCCGAGTCACCTCTACTCCGCATTTATCGCAAACAACTCCTTTGTAGCGAATCTTTTTATATTTGCCACAATAGCATTCCCAATCCTTAGTCGGACCGAAAATTCGCTCATCAAACAAACCATCTTTTTCCGGTTTCAACGTCCGATAGTTAATGGTCTCCGGCTTAGTCACTTCCCCAAACGACCAATCTAGAATTCTCTCTGGTGATGCTAAAGAGATCCGAATCCCTTCGAATAAATCAGCAATGCTGCGCTTATCTAAAACTTTATCGGTAGTTTCAGGAGACATAATTATTTCTTCTTAAACCTTTTAACGACCGGGCTTTCACTTAAAGGTTTGCCCTCAGCATCTAATAATTCAATGTTTAGGCAGAGGCCTTGCAACTCCCGGGCAATCACGTTAAAAGCTTCGGGCGTCTGTGGACGTTGGATTTCTTCACCTTTAATAATCGCCTTGTAAGTGCTGGATCGCCCTAAGACATCATCGGATTTGATCGTCAGCATCTCTTGCAGAGTATGGGCCGCCCCGTAACCTTCTAGGGCCCAGACTTCCATCTCTCCCACCCGCTGCCCTCCCAACTGCGCCTTTCCTCCCAAGGGCTGTTGAGTAACTAAAGCATAGGGGCCGATGGATCGGGCATGGATCTTATCGTCCACCATATGAGCCAATTTCAACATATAAATCATGCCCACCATAGTCTTTTGGCCGAAAGCCGTCCCCGTCCGACCATCAAAGAGTTGCACCTTGCCATCTTTGGGTAAACCAGCTCTGGCAAGCTCCTCTACAATCCCGTCCATATCCACTCCTTCAAACACCGGGTTACAGGCATTAAAACCTAGTTTAGCCGCTGCCCACCCTAAATGAGTTTCTAAGATTTGGCCCAGATTCATCCGCGAGATAATCCCTAGGGGGTTCAAAATAATATCCACGGGAGTTCCATCAGCCATAAAGGGCATATCAGCAGCCGGCAGTATTCGAGAGATCACCCCTTTATTGCCGTGGCGACCAGCTAATTTATCCCCCACGGAAATCTTCCGCATCTGAGCGATATAGACATAAATGCGTTTGATGACCCCGACTTCTAATTTGTCGCCTTTGTCCCGATCAAAAATTTTGACGGCGACTATTTTCCCATAACCCCCGTGCGGCAGCGTGAGGGAAGTATCTTTTACATCCTTAACTTTTTCACCAAAGATCGCCCTGAGCAGGCGCTCCTCCGCGGTTAATTCAGTCTCCCCTTTGGGAGTAATCTTGCCTACTAAGATATCGCCCGCTTTCACTCGGGCTCCAATCCGCACGACGCCCTCTTCATCCAAATCTGCCACGGCATCCTCACCCACATTGGGAATATCCCGCGTGGTAATTTCCGGGCCTAACTTAGTCTCCCGGACATCCGTCTCTTCTCTTTTAATATGGATGGAGGTAAAAACATCTTCTTTAACTAGGCGATCGGAGAGTACGATAGCATCTTCGTAGTTAGCTCCCCCCCAGGGCATAAAAGCCACTAATAAGTTGCGGCCTAAGGCTAACTTGCCCTTTCGAATAGCAGGACCATCACAAAGAGGCTCGCCCTTGCTGACCTTCTGTCCAGGCTGAACTATCGGGGTCTGATGCAGATTAGTCTCCAGATTAGACCGTTGAAACTTAGTGAGTTTAATAGTATAAGTTTTGCTATCTTTATCACCCACCAAATCAATTCGCTCAGCATCAACATAGCGAATAGTGCCGTTTACCGGCGCCAGGATCACCCAGCCCGAACCCAAGGCGGCGGGGCCTTCCATGCCCGTGCCCACCAAAGGGACCTGTGGTTTCACCAAAGGTACCGCCTGACGCTGCATGTTAGCGCCCATCAAAGCCCGGCGGGCATCATCATGTTCAATAAAAGGGATTAAGGCAGCAGCAATGCTTAAAGTCTGCCGGGCAGAGACATCAGCATAATCTAGATGTCCCACCGAAGTAGTCACTGGCTCACCCCCACCACCTTCTCGGGCAACCACCCGATCAGCCGTAATTACTCCCGATTCATCATGGGTAATATTCGGCTGAGCTATAAGCATGCCTTCCTCGCCGTAAGCATCCAAATAATCAACTTTGTTCAAGATCCTGGCCTTGACGGGGATAGCTGCGATCTCCTTGTAATTACTCAGTATCTCCGCGGTTGCTTCATCAATCACATCACCAACCTTAACTAGTAATTTGGGACTACCAGGAGCCATCACTTCCTTGAACACAACATGTCCGATAGGGGATTTTCCATCATTGGGCACCTCATGCACAACATGGCGATAGGGAGTCTCAATAAAGCCGTAACTGTTGACTCTAGCAAATGAGGCTAGATACCCCACTAAACCAATATTTTGGCCCTCGGGAGTCTGAATGGGACAGATCCGACCGTAGTGAGAGGCATGGACATCCCTGACTTCAAATCCAGCTCGTTCATGCGACAGACCGCCCGGGCCCATAGCCGATAGTCGCCGTTTGTTTTCTAGCTCCGCCAATGGGTTATGCTGATCCATAAACTGCGAGAGCTGGGAACTGCCAAAGAACTCCTGCAATACAGCAGTGATCGGTCGGGCATTAATCAACTGGGCTGGTGTGACGGTATGAATATCCGATACGCTCATTCGGTCTTTAATAATTCTCTCTACCCGCATTAACCCGGTCCGGAATTTGTGGAGGACTAATTCGCCTACGGCTTTCACTCGGCGATTTTTTAAGTTATCCACATCATCAGGTAGCCCTCCTTCATTATTCAGGCGAATGATCTCTTTAGTAATTGCTATCAGATCTTCTAAGGTCAACACGCGGAACTCTTTGGTATTGGGGATATTTAAGCTCAGTCGCTTGTTAAGCTTATATCGGCCGACGCCGGATAGATCATAACGGCGAAAATTCATAAAAACGTTATGGAAAAGATTGCGAGCGTTATCCACAGTGGCTAAATCACCGGGTCGCATCTTTTTATAAACTTCCAGGATAGCCTGGTCGCTCGATTTAGCCGGGTCCCGATCAATCGTAGCTTGGATATAGTCCAGCTTAGGATTGGCGTTGATATCCTTAAAGGTATCAGCAATCTCGCTGTCGCTGCCCAAACCAAAAGCCCGGAGAATGGTAGTTAGGTAGGTCTTCCTCTTACGATCGATCTTAACCGTCATTACCCCCTTGGTGTTAGTTTCGATCTCTAGCCAAGCCCCCCGTTCCGGAATAATCTTAGCTCCATATTGCCCGAAGTTAAGTCCTTCTTCTCTAGTGAAAAGGACTCCGGCCGAACGGATTAGCTGAGAGATCACCACCCTTTCAACTCCATTGATAATAAAAGCCCCTGCTGTGGTCATCGCCGGGATATCTCCAAGAAAAACCTCTTGTTCCTTAATTTCGCCTGTCTCTTTATTGATCAAGCGGAGCTTAACCCGGAGAGAGGCTTCGAAGGTCAGATCTGAGCTACGGGCAGTCCTTTCGTCTACCTTGGGCTCCTCCAGATAATAGTCCACGAAGTGGAGCTCCAGATTCTTCCCGGTTAAGTCTTCGACCGGGCTTACCTCCTCAAATAATTCCTTTAAACCCTCTTTAATAAACCATTGATAGGAATCGGTTTGGAGAGCATTTAGATCTGGCAAACCAGCCAGATCACGGGCAGGCGCATACCACTTATCAACAAATTGGGTATTGTCGATAGCTGTGATGGGGGGGGTTTTTGATAACATAAAAAATTGCCCTTTTGACTTAATTCACCAAAAAGCTACAGTGGAAGCCAGTCTTTAAGATTTTGTCATACTCTAAAATTAACAACTCTAGCAACATTTGTCAACATTTTAAGCTGCCAGAGCCGTCAACAACCCAGCTATATCTGATATTTTGGGGATAAAATCCTTGATGATATCTTATTTGATGGTGAAGTCTTTACTGGAAATCTGGACATTATCCACAAAAACAGCCACCGTGTAGGTCCCCTTGGGCCACTGGCTCCCTACCCTATCCAAATCCATCTCAAACGGCAGATATCCGCTACCGCTGAACTTAGTGGCGTACTCACTAATCACTCGACCGCTCTCCCAATGCCGCCAAGTGGCTTTAATCGAGGTATTGATCGGGACATTACTTAAGAGCGCCACCGCATAAATCTTGGGAGTAGTCCGACTAAACTCCTCTTGAGGAGAGATAATTTGATTTTGACTGTTAATCTTTGCGCCCAGATATAGACTTTTGATGAGACCCTTTTTGGAAGATACATAAAACTCCTGCTCGCTGACGACCTTAAAACCTACTTTCTTAACCAGCTTGCGATTAAGCTGCACCGCGACCTCGTAATCCCCCCGCGGCCAACTAATCTCGGTTAAAGAGATTGAGGATGCCAACCAGCTATCAGTCGGGCTAGCGCCACCAATAAAATCACGGGGGCCTGCCGCTTCCCTATCCCCCACAAACCATTCAGTCGCTAAAGTTTTATTCAGAGAGAGATCAGTCCAGGTTCCCTCGATGCGGCTGCCCGCTACCCCATTACTAACCTCCACCGTACAGTAAATCACTGGCGCCCGGTCCAAAATTTCTGATAGCTCTAAAACGGGGGAGTTATTGTCATTAATATCAGTGGTCATGGACACCTTCCCCACTGACATCACCGGAGCTTCTTTGTTTCTCCCGCAACTGGGCGCTCCCAAAACCAGCAGCAAAACTAACAGAAACGCAATTTTTTTGATGTTCATAGTCCCCCCGTTAGAAATTCAGTGAGTATATAAGCGAGCATCTCTAAGTAACAACACTGTTAATTTATAGTAAATTTATCTTTGTTAGACAGAAGCGCAAGCGCTTCTTATTTCTAACGGGGTAAACCCCATTAAATACTCATCTTCATTAAGGCTTCAATACGCTTACTCAGCGGCGGGTGAGTGGACCAGAGCTCCGCTGCCACCTCATTCATTTTCTTAAATGGATCCACAATATACAAGCCGGCGGTCGCCCGATTGGCAAACCGCAACTGATTTTTATCCGCCTCTAGCTTCCTTAACGCATTAGCTAAACCTTCTGGATAACGAGTGAGGAGGGCCCCGGAAGCATCAGCTAAATATTCACGCTGGCGCGAAATAGCAAAATAGATTAAGCGCGCAAAAATGGGCGAAAGAATAATTAAAACTAGCCCGATCAGCAACAAAATACCATTGGCATTATTATCTTCTCGGCTGCTCCGTGAACTAAACATTCTCCCCCGCCACATCCAATCTGCCAACAAGGTAATTATTCCTAATAAAGTAATCACTATGGTAGCTAACAAAATATCATAATTTTTTATATGGGATAGCTCATGAGCAATTACCCCCTCTAATTCGGTTTTATCCAACTTGGTAATCAAACCAGTAGTCAAAGCAATACTGGCATGCTTAGGGTTTCTTCCTACCGCAAATGCATTGGGAGCTGGATCATTAACTAAATAAACGTGAGGGAGGGGAAGACCGGCAGTGATGCAAAGATTCTCCACCAGATGTGTTGCCTGTCGTTCAGAGAGAGAGGCTTCGGGTTCAATCTTACGAGCCCCCGAGAGGGCAAGAATAGCTTTATCTCCCGCGAAATAACTCCCCCAGCTCATCCCTACACTCACCGCCACTGCCCAGAATAAAATACTGAAATTATTCCAATATATCGCCGCAAAATACCCCGCGGCGATAATCAACACCAAAAAACTGGCTACTAAAATAAAGGTTTTTTGGCGATTTGCCGTAATCTGGTTATACATAAAGTATTAAGCAGTAAAATCTACTTTGGGAGTCTCTCTTTGGGTAGGAGTTTCTTCTAAGTCGAAAAATTCGGCTGGCTTGAACCCCAACATACCCACAAACAAAGTAGTCGGGAAGGTTTCTTGGCGGGTATTGAAATCTTTGACGTTGTTATTGTAAAACCGGCGGGCAGCCATAATTTTATTTTCCGTATCGGAAAGCTCTTCCTGCAGCGCCAAAAAATTTTCGTTAGCTCGTAGCTGTGGATAATTCTCTGCCACGGCAAACAGGGATTTTAAGGTCGAACTCAGTGCGTTCTCTAGCCGCGCCTTTTCCTTCAAATCTTTTCCCGGCACCCCCATGGCTGCAGTGCGCGCCTCCGTAACTTTTTCAAATAATTCTCGCTCGTGCGCAGCATAACCTTTCACGGTATTAATTAAATTAGGAATGAGGTCATAGCGGCGCTTGAGCTGGACATCAATATCACTAAAGGCTTCCGCCACCCGATTCTTAAGGACAATTAAACCATTGAAAATCCCGATCAGCCACAAAACAATCACGGCTGCGGCAATGATTAAGACCCACGCTAAAGTACTCATAAGTGATAGGAGTTAAGATTAAATATTAGCTTTATTATACCTCTTTTACTTGTCTAACTGCACCGGCAAAGCCCAAGTATAGATAGTCTTTTTAAGCTCGCTTAGGGTGAGGTATCTCGCCCAGTTGTCCTGCCACCAGCCGTTCTTCCGCCACATTGAATCAGTAGAGGAGTGATTGATAATTTTTACCGGAAGGCCCTGAAGGTATTTAGCGAAGGCTAGACTTGCCCGCCGTTGATGATAGGGTGAAGTAACCAGAATAATCTTGGTAAATTTCTTCTCTTCAATGATATCGCGGACAAACTTCGCGTTATCTAGCGTGCTAGTCGCTACTTCCTCAACTAAGATTTTATTTTTCGGTACCCCCAAAGAGATAGCGATCTGCTGCATCGCCACTGCGTTAGATACCCCTTCATCTCGTGCCGCTCCCGACATAATTAAGAGGGGAGCCCAGCCCTGATGAAAGAGCTCCGCTGCTTCCGCCACGCGCTGCCGCGTTTCGCCTCCCGAAATCACCACTATTACATCCGCTTTTTCTAAAGGGTCTTGTGGCGACAAGAAAAATCCTGCCCCAATTACCCCGCTAACGAGCAGGGCGGCAAGAAAAATCAGAATCCCAATTGTGCCTAACACCCATTTCATCTATTCGGAAGTGTTTTGAATTTCATTAGTTGAATTAGCTTCTGCTTCATTACTAATGGTATTGGTAATCTCATTCTGAGATGATTCTTTGGACACATCGATCCTTGACATAAAAGTAGCAGCAATTAATCCGCGGAAAGCAAAAACCAAAAATACGGCGCTAAAAAAGAGCGACCACAATACGATAAAAGCAAACGGATCTTCCTGATATTTCTGTTTCATCCGGTATTTATATTTTCTGCCTAATCTCTCAAAACCTCTCATAATAACCAATTCTCTCGTCATTCTGGCTTGTCCAGAGTCGTATATTAATTTATATGAGATCATGGACAATGCCATGATGACAATGCAAGGTATCCATTGTCAATTATACAACATCTCTAATACGAAAAACCCGCCCCCAAAAGGGCGGGCATAAGCCAGAAAGAAGTTTAGAGACAATCTATTTTAGATTTATCTCCAAGCTTCTGTCTGGGAATGATGTGGTGCGCGGAAAGTCTTCCTTCGGAACTTTCCGCGCACCATTAATGGGGAACTCCTGGTCGATCACTGGCCGGGCGGCGGGTTAAGTATCATCAACCCGTTGACCCCGTCCAACATCAGCATGGTGTTGGATCGCCTGGAATAAATCCAGAACGGTCGGTCTTTACTGATGTCAAGCGCCAACGACTTATCTCTTCGCGTTAGTGTATCAAGATCAATGACACAATAACTTGTGTTGATAAGTCTGGCAAGCAACTGCCCGTCATCAGGGAAGTTTTTCCACTGAACAGGTGCCGAGAATTCCTCAGTTACCTTTGGTGGAATTTGTATTTCCTCATCGGCCTGACGACGGCCGACGAATAATACGGCTTCGACTTCGACCATTTTCCACCCCACGTGGTATTGTTAGCTGGCAAGACGACGCCAGCCGTCCTTATTCGGGACAATCTAATTACAACTTCACACTAGTTATAACCAAATTGTCCCGAACAAAGAATTTGATTCAAGATACAAAATACACAGGGGCAAACCTGTGCAAATAGAGTTTCCCCAAAACCTAACTAATTTTTAACCCGAGAAACCGCCGTTAATCCCCTCTCCACCCTATATTTTTTAACTTACTCCAAAATCACCTATCTGTCAAGAGTTTTCCGCTCCCAGAGCTATTTTTGCCTATCAGAGCTTTTGGATTAAATACCTTTGATTGATGGTGTTATCATCATAGGTTTGTAAGATCTTGGCTTGGCCACCGAAAATGGCTTCAACTTCATTTTTAGGAAGATGATTCATATGCATAAATGGCATTATTCTTAATCGCCGAAAGCAAAATTCTTTAGGAATGCCCAGGCTGGTCAATAAATAATAAATCTTCCCTCTTATCTGCAAGAGGATGGATTTAATTTTAGAAAATCCGGGCACTGACGGCAATTGGAAATACAGAATTCCGCCCAGTTTTAAAATCCGTATAAATTCTCGAAGATACGTCTGAATAATTTTTTTGTCTGGGATATGCTGCAGCGTAATTAATGAACAAACTGAATCGAATTTTTCAGAATCAAAACAGGAAAGATTTTCATTGGTGTTTTGCGAAAAAACTATCCGGGGATTATCTTGATGGATATTTTTTGCCATTGCCAACATTGTGGAGGAAATGTCCACTCCATAAACTTTATCGAAATGCTTAGCTAGCGCCCTGGTGAGTCTGCCCACACCGCAACCAAAATCCAGGGCCTTCCCTGTTCCTAACCCAACGCCTAGATTCTTAACATAAATCAGGAATTGGGTGATATCTTTTTCGCCCGTAGCAAAGAATTCGGCACTATCCCACTGGCTCCGTTTTTTCTGCTTGTCGGTTGTTAAAATCGCCCATCCCGGATTAAGCTGGGCTAAATTTTCCCAGTCCTGCTGATATTTAGCCATTAAAATTGATTAAGATTTTAAAGGATTGGCGTAAGCCAGCCGAAGCTCGCAAGAGCATAGGCTGGAGCGGGCGAGCGGAGTCGAACCGCCGTTTCAACCTTGGCAAGGTTATGTAATGACCGTTATACGACGCCCGCACTTTTAAATAAAATGGTGCCGCGGGACGGGATCGGACCGCCGACGCAGGGCTCTTCGGGCCCTCGCTCTACCACTGAGCTACCGCGGCAAAATAAGGTTTCTAAATATTGTTAATCATTCAAGAAGCTCTTTGTCACTTGACCGGGTTACTTGTCCTCCGTAGCGCTATCTATATCAGAAGAGGCTAATGACCTATTTCTGATGAGATAAAGCATAGGAGGAAGCTACCGCGGCAAGGTGAATTATCTAATCGGCTTACATTATAACAAAAATCTTTCACTGGATAATCATCCCATATAGTAATATAGTAACTGGATTGAGAAATGTCGGGCATTTAGCTCAGCTGGTTAGAGCGCTTGGTTTACATCCAAGAGGTCGGGGGTTCGAGCCCCTCAATGCCCACCAGGGCGGATGGCGGAATTGGCAGACGCGCTAGGTTAAGGGCCTGGTGAGGCAACTCGTGGAGGTTCAAATCCTCTTCCGCCCACCATCAGAATTCGATTTGAAATAAAATGAAATATGGCCTGGTGGCCGAGCGGTTAGGCAGAGGTCTGCAAAACCTTGCACAGCGGTTCGACTCCGCTCCAGGCCTCCATGGACGAGTGGCGGAATGGTAGACGCGCTGGATTCAGGTTCCAGTGGGAGCGATCCCGTGGAGGTTCAAGTCCTCTCTCGTCCACCAGGCTTCGCTTTCCAAGCTTCGCCTGGCTCCGCCAGATTTATATTATAAAATAAATAAAAGCGAAGACTGCCCTGCGACTTGTCCGGCGTAGCTTATGCGAAGACGGAAGCGATATCTATATCGGGATCCTCCTTCGCTTCTTGTGAGCTACGGACGGACAAGGAGAA
>CAYGXX010000014.1:0-16664 GCA_964354145.1 uncultured Candidatus Saccharibacteria bacterium
AGAAAAATTGAAAAGTTATGGGTTGACTATTGCCGGGAAGATGATTTTTGCAACAGTGATGAATGGAAATGGCTCTGCTAATACAGCGACCATTAAGGCCCATGCGCAGGAGAATTCTTAATCGGGAGTGGTTTGCTCAACCAACCTTGCGGGTTTCCTCTGAGCTCATTGGCAAGGTTTTGGTTAGACGAACATCGGCTGGTATTTGGCGATATCGCATCACGGAAGTGGAAGCATATTGCGGCGTCCATGATTTAGCCTGCCATGCCGCCAAGGGCCGTACCCGTCGCACTGAAGTGATGTTTGGCCCCGCTGGTTATATTTATGTTTATTTAATTTATGGCATGTATCATTGTCTAAATTTGGTTACTGCGGGCAAAGGGGAGGCTGAGGCAATCCTAATCCGCTCTGCTGAACCATTATTTCCAACTTCTCAGCGTCCTGTGGGTCCGGGCCGGCTCTGCCGGGAACTCAATATTGATAGCAAATTAAATTGCCAGAGGCTGGGCAAAACCAGTGGTCTCTGGGTAGAAGATGATGGTTTTAAATTAAAACCTAAAGAAATCGTCCAGTCAGCTCGAAGGGGGATAGCTTATGCTAAGGATTACGCCAGCAAGCCCTGGCGGTTTTATCTAAAACCCTCCAAGTTTATCTCGTAGTTTTAACCAACCTTTTGTTTATTGTTCGAGGCTTTAGCCGAGAACGGTTAGTTTATTAGTTCTCGCTTTCACTCGAACAATAAAAATATGGGCCACTCTTTCCTAATCTTATCTTGACGAAGGAGGATATTTATGATATAATAGACAAATATTATAATATCTTCTGGGATGCTCCAACAGATATCAAAAATAAAAATTGCCCTGATCAAACTACTAGAAGAGGAGTTGCTAACGGTTCTGGCCGTTTGTTTAGTGATGTTGGGGGTATGGTTTACGAAAGCGGCTGCCGATTCCACTAATTTAAGCTTTATTATTCTGGATTATGGCACTATCACCGTTACTGCCCCTGACGGCGGAGAGGATTGGCAAGTGGACAGCACCCAGCATATTACTTGGACCAGCACGGGCAGTATTGCCAGCGTGAAAATCGAGTTGCAAAGAACTGTCGGGGGTAGTTGGGAAACTTTGGTTGCCTCAACGGTCAATGATGGAGATTATCCTTGGCCAGTGACGGCACCCGCTACTGCTGCGGCTACCGTGCGCATTAGCAGCACGACCGTGCCAGGCATCAATGATGTCAGCAATGCGGTGTTCATTATTTCTGCTGCTCCAGAGGCACCAGGTGGCCCTGGTGGTTATGTGCCAACGTATCCAGCAATCGATAGTGTTAGTCCCATGAGTTTTTATTACAAGACTGCCACCGAGTTGGTTATTCGGGGGCTGGGTTTTGAAGATCAGGCTTGGGCAACGCTTAACCAAGTTGCTTTTCCCATCCAGAAACCTCACAGTCAAAATCTTATAACGATGAATCTTTTACCCAATGCCTTGACGGTGGGGACTTACCGGCTGTGCATTTACAACAGTTCTTGGGAATACGATTGTTATATGCGTTTGATTAGTGTTGTTGATAAAGAAACAGGGGTGATCCCGCCTACGACTGGCGGCGCGGGCGAAGAATATTCCGCTACCTTAGTGCGGCAATCACCAGACGTTGCCTTAAAAGCTCGCGAAATGGCTACTCTCTGGGTAGAATTCAAAAACACTGGTACTGCCACCTGGTACCAGGATGGGAAAAATCCGGTTCGTTTGGGTACTGACGCCAAGCGCGATCGCCGGAGCGGGTTTTATCATTCCTCGTGGATTAAATACAATCGACCAGTCTTGGTGGATAGGGTGGTAAAGCCGGGTGAAATCGGTAGATTTGAATTTACTATCAAAGCGCCGTGGACTGCCAAGATCTATACTGAAGCGTTTCGCCCAGTTGCAGAGTGGAAAACTTGGATGAATGGTCAAAGCCAGGTAAAGTGGACGATTCAGGTTAAAAAAATCAGCTTTTGGGATTTATTCAAAAAGCCAGCCGTGCAACCCACTGCGCCATCCACATCTAAGCCAGCTTCTCCCTCTACTGGAGGTAAAATTGAAGCTCCCTTCCAACCGGGAGAGACACTGCTATTCTCTGACCGCATCGAGCAGATTTTCCAGCGGACTATTAAATCTGTCACCAATCTATTTAGCAAACTCAGCAAAAGATAGTTATACGTTGAAACGGAAGTGGACTACATCGCCATCTTGGACAATGTAGTCTTTGCCTTCTTGTCTGACTTTCCCGGCCTCGCCAGCACCTTTATAGCCATTGCCGGCTACAAAGTCTGCATAGCCAATCACTTCGGCGCGGATAAATCCTTTCTCAAAATCAGTATGGATGACCCCGGCAGCCTGAGGAGCTTTGGTACCTGATTTGGCCGTCCAGGCTCGAGTTTCTTTAGGACCGGCGGTAAAGAAAGTGATTAAGTTAAGTAATTTGTAGCCGGCACGAATCACTTTATTCAAGCCCGGCTCATCCATGTCCAATTCTTTTAATAGTAGCACCTGGTCTTCAATACATAATTGTGCCAGCTCCGCTTCCGCTTTGGCATTAAGGGCGATGATTTCTGCCATCTCGTCCTTAACTTGGATTCTTAATTGGTCAATTAGATCCGGCTGCTTTGTTTGCTGTTCATCAATATTTGCCACGTACAAAATCGGCTTGCCAGTGAGTAAACAAAGTTCCTTGAGCCAGATTTTTTCCTCATCAGTAGCGGGATAAGTTCGGACGGCGAGCCCCTGATCAATATGTTCTTTAAGTTTTTTGAGGAAATTAACCCGCGGCTGTAATTTGGGGTCGGTTTTAGCTTCCTTTTCTTCCTTAGGGATCCGTTTTTCCAAAGTCTGCATATCTGCCAGTAAGAGTTCAGTATTAATAGTTGCTATATCTTCTTCAGGATTTATTTTCCCGCTTATATGAATGACATTGGCGTCATCAAATAGCCGCACTACTTCGATAATGGCATCGCATTCTCGTACATGACCTAAAAATTGGTTGCCCAGCCCTTCTCCTTCACTAGCGCCTTTGACCAAACCAGCGATGTCTACAAACTCCACCGCGGTAGGAATGATTTTTTCGGAGTTTTCTAATTTAGCTAGAACCTCTAGCCGGGGATCGGGGACAGGGACAGTCCCGATATTGGGTTCAATCGTGCAAAAGGGGAAGTTGCTCGCCGCCGCCTGTGCTTTCCCTAAAAGTGCATTAAACAGGGTTGATTTCCCAACGTTCGGTAACCCCACAATCCCAATAGACAGACTCATTTTGAAATTACTCCTTAAGTTACTTTGCTAATCTAAGTAAGTGCAGTCCTCCGAAGCCCGCAATGTTTGTAGAGGAGGTACTCCCTTAAACAGTAAGGGCGAAGGATGGACCAACATTAGGTAGTCCCACAATGCCGATGGATAAACTCATGCAGGTGTTTTTTATTGGTGGGCTTTTACGAAATCAACTATAGCAGTAGCATATTGCCCAATAATAGGAACTGTATTTACTAATGAGAGTAGGTAAATCAATAATCCAACTAGCACAGCTGAACCAATGAAAAATCCAAAACCAGAGAATATCCCTCTAATCAAATTCCCGTGCAGGGAAACCTGCTTTTCTTGCAGTTTGATCAGCTGGTTTAATTGAGATTCTTCGGTTGTTTTAGCCACAACTTTAATTTAATTCACCCTTTCTATATAACTACCATTACGGGTATCTACTAGAATTGTATCTCCTTCTTTGACAAACATGGGGACCTTCAAAGTCAGGCCAGTTTCAATAGTGGCGTTTTTAGAAGG
The DNA here is from genome assembly GCA_964354145.1 of uncultured Candidatus Saccharibacteria bacterium. Taxonomy (GTDB): domain Bacteria; phylum Patescibacteriota; class Kazan-3B-28; order Kazan-3B-28; family UBA10110; genus UBA10110. The sequence goes on from CAYGXX010000014.1 coordinate 3,807, forward strand.
GTTAGTGACGGTATCACCCCTTACTGCCGGGTCGGCTTGGGTAATTTTGAATTTCATCTTCAAAGGTAACTGGATACTAATCGGATTGCCATTGAAGTAAACTAGCTCCACTTCTTGCCCTTCAACTAAATAATTAGCATTAGCGCCGAGCACTTCTTGCTTGAGGTTAAATTGCTCGAAAGTCTTACTGTCCATAAAGGTGTAGTTCCCGCCACCTTGGTATAAAAATTGCGCCTTGCCTCGGGACATATCTGCTTCGTTAAATTTTTCGCTTCTAAAGGTCCGTTCGATATTGGCGCCGGTGAGTAAGTTCTTCAAAGTGGTGCGCAAAATAGCGCCGCCCCGTCCCAGCTTAGTATGCTGATACCGCACCACCTCATAAGGGGCGCCTTCTAACTCGATGATGACACCGGTTTTGAGATCGGTAATGTCTAACATCTGTTTAGTGTAAAGTAAATGGCAACAAAGCCATATGCCGAGCCCGTTTTAAGGCGGTGGCTATCATCCGTTGATGCTTGGCGCAGTTACCACTGCGGCGGCGGGGCTCAATCTTCATATACCGCGATAGATATTTATACAAGGTTTTTACATTCTTGTAATCGATATAGTCAATTTTTTCATGGCAAAAATGGCAGTATTTTTTTGCCGCCATGGTATAACGGGGGAACGTCGCCGGTTTTTTCTTGAATGATCTAAATGCCATAGCTATTAATTATTTATTACTGTTCGAATGTAATGAGAACTATTTTTATTTGTGTCATCCTCTTTGTCATCCTCGGACTTGATCCGAGGATCCAGACAGAAACATAAACAGAAAAATTATCTTGTTTGTTTTCTTTTCTGGATTCCCGCTTTCGCGGGAATGACAGGGAGGTGGTTTAAAAGGGAATATCTTCAATGTCGATTTCTTCTGCCGCCTGCCCGGCCAGGGGGGTTACGGGAGTGGCGGAGACAGCTTGAGCGACTGGTTCCGGCATCTCAGCGGTAGCCGCCGCTATGTCTGCCTGCCTTTCCGAGCCGGAGCTCTCCGAGCTGAGGCCGGCCAGGGGTGCGATAGTGGCGCTCACAGGCTCGGCTGTTTCGGGGCCATTAATGTTAATACCTTGGGGGCGGTCTAGCACAATGAGGTCGCTCGCAATCACCTCGGTTCTATATCTTTTGACTCCATCCTGGCCTTCCCAGTTGCGGGTTTGCAAGCGACCTTCCACATAAATTTTCCGGCCTTTCTTCAAAATTTGCCCAGCAATTTCAGCCAGTTTTCCCCAAGCTACTACATCGGTGAACTCTGCGACTTTTTGCAATTCACCAGCGGCGTCATTCCAGCTCCTGTTGGTGGCAACACCGAATGAAGCCACGCTTTGTCCAGAAGGAATGGTCCTAAGTTCCGGGTCGCGGGTCACATTGCCGATCAACATCACTTTATTTAGATCACGCATAACTTTGTAATTATCTTAGTATAACTTTAGTTTTGTTGTTCGAGCTTTTCGATGTCATCCTCTGGCTCGACCAGAGGATCCAGAAAGGAAAACAAACACAACATTTTCTTTTTTTCTGTCTGGATTATCGGGTCAAGCCCGATAATGACAGAGGGAGGATTATTATTCTTTTAATAATTCGTCTAATTTCTTATCGAGTTCTTCTCTGCGTCTTTCCTCGGCATCTTTGTCGAGGACCCCGATTTCCGCATCGGGACTGCCTTGTGTGATATCTATTGGCTCGGCAATATCTGCGACTTCTTCTGTTTTTTCGTCATCCTGCTTGCCCGCCATCGTGTCCGGTGTAGCTCCTGCGAAGACGGAAGCCTTGGCGACGGCGGGGACTTGCGCCAGGATCTCTGGCGCTGCAGCCGTCTCAACCTTTGGCGTTGTTCTCCCTCGTGTTGCTCTGGTCTGATGCGGTTTACTCGGCTCCATCTTTTCTTTAGCCAGCGTGGCAATCAAAACGGCTTCTTTTTCCGGGGTGAATAATTGATCTACCGCCACTCCCTCTTTTTCCAAAGAAATCAAGAGATGACGGATTATTTCCGGCATCAACTGAATATCCTTAGTAATGTCTAGAATGGCTTCCTTGAGCACTTGGAAAATTAAGGTCTGATAATGGGCAAATTCGACCTTGTTAATGTGGTAGGCTAGCCGTTTTTTGCCCCAAGTATGTTCTTTTTGAATATTGCCGCCCCGAGAGGTAATCGCGGTTTTCACCTTGTCGATCACTTTTTGGACATCAAAATCCGAGAGATCCTGGGGGAGCAAAACGGTCAGTTCATAGGTGCTGGAGAGTTCTTTTTCTTCCATAAGCAAAAAATTTCCTTTCCCATGGGGAATCCCCCTGAGCAAAGTCGAAGGGGGAGAAAAGGTTAATTAATAAGGTAAGGTGAATATAGGTTATTTTTGACCTGCGGTCAAGGGCGCTTTTTCTTGTTACTTTTCTAGAAAAGTAACCAAAAGCTCCGGCCAGTTCGTCGGGATGATGGAAGGGCTAAATTTCTAGGTGTTTTCCGGTCAAACTCACCCCGATATGCTTATCGGGGTTCAAACATGACCTCACCCTTAGAAATTTAGCTCCTTTCATTACATTCCTCCTCCAATGGCCGGTTATGGGGGCAATACCTAAGGCTAGCTGATACAATGGATTTATGGCGAATATCTTAGTTTTTGGGAATAGCATTACCTATGGCACTTGGGACATAGAAGGGGGTTGGGTGACTCGTTTGCGCCGGTTCTTAGATGAAAAAGTTATTGCATCTCAAGGTGAGTTGGATTATTTGGTATATAATTTGGGGATCTCTGGAGGTACAACAGAGGAATTGGTGCACCGGCTTAAATCTGAAGCCAAAAGTCGGCTAGAGGAGGAAGGAGAAACAATTATAATATTTGGCATGATCACCATCAATGACTCCTATTTTATTTACAGTCAAAATGGCCATAAGATTTCCATAGATCAAAGTAAGCAGAATGTTGAAAAATTGATTGAACTAGCTAAGCAAATAACCCCCATAGTATTATTTGTTGGCAATACTGTAGTTGATGAGACAAAAACTAAACCGATATCGTGGGATGCAGACAAGTCATATACCAATGAGTATATCCGGCAATATGATGAAGCGGTCAAATCTATTTGCCAGTTTAAAAAAGTACCATTTTTGGAGCTAATGGGTAATTTTCTTTCCCAGGATTACGTGAATATGTTGGAGGATGGCTTGCATCCCAATACCGCTGGCCATAAATGGATGTTTGAACGGGTTCAGGAATTCTTATTGAAAAATCAGGTTATAAGTTAAGGAGAGGTCGCATAGTGGCCGAGTGCGCCTGATTGGAAATCAGGTATACCCGCAAGGGTATCGCGGGTTCAAATCCCGCCCTCTCCGCCAAGCTTCGCTCTAACGAGCTACGCTTGGCTACGATATCCTCAAATAAAATTTCGGATATCTTGCCAGTTATACTTTGCGCAAAAGAAGCTTGTCCTGCATAGCTCGAAGAGCGACGCATGGACGATCCGCCTCCTGGCTTCGCCAAGCTATATTAGATAAAAAGCTCGGAATGAGATAAATAATTTATAACAACATGAGAAAAAATTGGCCTTTAGGATTTTTGGGGTTCCTGTTCTTGCTGGGCATCCCGGGGATATTAACTCAAGATTGGCTTGATATGCTCTGGCTCGTCTGGGTTATTTGGTTTATTTATTTTATCCCCGAGAAAAAGCAATAGACGGGTCTCAGGTATAATTAGATATAGAGGTATATAAATAACTCAAATGATTATGAAAAAATTGAGAACAAATGTGACCATTCTTCTAGCTTTGGCATTAGTGGCTTGGGTTTTTCAACCAGTTTTTGCTGCTCCCAATCTTCAACCCGCTAAAGTCATCAATATCCATACCGGTCAAGCATTAGCGAGCATAGTGGTTCCAGCGCAGGCGATAGGGAGTTCCGAAGCTATCATCCCGCTTGGTTCTGCTTTTGATAACGGGAGAGAAGTTCAAGGTTTCGCCATGATCCACTATAAGGATAATTATGCTAAGGCGGGTGGTAGTAAAGGCAATCCCGAAAGTTCTTACTATGCTTTTCTGGCTAAGGGGGCGAAATGGAAGGTAGCGGAACCCTATGTGGTAGCGAATGACGTTAGTTCTGTATTAGTAGCTCAAGATCTAGAAACGTGGGACAACCAGGTTAGTTTCAATATCTTCGGTGATGAAAATACTGCTTTAGAAGTTGATGGAGTTGATGCCGATTCGCCTGATGGTAAGAATGAGGTTATGTTTGGCGAGATATCTGATCCGGGTGCGATTGCTATAGCTATAGTTTGGGGAATCTTTGGGGGGCCGCCCCAAAATAGGGAATTAGTGGAATGGGACGTAGTCTTCGATAACGTGGACTACCTTTGGGGAGATGGTAGCCAGGATCCAACCGTGATGGACTTTGAGAATATTGCCACTCACGAGTTTGGTCATGCCGTTGGTTTAAATGATCTCTACGGCTCGCAGTATTCCGAGCAAACGATGTATGGCTACGCGAATTATGGAGAAACCAAGAAGAGAACACTCGCAGCAGGAGACATAAACGGGGCGAAGACACTGTATAAATAGTTTATTTTATGCCCATAGTTGTTGTGGGGTTACTTGTGCCATAGTTTTGCAGGTAACCGTCACCATAAAAAACTGGTAAAATAAAGGTATGAAGATATTTGGAGCATATAAATTGGAGTGGTGGCAGATTGGGGCTGTCAAAATCTCATTATTTCTGTTCGGCATTGTGGTTGGCGCCTATTGGTACTTTGTTTGGTATCCGTACTTAATGACAATCCTGGTGATTGCTGCGATTTTGGCTATCTATCTGCTGGCTACTTGCTGGGGTAAAGCCAAGTAGTTACTTAGTTAATTGGCCGTTAGCCCAATTTTACTCTTGACTTATCAGGGGTAATATTTTATAGTGAGTTCCTGTCAAAAACTGCACCTTCAGACAGAGGAGAATGACGAGTGATAAACCAGACGAGCTCCAATGTGGAGCGGGTTATTGAGATCTTAGAAAGCCTACCTCAGATTCTTTTCTCGGGTGAGGATATCACCGAGTCACTAACGGCATCAGAGATCACTAAGGTTATTCGGCATCTCGAGGATAAGAATCCTGGAATGGCTGGTCTAATTCGAGATTACCAGGGGCAGTTCAGTAAAAGGGATAAGTTTGCCATCCGGCAAATTCTTCTCGGGATGGCTTGTGCCATCGCCAGTTCTTTGGCTGGCGAGAAGAAACCCCGCAAACTGCATAAGCTTGGACGGTAATCACGGTTTGTAAGCCCGCGCACTGCGCGGGTTTTCTGTAATGTATAATAGAGAATATGAAAATCGCGGTGGATTTAGATGATGTGCTATGTAGTTTTATCGCGGAGTTTTTAAAATGGTATAACCTCCAGCATAATACTAATTGGCAGTTTAAAGATGTGGTGGATTATCATTGGCCAAATTTTATGCATATCACTCTGGAGCAGGCAGTTGCGGATGTCCATAAGTTTCATATTTCTCAAGGGTTTGCTGATTTGCCATTAATGCCAGGGGCCAAGGAATGGGTTACCCAATTGGCCACCGAGCACGAGTTATGTCTAGTGACATCTCGGCAGAATGCTACGAAAGAGGTCACATATACTTGGCTAGATCGGAACTTTCCAGGTGTGTTTCGCCAGGTGATGTTTGCTAATCATTATTCAGCGGATGGTAGCCCGGCGCTCACTAAAGGTGAGCTCTGCAAAGAAATAGGATGTGAGTTGATTGTAGATGATGATGGCCGGCATCTTGATTCACTTTTGGCACACAATATCAAAGCGGTGATTATGGATAAGCCCTGGAACAGGGATGACGAGCTGCCAGAGGGAGTCATCCGAGCATATAATTGGGAAGATGCCGCGCAGGCAATCGAAAAATTATTAACAAAACCTATTGCTATTAATTAGAAAGGAGAAGTATGGCGATTATAAAAAAGAAAATCTGGCCGGGATATTTTGAGGATATAGCTTCAGGCAAGAAGAAATATGATTGGCGCCTGAATGATTTTGAGATTAATGAAGGCGATACGCTGGTATTGGAAGAATGGGATCCAGCCACCAAACAGTACACCGGTAGAAATCTCGAGAAAAAAGTCACTTATGTCGGCAGGTTCGATTTGAAGAAATCATTTTATCCAGTGGAGGAGATTTTAGATAAAGGCATCCAAATCATCTCCTTGGAGTAAATCGGGATGGACCATGTGGCGATAATGAAAAAAGCGTGGGGGCTGTTGCCGAAGATTTTGTCGGGCGAAAAAACGATTGAGTCGCGCTGGTATACTACCAAGCGGGCGCCATGGGGCAAGATTCAAGCTGGTGACACGGTTTATTTTAAGGATGCCGGTGAGCCAGTATCGGCAATAGCGCGAGTAGGAAGAGTAGTCACTTTTATCCATTTGAGTCCCGAAAAAGTCCGTCGAATTTTGGAGGCTTATGGCAATGAGGATGGTATTGAAAAAAACCAAATACCAGAGTTTTTTGAATTATTTAAGGACAAAAAATACTGCCTGTTAATTTTTTTGGAAGATCCCCGGGAGATTCCGCCATTTGAAATTGACAAGTCCGGCTTTGGCCTGCTGTCGGCTTGGTTGACGGTGGATAGCATTGAGCAAATCAAGATCAAAGATCCCGCGAGAGCATAAGGAGTGGTAATATAGTAAAGGGACCGATTTTATTAGGGTTAAAATCGAAATTATATGGTTGATAGATTTAAACGCAGGTGCAGACCGGATATTTTTGGGGTAGCTGCCGTGGTTTTGACCGTTATCATTGGTTTAGGCATGGCGCATTTGTGGGATAGCCATTCGCTCTGGCCCAGTACCGCGCAGAAGATGACCAGTCCTGATGTGGCGACCGCTGCCTTGAGTAATGTCTATCAGGATGTAGTCACTAATAAATCTTATAGTGATCTGCCTTCACAGATCAGGAGTGGTTTGGGATATACCTCCAACGAAGTGAAAGCAGTAGTATATGCCGAAGCCTCTTTGATTACCAAGGCATCTTCCTTTGTAATCACCGTTGTGGACACTATTTCCCGTTTGTCGGGGCTTATCATCGGCGGTGCTCAGAGCAAAAAGGAAGTAAAGCAAGCATTGGAGAGCACGATGGCACAGGAGTTGATTAGCCAAGGCGGGACGGTTGGACAGGTGGTGGTGACGCTCTATAAGATTGATGATGCCGGAAATTTGATAAAGGCTGCCGTGCAAACAGCTAAAGTCGCTAAGGGTGCTGCCTCGGCTCCGTTAATTGCTGCCCAAGCCGTGAGTATGGTCTTGGATGCCGAGATGACCTACATCAACAACAATATGAGCGGCGGGCTGAAGAACTTATGGACACTGAATCCATTCAGCACCAGCCGGCTCAAGCTATACATTGTGTTCGTAGCGGCGGCTAACAAAAAAGGGCTAGAGGATGTGCGGGGAGTGCGGTTCTATTACTATAACGACAAGACGCAGAGTTGGGTGAATCACTACAATGATCTAACTGGCTCGGATGTCATGCTGAAAAAATAGGCATCTGGTATTCTTGGTAGTAATGAGATTTAAAATCTACCTTTGCGGAGGAGGGCGGTTTTCGTAGGCTATAATGGATGGTGATGGACCAGTTGGAAGAGATCAAGCGAAGAATCGACATCGTCGAGTTTATCGGCCAGTATTTGCCGCTCAAAAAGGCAGGGCGAAACTTCCGGGCAGTTTGCCCCTTTCATAGTGATAAAGATCCTTCCCTGATGGTCAGCCCAGATAAGCAGATCTGGCATTGTTTTGGCTGCGGCGCCGGCGGGGATATCTTTGGTTTTTTGATGAAAAAGGAGGGACTAGAGTTTACTGAAGCCTTGGGTCAACTGGCAGAGAGAGCAGGGGTGGAGCTTAAAACTAGACCCAGAGATTGGGGGGTTAAGAGTAAATTGTTTGCCATCAATGAGTTAGCGGCTAAGTTTTTCGAGAAATATATGGCGGATACGGTGGCGGGGAGGCAAGCGATGAATTATTTGGTCAATCGGGGGTTATCAGCGGAAACGGCGGCTAAATTTCGCTTAGGTTATGCGCCGGCAGGGTGGGATTATTTAATTAAGTTTTTACTGCGGCGGGGTTATACCGAAGCGGAGGTGGAAAAAGCGGGTTTGTTGGTGCAGCGCAGGGGCAAAGTGAGTGATAAGTTCCATCATCGGTTGATGTTTCCTATCGCGGATATCAGCGGGAAGGTAACTGGCTTTACGGGACGGGTGTTAGATCCCAATGATCAGCCGAAATATTTAAATTCGCCGGAGACACCGATATTTAACAAAGGGCGGGTGTTGTATGGTTTGTCGGTAACTAAGGAGGATATTCAAGAGAAAAAGGCGGCGGTATTGGTGGAAGGGCAGATGGATGCCTTGTCTTCTTATCAAGCGGGGGTGAAAAATGTAGTGGCTTCTTCTGGCACAGCGCTTACTTCCGAGCAATTAGAAACCTTGCGCCGACACGCTGAAACTTTAGTTTTGGCGTTGGATGCCGATGGGGCGGGGAGCGAGGCAACCAAGCGGGTGATTGAACTAGCTTCAACCGAGGATTTAGAAATTAGAGTGGCTATTCTGGAAGGGTATAAAGATCCCGATGATTGCGCCAAGGCAGATCCAACTAAGTGGCAAGCAACCGTGGAACAAGCCGTCCCAATTGTAGATTTTTATATTAATTATGCCATTAAGAAATATGGTACTGGTTCTGTGAATGATAAGAAAAAAGTGGTAGCCGAGGTCTTGCCAGCAATTAATTTATTAGCGAGTCCGGTGGAAAAAGATCAGTACGTGAAGAGGCTTTCTGAGGCATCGGGAGTAGATCCTAATAACTTATATGACGCACTCAAGAATCTAGAGGCAAAACGCCCCGGCATTCGCGGGGCGAGCAAATTCAGGGCGATGGCCAATGCGGAAAAACCGATAGAGAAAGCAGATTGGCTAGAGCGGAGGATTGTCGGCATGCTGTTATTCAAGATCAATCATCTAGATAGTTTCAAAGAGGTGTTAGATGCGGCAGAATGGCAAAGCGAGTTTGTCAAAAAAGTTTACGCGGAGCTTAAGAATTGCTATACTGGGAGAGAATTTTCCCTGGCCGCCTCTCAAGATAACGGGCAGGCTCTAGATGGCGTATTGGCTCGTTTGGATTACAGTGACAAAGTAGATCTTCTGGAGATCTTGATGACGGTAGAAGAGTATTATGCGGATATGCCAGAGGGGGATGTGGCACAGGAGCTGAAATTTTACATCAACCTTCTCCGAGAGCAGCATACCAGGGTGCAGTTGGCAGAGTTGAATCGCAAAATTACCGAAGCGGAACGAGCGGGCGACCATGAAAAACTTCATCAATTTTTAGAAGAATTCAACCGGCAGTTTTAATTATTTTATTTTTATATGGCGACTAAAAAATCGCTCCCGAGGGGATCCCGTCGGGGTAGGAAGTCTGCTCGCTTCAGGGGCAGGCGGAGGAAAAATATTCGACCTTTGAGAAGGAGGGCTAAGTTAGCCAAACGAACCAAGCGAACAAAAAAGAAAACAATTTGGGCTAGGACCCGTGCAAAGAAAATAACCAAAAAGGTAGCTCTTAAAAAGCGTGCCAAAAAGCTATCCAAGCCAGCGGTTAAAAAGCCTAAGAAATCAATTCAAGTAGCTGAAGCGGTAGTTGAACCAACGGAGGAGCAGGTACCAGAATTGCAGTTAGAGGAAGAAGAGGAGGTCAAGAGTTTTAAGGATCGGATTAAAAAATATAATTTTCCTCCGGAGATTGAGTACTTACTTTTGAAGGCACAAGATCAGAATTTTGTTACTCAGCAAGAGTTGAATCAAGCGGTGCCCGATGCGGAAAATAATATTGAACTTTTAGATAAGCTTTACGAAGCTTTTCTTGATTTGGGGATAGAAGTGGTAGATTTACGTGAAGATTTGATCTGGCAAGTAGGGGCTTCGGATGTGGCAACGAAAAAAGTGCGCAAGAGCAAAAAACCCATGAAAAAAGGGTTGAGCGAGGAGGAATCAACAGAGGCTATCGGCGAGGATTCGGTACGGATGTATTTAAAGGAAATCGGGCAAATCGCGCTGCTGAAGAAACCAGAGGAAGTGGCATTAGCAAAGAGGGTGGCAGCGGGAGATACGATGGCGGCTAAAGCCTTAGCTGAAGCTAACTTGCGCTTAGTAGTGAGTATCGCTAAAAAATATATTGGTCGTGGGTTGTCGCTCCTTGACTTGATCCAAGAGGGGAACATCGGCTTGATGAAAGCGGTGGACAAGTTCGATTACAAGCGGGGATTTAAATTCTCGACTTATGCTACTTGGTGGATTAAGCAGGCGATTACCCGGGCGATTGCGGACCAAGCTCGGACTATCCGTATCCCGGTGCATATGGTGGAAACGATGAACCGGTTAGCCCGGACCCAGCGGCAGATGGTGCAAGAATTAGGAAGACCACCGTCGCCGGAAGAGATCGCTAATGAGATGGGAATTGAGGTAGAGAAAGTCAATCATATCCTGAAGATTTCGCAAGAAACCGTATCCTTGGAGAAATCTGTTGGGGATGAAGATGATAGTCTGTTGGGCGACTTCATTAAGGATGAGGATAGTTTAACGCCGGATGAGCAGTCAGCACAGGAACTATTGAAGAATGATATCGGGACTGTCCTCCATTTGCTAACTCCGCGAGAACAGAGAATTTTGAGGATGCGATTTGGTCTGGATGGGGAGTGGGCGCATACGCTAGAGGAAGTGGGGCATGAGTTCGGAGTTACTCGTGAACGCATCCGCCAAATCGAAGCTAAGGCCTTGGCTAAACTCAAGAAATCCAAGGATAGCAAAAAACTGAAGGATTACTTAGAATAGGTAGGTAGTTTGACAATCCGGGGTAGCTCAGCGGTAGAGCGGCTGCCTGTTAAGCAGTTGGTCGTGGGTTCGAATCCCACCCCCGGAGCCAAAGAAACGGCATTCATCTTTTGATGGATGACGGTTCTTTTGTTGTCCAAGTGGAGGGATTCGAACCATGGGAAAGGGGTCGGGAAAACGGGTCCGCCAGCTGGCGGAGGTACTGGGGTTTGCCCCGTGCAGAATAGTACCGGGGTGAGCCCTGTATTGAATAGTGCAGGGACAGAAAATTAAGGACGGGCATCCTGTATTGCTTATTAGGCGTTATCAGCGTATAGTAACCAACATATGAGAAATTTTGACCAACGGGGAGGTAGTCGAGGGGGATTCAAATCTGGCGGCAACCGGGGTTTTGGTGGTCGTCCGAGTTTTGGTGACCGCGATCGGCGCGACCGGGGCCCGGTAACTATGCACAAAGCCACCTGTGCCGGCTGTGGCGAGGCCTGTGAGGTGCCTTTCCGCCCAACTGGCGATAAACCGGTCTATTGCAATACTTGTTTCAGGAATACCCAAGGTGGAGACGATCGTGCTCCCAGAAAAGAATTTGGTCGCCCGAGTTTTGCCAGAGGCGGTTTTGATAAAGGTCCAGAGCATCGGGGTGGAGGCGAAGACAACAAACGTGAATTCGCAACTATCAACGATAAATTAGATAAACTTACTCTTTCCATTAATCGGTTAGTGGATATTATGGCAGACAACAAATCTAGCATTAAGGCAGAAAGTAAGCCGGTATCAGCTACTAAGAAAGTTGCGGTTGAGAAACCCGCTACCGACAAAGAAGTTACCGCAAAGAAAACTAAGAAAAGTTAATCAAAATAATTTGTCAGCCAATAAACCCTTGGTGGGAGGTTTTCTCAACTTCATTGACTTTTGATGGGGATAGGATAAGATAACCCCGTTGCGGGTTTCTTGTGTAAAGTTCTCTCTGGTCAAAAGCAATTTGCCTATACCCGAGGATCTAGCCAGGAAAGTGGATCGTCCGCGGGTATATTAAGTATTAAGTGTGAGGTAACTATGGGCAAGAAAATGTTTGTAGGGGGACTCCCTTGGACTATGACCGACGAAGACTTAGGCAAGTTGTTCGTTGATGCTGGTACTGTGGAATCCGCCATTGTCATTAAGGATAAGATGTCTGGCAAATCCAAAGGTTTTGGCTTTGTGGAGATGTCTACTGAAGAAGAAATGGCCACCGCTATTTCCACCATGAATGGTAAGGAAATAGAAGGTCGCAATATTACCGTTAGTGAAGCTAAGCCGATGACTGATCGGCCAGCTGGCGGTAGTCGGTTCTAATCTAATTTAGAAATTAAAAACAGCTCATTTCCGCCATCCGCCAACTGGCGGAGGCGGAGAGCTGTTTTTAATACACTGCAAATTGAGCAATCGCGACTTTTTCGTGTTGGATTATGTATCTCCTAAGCAGGTTCTAACCTCAGCAGTAGAACAAGTTCACTACGGGGCAGAGCATCTTCTATCCAGGGAGCCACATTATATGTTTTATTTTGCTATACTGAAAGTGTTCGGTGATCTTTGGGACCCTGGGGATACTGCTCGAAAAGAACACGAGGAGAATTCCGCTACCGAGATAATAAAGCCTCCGTTCAAAAAGGGGCCCCAAAGAAAAACCGGCGATTTGCTCCCACCGTTGGCCTAAGATGCCAAAAAGCCCAAGCCAAAGCCCCTGGTGGGAGCTTTCCTAACCAGTTATTGACTTTTGGGATGGATGGGATAAGATAATCCCGATTGCGGGTTTCTTGTGTGTAAAGTTCTCGTTTATAGCAACTTTTTGCCTATACCCGAGGATGTAGCCTAAGAAAGTGGATCGTCCGCGGGTATATTAAGTATAATTTGAGGTACTATGGGCAAGAAGTTGTTTGTAGGAGGACTCCCTTGGGCTATGACCGACGAAGAATTAGGTAAGTTGTTCGCCGGAGCTGGCACTGT
>CAYGXX010000015.1:0-15538 GCA_964354145.1 uncultured Candidatus Saccharibacteria bacterium
GCTCATTTCCTGCCGGTCGCTGCACACCCTGCTCTTCTTCTCTGACCGCGGGAATAAAGTTTTGGGTGGTAATCATTATCTTACTGGGCTGAACATAGCTCCGAAAAATTGGGCCCAGAATCCCGGTTTTTGCGGCGGTTCTATTTCTGGCATCCGAACCGGCGGAGCACTGTCAACTACCGTGCTAATTATACCGGCTTTGGTTAATTGAAGTAAAGAAGCATCCATAAAGGAGGTTGGCTGGGGCAATTCTGGCATCACGGGGATACCTGAAGTCACTTGAGCAATATCCTCAAGAGAACTAATCTCTTGCCCATCAGGGAGTTTTTTGGTCTCCAACTTAAGGTATCTTTCGACTCGTGCTTGAGCTTCTTGATTAGAAATGGGAGGGGCAGTGGGCTGAGTCTCAATCCCCTCACCCAATTGGGTAACTAGCAAGCCGAGATCCCTGTTAACGGTATATGAGCCCGGATCACTCCCCCTGCCAGTAACCATAAAGCTGTAACGCGTCGTGGGGCTCTGAGGGCTAGTAGAAATCTCTAAGGAGGCTGTAAATGGCGGGGTACCTGATACCGGCGTAAACTGAGCGCTCATCCCCTCAGGCAAACCACTCATAGATAGAGTGACCTCACTACCATAATAATTCTCGGGGGCAACAGACACTCTATATAAGGCCGTCCCACCTACCGCTACTATATGCTCAAGCGGCTCTATCATTAAGCCAAATGTGGGTATGGGGGGAGTAGTACTGGAAGGAGTTAAAGTTAGCGCATTGACCCCCCAAAGATTTTTACCCTGGCGCTTAAATAAGAAATTAATTGCACCACCATTTATAACTACAGTAAAAGTAGCTGTTCGCCACTCACCAGCTGATGAATTAATCAAATAATTAGTCCCGTTGACCACAATTTTAGTAGTTAAATCACTATTGAGGGCCCCGCTAATGATCGTGGCCACATAATATGGACTAGTAAGCCCACTTATCTTGAAGGTGTTGTCGTTCACTCCTTGGTTTGAGTCAGTTTTAAGTAGATCCATTACCTGCGAGCCGCTGCTGTGCTCAGCCACATAGGGAGTCTGCCAACCATAGGTAATATTATTCAGGGTTTTAGGGTAGACTGAGGAACCACCATTGACGGGCAGAGCCCCTGGATATAATTCTTGGCTATTCCCGGTGCCAAAATCAAAAATTATGCTTTGGTCACCAGCAGCAAAACCAAACCCAATAAAGATCGCTAACAATAAAATCAGGGCTAAAAAGGTGCGCAATTCACCTTTGACAAACCCCCACATCGCTATCCTTGGTTTTCCGTCCATCCCGTTAGAAGCAGGGAGCCTAAGGCTCCCGACTGGTTAATAATAAGGTGATTGAATAATTCATGGGATTAACAATTAGTGATGTGCTTCTAACGGGATCCATCTCCAAAAAACACTGTTACCTCCTCAATTATAACAGTAATCTTAACTATTCCCGGCAAGGTGTTTAGACAGTCTTCTCTACAGTTTCTTCTATGGTCACCATGGTCTCCATCTCTAGCTCTCGATCGGTTTCCAAGGTGCGGAAGGTCATAGTCTCTGGTTTGAAATAGAGTTCAATTTGACCAATCGGACCATTACGATGTTTGGCGATGATAATATCTGCAATGTTTTGCCTGTCGGTATCTTTATTGTAATAATCTTCCCGATAAATAAACATCACCACATCGGCATCCTGCTCAATGGCACCGCTCTCCCGAAGATCCGAAAGTTGAGGAATCTTCCGAGGTCGTTTTTCCACCTCCCGGGACAGCTGGGAAACTGCAATGACCGGCACATTCAACTCTTTAGCTAAGGCTTTTAATCCTCGAGAAATTTCGGAAACTTCCTGCACCCGGCTTTCCGAGCTTTTGCGAGCCTCCATCAATTGCAAATAATCCACAATCAAAAGATCCAATTTCTTTTCGGCTTGCAGCCGACGAGCCTTGGTCCGCATTTCGGTCACATTCGATCCTGGCGAATCATCAATATAAATCTGCATATCCGCCAAAGTGCTCATCGCATCGCTTAACTTGTTAAAATCTTCTTCATGCAGGTTCCCGGTGCGCAACCGCCATGAATCAATACCGGACTGAGCACTAATTAATCTGTCCACTACTTGGTCTTTAGACATCTCCAGATGAAACATCCCCACTGAATACCCCACGGTGGCTGCATTTAAGGCAAAACTTAAAGCCAAACTGGTTTTCCCGATACTCGGCCGGGCAGCGATCACAACCAAATCGGATTTTTGAAAACCAGAAAGAATGTTATCCAATAATTTGAAGCCGGTGGGTACGCCCCTGGTCTGCCCGCGGTGTTCGTGCAGCTTATCAATTCTCTCAAAAGCTTCATCTAACACATCTCTCACCGAGACAAACCCGCCCCTAAGATACCTTTTGGCTACAGTGAACAGACGTTTCTCAGCCTCGTCGAGTAAAATATCTAACTCCCTGTCTTCGGCATGACCAAATTGGGTAATATCTGTCCCTGCCGCGATAAGGCCTCTCAAAGTAGCTTTGGAGGCGATGATCTCCGCATACCGGACTACATTGGCGCTGCTGGGCAAACTCCCCGCTAGACTAGTCAGATAACTTGCCCCTCCAATGGCATCTAATTTTTTGCTATCCCGGAGAACATCGGTCACAGTTACCACATCAATTGGCCGCATTTTTTCATACAGAGCTAACATGGCGCCAAAGATAATGCCATGGCGATCTTCATAAAAATCCTCTGGGTGAACAATGTCTGCTACTTTGACAATGGCATCTTTATCTAACAACAATGACCCGAGGAGGGATTTTTCCGCCTCTATGTTTTGCGGCGGCATCAAATTATCAGGAGGCCTGGCGACATTCATAAAATTATTTTAAGACCTTACATTATATCAAAGACTTCAGCGGCGGTTTCGGCCGCGTTAGTTACCCCCTCTACTGCATATTCAACATCTATACTCCCCCTGCCCAGCCTGATTAACTCCTCTCGAATAGAAACTCTATTGGTAGACTTTTCTAAAGTATCCTTCAAAAACTTACTCGGGGCTTTAATCCACAACTTATTGCTTCCATACTCCAGCCGGCAATTTTTTAAGACCGCTCCTAGGGATGGACTAGCGGCACTCAAACTCTCGCATAATCGATCTTTAATGCCTGCAAGGTCTTTTTCTGACAAAACTATGGTTGTTACCTCTGCTGGGAGCTGCTCATCTGGTTGGGAGGAGGGTTCCGCCCCGATTGCAGGAACCACTTGCTTAGTTGGTTGAAGCTTCAGTGATTCAACTGATTTCTGCGTAGGCTCCGGGTTAGTTTTTTCTACCGTCTCACTGCAGCTCTTAGCCACTATCATCTCCAAGGCTAATTGGGGCAAACTGGTTACTTTATATTGATTCATTGCCTCCACCATCCGTTGCAGTAAATTAATCAGGTTGCTAATAGTAAAGGCAGCGGCTTGTTCCCCCATCGCTTTTTTCTCGTCCTCTGATTTTTGGACCAGCTGCTCATTGCCTAACTTGATCATTAAAAGCTCGCGCAAATAATTCAGCCAGAGTTTGCCTAATTGGTTGATATCATAACCTTTGAAATAAATCTCATTAATCAAATTAACGCCCGCCACCACATTTTTATCAATTAAGGATTGGGTAAGCTCTCGCACTACCTGTATGTCTACAATTCCTAATAAATCCTTGAGGATGCGTTTATCAACCTTGCCATCGGCAAAACTGGCCGCCTGATCCATTACGCTAATCGCATCGCGCAGGCTCCCCTCGGCATTAGCAACAATGATCCATAGCGCCTCATCATCGATCTGCACCTTCTCTTGCTTGGCGATCTTCCTCAGCTGCTCCGCCACCTCGGCATGGGATAAATAATGAAAATCGAAGTACTGACAACGGGAAATAACCGTGGGAGGCAACTTATGCACTTCGGTAGTGGCCAAGATAAAAATCGCGTGGGCGGGCGGTTCCTCCAGGGTCTTTAGAAGCGCGTTAAAGGCACTCTTGGATAGCATATGAACCTCATCAATGATATAGACCTTATACTTACCTACCGAAGGGGTAAAATTCACCTTTTCAATAAGGGCGCGGACATCATCCACACTAGTATGAGAGGCGGCATCAATCTCGATCAAATCGATCATTCGCCCTCCCGCGAGGGCTACACAATTGATGCATTTCCCGCAAGGTTCGCCATCCTTTAGCTCCAAACAATTAAGCGCTTTGGCCACCAGTCTGGCCAAAGAAGTCTTGCCCGTCCCCCGGGGACCAGCAAATAAATAAGCATGGCTAACCTTGCCCGCATTTATGGCATTACGAATAGTCTGTTTTACATGATTTTGCCCCACTAAATCCGCAAATACCTGCGGCCGCCACCGGCGATACAGGGCCTTGTTATCAGCCATCTTTCCTCCTAAAGTTGCACCCTACATCATAGCATAACTATTTGTAGTAGACGCGGTCCAGGATACGGAGGTCAACATACTGTTTGGGTTTGGCACCGCCTTTCAAGATTTTTGCCAAATTACTCAGTTGAGTATCTGGGCTTTTAGTGGTATCAAAGATAATCTTCCAGCCTTCGTTAGTGACTACTTCTAATTCAAAAGTAGTCTCTGGCACAATTATCTGGCGAACATTGACACTGGTTTTTCGCGACAGGTTAGCGGCTACAAAATTTACAAATTCAATGAAATCAGTAGTTAAGATCTGCTGCTTTAAACTCACGGGGACATTTTTCAGGTCTTCCACTACGGTTAAAGGACTCTCGGGCGGAGCTATATCATAGACTATTCCGGCACGATTGACCAAAAACCTCTCCCCATTAGTCTGCCAGATCAGTGAGGTTTCATGCTCTTCCACCACTATTTCCAGTTGGTGCTGGAAGACATCTTTGTGAAAAACTACTGCCTTGATCTGTGCCAACGATAGCACTTTTTTGCTCGCTTTGGTCTCGTTGAACATCAAAGCATTCACCCTATGAAAGCCGCTGGGAAACACCGTTTTCTCAATAGTCTGTGTATCTACCAATCGATTGCCTTGAATAACCAGATCATCCAATATGAACAACCGCGAACCAAATAAAAAGTAAATCAGTAAAATTAAGGCAACCCCTACCCCTGTTTTCATCAGCGGGGTTGCCACCGCTCGGAGAGGTTTATTCTGAAATTTAGGCTGCCAGGCTAGTTTTTTTAGCCGGTGTTTATCGGGTTGAACTAGGGATGGCTTAGTGGTATAGAAACTCACCGTTGGCCGCAAGGGCGCCGGCGATGACGACAATTTCTTCTTAAATAATTTTTCAAAAGTGAATCCTTGTCTCATCGCTGACTTAATTTGGGGTAGTCTTTAATAAACCCTCTAATCCAATCACTATTTTTCCCAGCGCCCATAGAAATCACCACATCGCCGGGCTGCAAATTATCCCCTAAATAACGGCTGATTTCATCAAACCCCATACAGGCTGTCGCATTATGGCTGACATTATTAATCTCTGCCGCCAATCTTTCTGCGCTTACTGATTTAACGTCTTCCTCACTATCCCTGACCGCCAAAATTGGTGCCACCAGTACTTCATCCGCCGCTTTAAAACTCTTGGCAAAATCCGGTAAGAGGAGGCGGGTACGACTATACTGATGAGCCTGGAAGACCACCCGAATTTTTCTCTGCTTAAAATAATCTCTGGCGGCATCCAGCGTCACAGCAATTTCAGTAGGGTGATGAGCATAGTCATCCATAAAAGTAATGCCTCCTACCTCTGCCAAGATCTCAAACCGGCGAGAGGCCCCCTTAAATTTGCTTTCCAGGGCCCTTTTAATTGCCGAATCCTCCACGCCCAGATGCTTAGCCACTGCTATCGCCGCCAGGGCATCTAAAACTAAATGTTTGCCGGGAAAATTAAGGAAGGTTTTTATACCATCTACTTCAAATTCCATTTTGCCGTTCTGATAACTAACATTTTTTGCTGCCCAATCATTATCTGGACCAAATCCAAATTTGACGACTTTGGCTTTGGCTCTGGACAAAATGTCAGCAATATTTGGGTCATCACCGCAGACCACCGCTAAACCATCGCTGGGCAATGATGCTAAGAACTGCGCGAAAGCTTCTTTGATCTCGTTGATATCCTGATAATAATCGAGGTGATCGGCATCAATGTTAGTGAGAATTGCAATCTTGGGTTGCATATCTAAAAAGGCTCGGTCATACTCGCAAGCTTCTGCCACCATATATTGGCTGGTGCCTAAAATACCACATCCCCTTAGGCTGTGGACCTCGGCTCCGATTAAAGCCGTGGGGTCTAACCCCCCTTCCTGCAACATTTGGGTTATTAATGTAGCCGTAGTAGTCTTGCCATGGGTGCCAGAGACAGCGATACCGATTTTATCTGCCATAAGCAAGCCAATGAATTCCGAGCGCTTCCACGCTGGCAATCCCATTTCCCTGGCTCTTTCTATTTCGGGGTGCTTAGCATTATGCCGAATTGCCGCCGAGGTATAAATTAAGCCTTCGGTATCTGACGGCACATTAGCTGCCACCTGTTCTCCAATTATCACCTTGGCTCCTTTGCCTTCTAGCCGCTCCCGGCCGGGGAAATCCTGAATGTCACTACCAGTAATTTTATGTCCCATCTCCAAAAGCACATCGGAGAGTGCTTGCATGCCGATACCGCCAATCCCTACCATAAAATAATGCCTGGGAGTTACTTTTTCCATCTCTTTAGAGTATAACAAAAAACACTCGCGCACTTGCCCCAGGCAGTAGTGGCGTACTTATTTCTCCCTTATTTCGTGGATAATAAATTGTTTGCCCTGATAATCAATAGCATCAGGATTAAGCGTGCCCCTGATTTCTACAGAAACATTTTGATCTTTCACCTCAGCTATCTTTGCCTTCACCCCGGGGTCAGCAATCTTATTCTGTTGGATCGGATCAATACCAAACTGTTCGCCACTGTCCGCTACAAAGTAATCATCAAATTGAGCACCAGCCGGGGTAGATTTTATTAAACCGGTGTAGGTGAGCAATCCATCATCTCCTGGATTACCATTAATAGTTACCAAAAATGCATTGGCTATATCTAATTTATCCCACGGTCGGCGATATTTCATAATGATATGCGACCGCTCAATTCTAAGCACTTTAAAGGTCCAAATCTCTTCGCCCCCCGCACCGACAATATTTTCCTTACTCGCAACTACTTGGTATTCATTGTTCACCTGCCCTAAGACACCCGCCGTGATGTCATCCACCTGCCACTGATAACCAGTGCTTTGATTGGATGGCAAAACTACTTGGAACTGTTGATTTATTGGAAAGTCAAAGTTCTTCCCTTGGTCTGCTATAGTGATTTGAGGCAGTTTGGCGCCTAGTGCACATCCTCCCAATAACAATACTGGCACCAAAAATAAAACTAGTTTCCTCATAATATAATCTTAAGAATTAATCCTTACTCCTAAATAAGATTACACTCAAAATAAAGGCGATCGTGAAAAATATCGCCCCATAAAAACAAGGGGTGAGGAATGGATTCGCCTCTGGTACACATCCCGTGATACATGCTTTCCCCTGCAACCAATTAACCAATTCATAAACGAAATTTCCCCAGGCAAACAAGGTACCCAGGAGCAAAATCCAAAATTGTCCGATTATAATTTTTTTCACCCCGTTAGAGATAGGAAGCACCATCGCTTCCGTAAGTTAATAATAATTTCTAAATAAAGTTGATTGGATGATTTATATATAAGTTGGTGAGAAATAGCCATTGTTGATTATCTCTAAAGGGGTTCACTTCTTCCAATCTTTAATGATAAGATGGCGGCCGAAGGAACTGACAACGACTTTTTGGCGCTCCTTCCAACCCAGCTTACGTACTAAGGCAACGGGTAAGGTAACGGCCAAGCTAGTTTGGCCCAGCCGGGTTAATTTGCGCACATTCTCTTGATTTTGTTTGCGTCTAGCCATAGAAATTACGTATTTAGATACGTATTTTAATATATACTTATTTTACCACAGCAGTATTAACCGGGTAGCAAAAAAGTGATAAAATAAGTTCGCTCCTGAAGTGGGCACAAGTGGCACACCCCACGTCACACTGCAGGCACATTCTTGGTTCCTTGTTCCTTCTAAGTGACCGTGCCACTCCGGCCCCCAAGCCCAGTCAGCTACTCCCCTGGCTACTGGGCTCTTTCTTTACTGGCGACCCAATCTAATGCTCCTCTGCCGGCAAAGCTTAAATAGTTGATTTGAGATCCTTAAAAGCGGCGCGGTAAAGGCAGAAGTCGCACTCCTGACCAGAAGCCGGGATTTGATCGGATATCAAACAATCCTTAATTTTCACCAGGGTCGGCTCAATCCAATCAGTATTGCCCTCGTAAGGAATCAGTTTAATATCAAATTCCAGCTTGGCATCAAAGGCCGCTCTATCCCGTTTGCCGTTGCAATAAACAAAATAACCAACCGGCGAAACCGGAAAACCATTCTGCCGGAAGAGCCACTGATAAACCTCCATCTGCCGCTTGTAGCCCTTTTGCCATTCGGCATCTAAATCTACCTCTTTGTCCTTGCTAGTCGCCTTGTAATCCACAATGGTCAGATTGCCCTGGGGATCTGCCCAAACGTCATCTATCCCCCCATATACCAAGAGGTTGGTCGAGGGCTCAAGGTACTGAATGCCGCTCCGGGCATTGCGCCAGACTCCCAAGTCCGCATGGGCAAAGGGTACCGCTTTTACTCCATAGTGCTCCATCAAAGGATGGGGAGTACCGGCAGCGCGATGGATATCAAACTCTTTCTTTAATAGGTGGTCAACCGCTGCATTCAAGCTAAAGGGATACCCTGGCGGCTGAGCAACCCCTAAACGCACATCAATATAAAAACAGCGGGGGCAGTTGCAATACAAATCAATTTTGGAGCGGCTAATTTTAAAAGGCTCCGATGAGGCGGGATCGAACAGACCCCGGGTGCGCTTACCGCGATAATAGTCAGACATAGATAAGAATTAGAGAATAGAGACTAAAGATTAGGGACTAGAGATTGGAGACTAGCGAATACAGTTTCAGCCAAAGGTTATCACACTTTGGCTGAAACAAAAAATCCACTTTAGGACTGGTGACCTACTGGGTCATCTTCGGCAGCATCCAGAACAAAGCATAGATAGCCGCCAAACCAATAAGGTCATAGATCACATTGGTCAGGGTAGTCATTTCCCCGAAGAACGTTGTCACGAGGTTCCAGTTGAGAAGACCAACCAAACCCCAATTCAACGCACCAATGATGACCAGGATAGCTGCAATCCAATTTATGACTTTCATGCACAACCCCCGAATAAATTAATAATAACTATTGTATTGTATCAAAAATCTGTCTAGGGTTCCAGGTTAGCGTCTCTCTCACCATGATTGACGGTGATTTTTATCTCTTTGATGGTTGAAAATTGGGTAAGTGTTTTATAGATTTGTTGGTAAATCGCTCGCACCCGAGCTGAGCCGCCCATCTGGAAATCAAATTGATCATTAAAATCCACTGTCGCCACACCATTATCAATCCTTACATAATTCAGCGCCGTACCAGCATTGATGGCTGTAGTTAATCCCTCTGCTTTCTCAGTTGCAGTAGGCCCTTTCAACAATTCCTGCATAGTGGCAGTGGCCACGGCCGCAGTTTTGACGATATTTCGTTCCACCGCCACTTGCACAATATCGGTCGGCTCACTTTTATTAAAATAGACCATGATTGTCCGGGTTACAGAAGGATTGACCAAGGCAGAATTATATTGTTGAAACAGCCAATAGCCACCGGCTCCGATAATCACCCCGATTAATAACCAAAAAATATGTCTCATCACAATTTAATTATAACCCCCTCTACCCTCCCCCTTAAATAAGGGGGAGCTGGCCTGCCCCGCGTATGCTGGGGTGGGGATATAAATCAGCTACCGATTTTATTTGATGCAAATCTATCGCCTGCGATAAATTATAGCCTCCCACTGCAACCCGCATCAAACCGGACATATACGCCCCTACGCCTAACTTTTGGCCAATATCATTAACTAGTGAACGGATATAGGTGCCAGAGGAAACCTTAGCCCTAAATTTTAATATTGGATATTTATAATCCAGCAATTTCACCTCATAAACACTGACTGGCACTGGTTTCAGGGCAACCACTTTCCCCTGTCGTGCTAGATCATAAGCCTTTCTACCGCCAACTTTTTTTGCCGAAAAGATCGGCGGCATTTGATTGTAAGCCCCGACAAAACTCTGGAGCGTTTTCTTTATCTCTTCCCGGCTGAAATCTTTTTGATCTCCTGCGTCATCCTGAACTTGCGCCAGCCCTCCGTAGCTCGGAGAGTGAAGGATGGGATTCAGGATCTTTTTTTGTTTATTTTCTTGTCTAGATTCCGGGTCAAGCCCGGAATGACGGGCAGGAGTAATGATGCCTTCGGCATCATAAGTGGTGCTGGTCGCACCCAAAGTCGCCTCAGTGATATATTCTTTGTCTAGTTTAGAAAACTCTGAGATTTTGCGGGTAAACTCGCGCCCGATAGCCACGATCATCAGACCAGAAGCCAAGGGGTCAAGCGTCCCCGCATGGCCAATAGTTTTTTCGCCCGTGATTTTACGCAAATAATCCACTAGATCATGTGAAGTGATACCAGCGGGCTTGTTAATAAGATAAATCCCTGGCATTAGCGAAACTTGATAGGGAGGGTGAGACTGGCGTCGTTTTGGGGAAGTCCAGAGGGGTTGTCCCGTTTGAAGATTAGTGTACCTGTATCCCCTAAAGGAGCCTCAAATTTTAATTCTGCTGTGAAGGGAACCAGGTCAGCGGTCATCCAATCGCCCTGAGCCTGACCGACTGTTTGTGCTAAGACTGCTCCACTTCGGTCCAACAACTGGATGGGAAAAGAAGCTTCAAAAAACCAATTTCCCCGCGCCCGGCCGGAAATCTCTAGCGGGCTTTTGATTAAAGTGTTTTCCTTTAGTTTATTAACGCAAATGGTCTCAATCTTTTTCTCAGCATCACTATACAGGCAACTCATCGCCGGACTGCCGATTCGAAAACCAAACATCCCCCACCAAAACACGCACGCTATTAATACTAATGGAACAATCCATCCCCAATTTTTCATCTTATTGCCTAATTAATTGTTATCACTATTATTATCGCTCAAAATAAGATCGGCAATTTTATCATCAGCATCCTTTCGGGTAATTGATTTGATGTTAAATACCAAGCGGAGCCCTAAATCGGAGTTTAGGATCTTGAATATCCTCTCCTCTAAAATAGCCGGAGTTAGTTCGTCCTGTTCCAACATCACCGCTGCGCCCTTGGCAACCAAGTACTCGGCATTATGCAACTGATGATTACTAGCCGAACCGGGCAAGGGAATCAAGATCGCCGGGCGGGCGCTTGCGGCGATCTCGGCGATAGCAGTCGCCCCCGTCCGCGAGATAATTACCGCCGCCCGTCGCATCAGATAGGCTACTTGCTTATTGGGCAAACTCTCAAACAGGTAATAATTCCTGAATCTTTCTGTTTCCGCCCATCCTCTTAATTCCGCAAAATCATGAGCTCCTGCCAAATGGAGTACCTGGTAGTCCTGGACTAGATCCGGCAAGGCAGTCTTCACCACTTGATTAATTGCCTGAGCGCCCTGCGAACCTCCCATCACCAGAATAAAAGGCTTATTCTCCGAGAAAGGAATTCCGGTATTGTTGCTGAGCTCTGATTGATAAAAAACTTCATTCAAGGGGATGCCCGTGTGCACCAATTTCTTAGCGCTTAATCTGCTGACTCGATAAGCGTCCAAGGGGAAGGCCACACATACCCATTTAGCAAAAGGCAGCAGAAACCGATTAGCCAAACCAATCTTAGAATCGGACTCATGAATAATCATCGGCCGACGTAAAATCCAGGCTGCCAATCCCACGGGTACCCCTACATAACCCCCTTTGATGAACACTTTGTCAGGTCGGAAGCGAATAATAATCCCCATAGCGGCGATGGCGCCAGCGAGGGTTTGAAAACAATCTATCAGATTTCGCCAATCCCAATACCGCCGCAATTTCCCGGCAGGAATCCCAACAAATTTAAAACCCTCCGCCAACACTATCTCCCGGTCAGCTACTTTGCGAGAGCCGACAAATAAGAGCTCACTAGTGGGCTTCCTTCTCAAGATAGCGCGCCCGACGGACAGTGCTGGTAACACGTGCCCAGATGTTCCCCCACCAACCAAAAGGATCTTCATCATCTTTAGTATAAATGGTTTGCCGCGAGATATTTAATAATATACCAGAAGCAGCCAAGGCAAAAACCAGGGAGGTGCCCCCTTGACTGATGAAGGGCAAGGGCACCCCAGTTAAAGGAATCAAGCCAGTAATCGCCCCGATATTAATGGCTGCTTGCCAACCGATCCAAGTGGTAATGCCGACAGCGAGCAGCCGACCAAAGGCATCAGGAGCTCTTTTGGCGGTTTGGAAACCCCGCCAGATAAAGATGGTGAAGGGCAATAACACCAAAAAAAGGATGCCTAAAAAACCTAACTCTTCACCAATAATAGCAAAGATTGAATCGGAAGAGGCTTCGGGTAAAAAGTTGAATTTTTGCCGAGAACGGCCAAAACCAAGCCCGGTCAATCCCCCCGAGCCCAGGGCAATTAAAGCTTGATTAAGATGATAACCGGCCCCTAGAGGATCATTGGCAGGATTCAAAAAGGTCATTAAGCGCGTCGCACGGTAGGGCACAGCGAGAATTAATGACCAGATGGCTAGCACTCCTCCCATCACTAAAAGAGAAATATGCTGCCAGCTGCCACCTGCCGTAAAATACATCGCTAAGGCAATCCCCACCACTACCAAGGTAGTCCCCATGTCTGGTTCGGCAATAATTAATCCGCAAATCAAGAGTAATAACATCACAAAAGGCAAAAGTGTATGATAAAAACTGGTGATTTTAGGGCCCTTGCGCTCGAACCAATAAGCCAGATAAAAAATCAGCCCCAGTTTTAATACCTCCGTTACCTGCAGGGTTAAATCGCCGGCGCCGATCCACCGGCGGGACCCCCCTGCCGTTACTCCCAAACCGGGAATAAATACCAAGATCAGCAAAGCTATCCCTGCAACCAACAAACCAGTGGATGCTAGTCTATAACTATGGTAGTCCACCCGCTGTAACAAAAACCACAGGACTAAACCCACTAAAGCAAAGATGGCCTGGCGAAAGAAATAGTGAGTGTTGCTACCGGTCACTTGATAAGACTCCACCACCGAGGCGGAAGAAACCATAATCACTCCAAACACCACTAACACTAAAGTAGCTAAGATAAGGTAAGGATCTGGCGAATGGAATTTACGCATTATTTACCGTTAATAATCTGCCCAGCTAACTTTTTGAATTGAGCACCGCGATCATAAGCATCCTTAAACCAACCAAAACTAGCGCAAGCTGGTGATAGGAGCACGGTTCCTTCGGGTCTAGCATATTGATAAGCCTGTTGGACGGCAGCGAGGAAGGTCTTGGCTTTAATAAAAGGAAACTTGACCTTGGCGGTTTTGAATAATCGGAAAAGTTTCTCGGCGGTATCCCCAATTAACACTATGCCCCGAATATCTTTAAAGGCAAGTAGTCGCACTAGTTCAATAAAGTTTTCTTTTTTAGTCGATCCTCCCAAAATCAAACTAATCGGTCCGGCTAAGGTATGTAAAGCAGCTATAGTAGCTACGGGGGTAGTTGCCATGGAATCATTAACAAACTGAACCTTGCCTCTGTGTCCCACCATCTCCAAGCGATGTTCCAGGCCTCGAAAAGTTTTAATTCTGCGGCGCAATCTCTCCGGTGACACACCTAGTAATAAGGCTACGGTAAGAGCCGTTAAGACGTTGCTGATATTATGTTGCCCCTGCAGAGGGATGTCTTTGGTCGGCAGTATTACTTGCCGACGACCAGATTTAACATCGCGATAAATAATCTCCTCGCCTGCTATGTAAACCCCCCGGGGCAAAATCTTCCGGCGAGAATATTTAATGACTCTGCCTTTAGCAGCCCTGACGATCGAGGGACTAATCTTTTCATCAGCGTTTACTATTGTGAAATCGTTCTTGCCTTGATGTTTCACCAGATTAAGCTTGGCATCGAGATATTTTTTGAAGGTTTTGTGCCGATCAAGGTGTTCCGGAACCACCGGGAGTACCACCGCTATATGGGGGCTCTTAGCCAAATCCTCTAATTGAAAACTGGAAAGCTCCAATACTATCACGTCTTGCTTAGTTAGCTTAGCCAGCAGTCTAAGAGGTGGGTAACCAATATTCCCCCCAAAATAAACTTTGCCTTTAAGGCCACCGCCCAATAAATGATAGATCAACGAAGCAGTGGTGCTTTTTCCCTTCGTTCCCGTGACCCCTATAATCTTTGCCGGGCATAAATCAAAAAATAGCCTGGTTAATGAGCTTACCGCAACCCCTCGGCGAATTGCTTTTTTGATCGCTGGTAAATCCAAAGGAACGCCCGGGCTACGAAAGATTAGGTCAAAATCGGTGAGACCTGCCAAATAATTATCGCCAGTTCTTACTCCGCTGGTTAATTTTTTAATCTCGCGGTAATCCGGATGGGTAGTGAGAATCTCGGTCGCATTTAGGCCCACGGGCCTAATCTTTAATTTATGAAAAAATCGGAGTAAGTCTAACCCCTCTCTCCCTAAACCTAGGACTGCGATTTTACCCGGTTGGGCCCTAAGATCAGTCATAGTTTAAGAGGGACCACCACCCGCGATACCAATAATTACGCCCAGTAGTGCCATAAAGGCACCAATAATCCAAAATCTCATCGTCACCTTGGTTTCTGGCCAGCCTAGCGCTTCAAAATGATGATGCAAGGGAGCGATTAAGAAAAGTTTTTTATGCCGGAGTTTTCGATAACCTAATTGCAATAGGTCGGAGATAACTTCTATCATGGGGACAAAAACAATGAATGGTAGGACAGCAATGCCTGCATTATTTTTAATTAGCATCGCTACTACCCCTAGGGTTGCCCCCATTGACAAGGCATAGGTATCCCCTCCAAAAAAACGCGCTGGATAGATATTAAACCAGAGATAGGCAAACAAAGCTCCTGATACCGTGGTGCAAAAAATGGCTAAACTGACCTGACCGCCCAAGAAAGCTAGAATGCCATAGGCAGTAAAGGCAATAATCAAGAGACCACCCGACAGCCCATCCAAACCATCGGTGATATTTACCGCATTGGTAGTAGCCAGGATCACAAAAATAAAAATTGGAATATACCACCAGCCAACTACTACATCTCCATAAGCCGGAATATGCAGACTATTGATTCCGAGTTTAGAATAAAACCACCAAGCCCCAAAGATAGCAATGGCAAGTAACCAAAGCAGCTTGTGGCGCGCCCTCACTCCCTTTATCCTTCCGACCCCCCGGATATTAAACCAATCATCAATCGCTCCTAAGACCCCCACCGTAACCATAAAAAATAATGGGAGATAAGTTTGATTGCGAGTCAGGTTAAATATCAGGGTGA
>CAYGXX010000016.1:0-15081 GCA_964354145.1 uncultured Candidatus Saccharibacteria bacterium
TAACCCATCTAATACTGGTAAAAATTTAGTCAGATTAGTACCACTAATCAATAAAGTGAACCCACCTAAAGGCTCTATTTTGTCTTTGAGCATCTCCACATTTCCCGCCACATTTTGGCTAAATAAATTGATGTTGGAAAGTATTGGTCGATGTGATTCAAAAAACTCTGCCATCATTGCCACATTAGGAAAAACTATTAGAATTTTTTCTTGAGGGTTAATGATTTTTTTCGTGAGGTATTCAAAAATCTCTGACTGGTAATTATCATCACGGTTGCGATCAGGGAGGCCAGAAACAAAGGTGATGGGCTTAGATCCCTCGACTGCGCCTTGCTCCGCTCGGGATGACATAGAGGTGGCATTAACTTGGATGGGCTCACCCAACAATGCGGAGATGAAATCTGGTTTGCCATTAACCAATGCTCCGTTGCTGGCAATTACTATAGATAGCGATTTTAATTTAGTCTGCCAGATGTTTACTACCGGTTGTTTAACAATATTCAAGATCACTCGATCGTTGTAACCGTTGAGATAATTCTTGGCGGATTGACCCGGATGAGTGAGCAAATGAAAATATTCAAGTAAATTAATCGTGTGCTCCACTTGTTTTTGTTGAGCTAAGGTATTGGTCGCAGGAAAATTCTTGATCTTCTCTAAATATGTCGCTAATGTTTCCTCGACTAATTTGGCTTTGGTCATCACGGCTTTACCGGCTTTATCGGCCACCAATAAACCACTGATTTCTAAGGCCGACCCTGCTGTCTGCTCGCTCCAGAGCTCTTCCACGCTTCCCCACCAATCATTTAATTCGCTACCCAAATTATTCAGCAATTTAAATATTTCATCGGCTGTTTTGTTATCATTCACAAAATCATGCACGAAATCGCGCCGGCTGGCGACAATCGCATTAACATATAACGAAGTGAACATTTTGGCAGATTTGTTGGTCGCCCATTCATCAAATTCCACCCACTGCGGGAGATAAATATGCTTACCTTTCAGATCAGCGGGATTTCCGCCAGCTGACGGATTCAATATTTCATAGAAGCTGGCGAAATTCATTACGGTTTTGGGCAACAATTCGGTAGCTTTATATTGAAAGGGTGCCAGTTTTTGTTCCCATAAATAAAACTCATCCTTGGTTAGATAAACATTCATAGGATCAAATGGCATTTTGGGATACCCCGTAAGCAAAACCTTAACCAAAAGTCTGAAATCAGTTGATTTAAGTTTCGTCTTGTTGATTAGAAAATTAAATCGGTCAGCATCTAACTGTAAAACTGATCCAAAATACGGGTGCAAACCCAATTGGGACCAATCATTTTTTTGGAAAACATCATTACTAACCACCAAAACAGACTTATCATCGTTTCGGGCAAAATTAATATTGGTTGCCATTTGTGGCATCTTTGGTGGTAATTCATAGACATTAAACCCCGGTTTGATTTCACCCAAATTATTCTCTGTTACTGTTCGAACGAAGTGAGAACTATCAGCCTGAATAGTTCTCGCCTGTTTCCCCACAGGCTCGAACAATAATTTAGAGGGAATAACTGGTTGCCAGGAGATTTTTTCATCAAATACCCAAGACCACTCCCAGTCAGATCTATCCGAAAGTCCGCGAATATTGCTTAAGATATCCGCCGGCACATTTTGAGCTAAACCAATTAAAACATTGATTAAATCAACCGTGGCCAAAACATCACTCATCGCCCTATGGCTAGGTTGATTTTTTAATTGATAGTAGTGCGCTAGAAACTGCAAGCTATGAAACGGTAATTTAGGAAGCAGTGTAATTGCTAAATCCAAGGTATCCAAACTATGCCCGGGCGGATCAATCCCCTGAGCTTTCAGAAAATCCGTATCAAAACTGATATTATGACCGGCAATCGGCAAGTCACCAGCAAACTTCAAGAATTCTGCACCGGCAGTTTTGATATCAGGAGCAGTTACCAGTTCTTCCGGTTTGATGCCAGTTAATACTGAAACCGTCACACTTAAAGGAGTTTCTGGCTTCACTAAAGTTTGAAAGCGATCCACAATTTCACCATTGGAGAGTTTAACAGCCGCTATCTCAATGATGCTGTCTTTTCTCGCCTCTACCCCTGTAGTTTCAGTGTCTAGCACGACTAAATCTCTCATAACCATATTGTACATTAAAGTAGCCCCCTGCCTACCGGCAGGCAGGCTCAACTATACTCGGGGAATAATAGTTAATCGCTGAGTATAATCGAAGCGTTACCTTAGTTAGTTTTGGTGAGAGAAACTTGCAGAGAGAGTGGATCGAAGCTGATAATCGATAGTCCCTCCGGAACTCGGAACATCTCTAGTTTAAGCTTGATCTCATTATCTCCACTGGTCGCCTCGCGCAAATCCAAATCCAACACCACCGTGTTGCGATCGGCTTTATTTAAATCTTCTGCCGGCCCAGCCAAAGTGACACTCACCGTAGCAGGACTCATCGATACTACCTTGAAACCTGGTGTCACATTAATTCCATGAGGAACTACAACCAGTTTACGATTGAATGGTGAGCTACCTATTTTTACAGTTACATTAACAAGATTTTCTCCCACCAAAGAGACGCCAAGGGGGATCTCCAATCCTAATTGATCAGAAAAATCAGCTGTTTTCCCAGTGAGATTAATGGCCGTAGTTTTGACACCGCTGATTGCATCCAATCTTTTGACGCTGCTTCGCAAAGTCACTGCCGGCGGGTCAAATTTGATCTCCGAAATCCAGTACCCGGCTGGAAGAGCTCCGGAAAATGTCGGCACCAGACCAACCGTCTTGAACATTTCACCTTTAACTATAGTAACGCTCACATCTACTTCATTGGGATTAAATCTTACATTAGATAATCGGTGACCTTCTGTATCCCGCACCTCCGGCACCCCTTTGGCCACAAAAGAATTTTGCTTGCTCGCTACATTGGCTACCACATATGCCTGTTGCACTGTATTCACTAGATTGGCTGGGCCAATAATGGCAACTCTGTCCGGACTCACCACAATATCTCCCAGGGCATACCCATTCGCTGGAAAACCCTGAGGGTCCACAATTACAGGGACAGTGCTGCTTATGGCCGGCACCACATCAATAGCAATCACTTCCGGCGAGTAACTCACCAACCAAACATCATGCACAGTCAGGGTCAGTTGGGGTTTAACATTATAACTACCTGGGTTTTGCACAAAGCTTAAATCTATGACTGCTTGAGTGGGCTGGGAAGTCCTTAGTTGATAATAGGCTATGTTTTTAGCACGCACCGTGGCGCTAACAGTGGTTAGATTTTCCTCAATGGCCAAACCGGATCGTAATCCTTTGATTTCCAGTGGAATGTCTAGGATGAATGAATGATAGCTCAAGCTAAACACCGCCAGCCATATTAAAACAGCCACGGGGATCAAAAATCCTAACTGGGCTAAGGGGGTTAATTTCATAGTTAACCAAGCAAAATAGTTTTGAGCACCCGATCTAAGTTCTTGGGAGACAATTTAGCATAGGCGCTATTTTTATGTAGTACTGAGATCTCTTCCTTGTCTTTATAAGTAATAATTACTAACGCTGCATAAGCTATCGCCGCCTGTCGAATGGCAACATTATTAAGATTAAAAATAAATCGCTTGGGGGCACGTACAGTTAAAGTAGATCCGGCTGCCACAATAACTCCATTATCAACAACCATGGCACCGGCTGATAATTTCGACCGATGAGAAAAAACATCCCAGACAAATTCTTTACTAAACGGAGTGTACAGACGGGTACCGTTGTCAGCCAATTTGCCTAAGGGAGTATCGGTTTTAACCACAATCAAAGCAGAGGTCTTAGACCTAGCTAAAGAGGCTGCTGTATCTGATAATTCAGAGAGAAATCTCTTAACGTTATAATCGCCGCTTAATATGCTTTTGCGAGCCAAATTACCATAGCTTAAGCCACTATCGAGAATCTTTTTAAAATCTTGATGATAGATAACTCCCATAGCAATGAGTAGAACAATTAAGCCAGCAAAGGTGGCGTAAAAGAGTGCTAAAAACCCAAATAGTTTAGCAGCAAACATCAACAACAGCACTGCAGCAACCCTGCGCAACATAGGAGCTAACGAAGTGCCTCTAATTTTTGTCCATACCCACCAGAGCAAGACTAAAACCAATATCACATCGATAAGGGTGGTCAGATTCAGCAACGAGACTATGCCGGTCCAATTCAAGGCCACCCCTCCTGTTAAGGCTTGCCAGCCTGACTCCAAATAATGCTCTAAGGCATCAAACCCCATTAAAATCTCTCACAAATTTCTAGTGACTTTATTATAACAAACTATACATTATTACCTGCGAATATACTACGAAAAGAGCCCCACTTCCTTGTGGGGCTCTGGTACATACCTCTGCGCTCGGGGAAAACTTACTGATTGTTCTGCTCATGAGCAACTATGCTGGTGCCTAGCGTAGGCGTTAATAACACCAGCACACCTATTATTATCTCATCAGTGACAACTCCAGGTTCCAATCGCTCAGGATCCCTAACAGAATCAATCAGGTCGTCGAGAGTAAGAGCCATTATGGCCCACCTCCTCAAATATCTTTTTATACTCCCGACATCAAGAAGGTTGAATATAGTAGCTGAACGGTCTCCTTGATTGTGGTGAGGTGTTCTGGTACAAACTTTCGTGCGATCGCACGAAAGTCAGACCACACGCTCCTACCAACAACCAGAAAGCTATGCTGAGCCATAACCCGGACCGATGTTTTTCAATCAGTCCGGTAACACTAATGGTAGCCGGGGAATCTTCGTTCTCCCACTCCATTAGATTTTTAACTTCCGATCTGACGCGATTGAGGGTAAATTCTTTCGCGCCGGGATCAGAAACTGGCTCTTCCAGCCGGGCAATCAATTCACCCAACTGGTCAGCTTCACTTATCCAACCTCTTTCAACTAATCGGTCCTGTGCTTTATTGAGATACCACGCAGCTTCTTCAGCTGTATGGCAGCTCAACACTGCGCCGACAGGACCAACAACATCGCGGTCGATATTGATACTCATCCACGAATAAACAACAATGACCGCAGCCACCAAAAACACGGCGGACCACCGCATTATGGTTAGCATTTGTCTTTCCTCCGATCTCAAGGTATTAATTTTAATATATCACTAAATCTAATATAAGTCAAGGATTTTCCGCCCCCAGAGCCCAAAATCACCTATAGCACCCCTTTTTTTATAATGTTAAATATTCTACCTAAAAGTTAAAAACTCTCGTTCCTGCGAGAGTTTTTATGCGGGCATCTGGTCTGTTGGTTCACCGCGACAACCGGGAGCCGTACTTAGGCCTTGGCATCCTCGTCCAGTCGGTGGCAGAGGGATAACCCCGTAATCCCGAGTCAGATGATTCGCCACTGCCCAGCAACTGGTCATTCAAGGAATCGGCTGTTGAAGAAGGCTCCTCTTCTACCACCTCTTCCTCTACTCTTGAGGGGCGATATTGCTCCCAGCAATAGACTGCCAGAAGCCCTAACACCAGATACCCGGCAAAGAACAAAAGGAAAATGGCCACTAGGCAATCCTCCTTACGGAATAATCAAGCCAACTCCAAATTAAAAAACTTGCCAGGGAAAACTATGGAAAAAACGTGGAAAAACCGGCTCCCATAGGTAAAAACTCTGCTTGACGGCTAAACTAAACAGGCATATATTAGGAATGGATTAACTATGAATCTATGAATTCACGGGCTGTCCAACAAATATTTCCTGCCATATTCGGGGATCTATTTAGCAAGTGTCCAATTGTCGCCTCAGCTCCAGGCGATTTTTTTTGGGCTGGCGAGCATGGTATCCTCTACGGTGGTTTGGGAATAGCCCAGCATGTCCCCCTCCGGAGCTATATGGGATTAAAACCTAACTCAGCTAATTGTTTTCGGCTAGTAGAGTTTAAAGCATTCATCCCCTCTCGCTCCCAATTCGAGAACATTAATTTTGATATTTACGACTTCTCTCAGATGAACGAATTATTGACTGCGGAGAAGAACAAAATCACTACCAAAGAAATTGGTTTTGATATTTATGGGGTCAGTGAAATTCCGATCTCTTGCGGGCTTAATGCTATCGGGGCCTCCACAGCGGCTTTAGCAATAGCATTCTTTATTGCTTTAGGGGAGCTCACCCCCGAAGAGATCAGATCATGGCAAAACATTCCCCCATCTCAACTCTGCGGATATGCCAAATTCGATCGGGTGTTCCGTTTGGCATGGAAGATCAATGTTATTCTGCATGGCAAAGCTTGTTCTACCATCAGGACCTTTGCGCCACTGGCATGGAGCAGCTTACCGATCTTCAGTGGAAGCAACCGCATCCACAATCAAACTAATGCTATTGAAGGGGTGAACCATACGGCTTATTGGGCAGGCGGTTTTTCAGAAATCGTTAACGCTAAAAAAAGCGTCAACTGGCCAGTAGATATTGCCATAATCTATTCGGGCGAAAAAAGACCAACCGGCTTCTTAGCCAATACGACCGAGGAAACCCGAGTGAGCTTAGAGACCGTGTCCCAAGAGATCCAATCGCAGATAAAAAATCTTTCCAGCACCACTCCTAACACACCTTTTTTGTGCAATATTTCAATGGAAAATATGCTATGGTTCAATTACTGGGATGCAATGTTCACTATTTCTTTGGAAATCTTTTATGCTCTACGACGGGTTTTTGCTTCGGCTACCGACGATAATTTAGGATGTCTCCTGCGCGCCATCCGCAAGCACAATCATGGCCTGCGACTAATGAATTTAACCACTGCCTGGACTCAGCAAGTCATTTTAGCGATGAAGGATTATTCCCGAACCCATAGCCGACTAACCGCCGGCATCAAGTTAATTGGCGGCGGGCAAAGCGGAGATATTTTATTTGTTACTCCGTTCAACGATATGCGGGATAAAATAGACGGGCTAGTAGAAAAACTTAGAAAAATGGATCCCAGCAAACCAGTGTTTCTGGACTATGCCTCTTGGCAAGACGGCTTGGAACCAATGGGAGTGAATATTGAACAGGATTTACAGAAAAAAATTTATTCCCAATGGATTTCTACTGGCGCTTATCGCATTGCTAAATTAGACCATACTGGAAGATTACAGCATACTCTCGCTTCAATAGAAGAGTGCGATAAAATTAGGCATCAAGCACCTATCCTGCTCGATAAAACAGAAAAACGCATTTATATTTGCGGACAAAAACTAACTTCAAAAGAATTAAAATCAGCCTCTGCGACTATCGAGATCATTGAATTTTTATTGCCCCGCGCTGGCCAGGAAGTCAAAAATATCCATTTGCCGGAATCTATCTATGCTACCGACCGCAATGAATTCCAAAGCAAAATTATGATTCCCCTGGAAAAGATTTGTAAAAATTGCCCTAAGCCAGTATCGGAATTACTGAAAATCAAAGGAGGGATCACCGACTTTTCTGTGCGATTGCAGCCTAAGGAGGAGATTCATATTTTGGAAAAAATTAATTAAAAAACCCGCAACATTAGTAGCGGGTTTAGCCTCTTGGCTAGTCGGGGTCAACCAACAATGCACGTGATGATGGCGAAAAGGGTAACTGCCACTCCGCCCCAGAAAACAGTGTTGGCTACCCCCTCACAATACCCGATTCTCCGCTTTGTCAAGGATTAAGCTAATTATACAACAGAAAGACGAACAAACTCTAAAACTACGAAGTTTTCTCGTTGACTAATTATTGACTAATTATGATCAGCTGCTAGATTATTCGGTGGTTTTGCCGTCAAATTCTTCCGGCTGGGACAAGGCATCTGCTTTAGTGGCTCTAACTACCCCGTCTTGGTGTTCAGCGGGGCTATAGATAGTATAGAGTTTCAGCTCTTCCGTGCCGGCATTAATTACGTTATGCTCAGCGCCAGCCGGAACCACTACTGCAAATTCAGCTGCAATATCATGAGTTGTCCCATCAATCACTACTTGCCCGGCTCCCTTTTCAAACCGGAAAAACTGGTCCACATTTGGGTGCACTTCTGAACCAATTTCTTCTCCCGGTTTTAAACTCATCAATACCAGCTGACTGTATTTTCCGGTATAAATTACTTTCCGAAAATTAGAATTACTTTCGGTTTCCTGCCCAATATTTGCTACATATCCTTTCATATATCTATTAAATAAATTAATATATTCACTTGGTTTTAAAGATAAACCAGTTTTTGGGTCGGAATTTGAAGAGCACAAATTCGCCTCTCAGTTTTTTGCCTTTTAGAATCACTTTAAGAGCTTTGGCAGTGCGTTCCACAAGCTCAAAGATACCCTTATCCCATATCAAAACCCTCCCGGCGCCATATTGGCCTTGAGGGATCACGCCATGAAAATTAATATACTCAACCGGGTGGTCTTCTACCTGCACTGCCAGGTGTTTTATCCCCTCTTTGGTTGGCACTCCTTTCGGCACTGCCCAACTCTTTAGCGCACCATCTAATTCCAGCCGAAAATCCCAATGTAGATGCGAGGCATGATGCTCCTGCACCACAAATCTGCTTTTGCCTTTACCGGCAACTGCCCCCTCTGGCTCAGGGGTTCTTGTAAACTTGCGCTTTTTACGGTAAATCGCGAGAGACATAACGAGATTATTATACGGCAAAACTAAAAATCAGGGGCGCAGAGCGCCCCTAGGGGGTCTTCACGATGGTAGCTGAGCCGCCGGCAGGCGACCGATCCTTCTTTGATCAGCCGATGACGGTACCCGGCCCATCACGAAGACGAATATCCATTCCGCTCATGGTTTACCTCCCATGAACTCGTGATGATTTAATTATAACAAAAAAATCAAATGACAGTCTATAAAAGAGGGTTTAGTGTCTCATTTCTGTGCCAATGGTAATCCAACGGTAAATGTTGAACCTTTGCCGGGAGTGCTTTTGGCTTCAATAGTCCCTTTGTGCAAATCAACAATCTTTTTGGCAATTGATAGCCCCAAACCGTAACCAGCTACCTTTTCTTTGGAACGAGAGGAATCAGCTCGATAAAACCGATCAAAAATATGTGGCAAATCAGAAGCCTTGATACCTTGACCTTGGTCAGACACTATTAAATATCCGTATTGACCGTGTTTTTTGGCAGATATTTTAATGGTTGTGTCTGGTTTGCTGTATTTAATCGCGTTATCTAATAAAATAACTACTAATTCAATCAGATTTTGTTCATCCCCCAACACAGGAATACTAGATGCCGAA
Organism: uncultured Candidatus Saccharibacteria bacterium; assembly: GCA_964354145.1. Classification (GTDB taxonomy): domain Bacteria; phylum Patescibacteriota; class Kazan-3B-28; order Kazan-3B-28; family UBA10110; genus UBA10110. Next base: position 9,227 of record CAYGXX010000016.1, read on the forward strand.
TTAGTAATAGTAATTTCTTTAGCTCCCGCAGAAAACAAAACTTGGCTCACCGCTTCTTTAGTAACTTTTTCTAAAGAGACGGACTTGATAGGTAAGGATTTGCCGTCTTCCCGGGCTAACCGGAGCAACCCATCTGAAAGCGATTTGAGTTTAGCTACTTCTTCTAAATTACTTCGCAAAATATTAACTGCCATTTCTTGATCTAATTTAGGGTCACGCAGAGCCACTTCGATTTCGGTTTGCATAGCAGTTAACGGGGTGCGCAATTCGTGTGAAGCGTCCGCGGTAAACCGGCTCTGAGCATCCATTGCGTCCTGAATTGGTTTTAAAGACCTGCGAGCAAACCAATAACTTCCCGCTCCACCTACCAACAAAATCGTTAAATTAAACAACCAAATATTTTGGAGCATCCGATCTCGGCTCTCTTTTAACTGATTTTGGCGAAACTGTTCAAATGCTAAAGGATCTTCCGGTGGTGGTTGGTTCAAAAATATCCCTTGCCGCCGCAACCCTCTATTTAGTTCCATACTGGAAATCCGATACAACACCCCGCTAAACGTAGCACTCAATACCATAATAATCACCAGGTACCAGAGGGCTAATTTCAGAACCGCTGATTGAATTATATTATTTGCCATCGCTCAATTTATAACCAAATCCTCTTATAGTATGAAGCAATCGGGAACTTTTCTTAAATGGTTGATCGATTTTGTTGCGGAGATACCCCATATACACCTCCACGGTATTGGGCAAAATATCGGCATCAAAATCCCAGACATGGCTGATAATATTGTCTTTGGACAAAATCTTATGGGGATTGCGCAATAAATATTCCAGCAAAGCAAATTCTTTTTTGGATAAAAGAATAGTTTTACCAGCCCGGGTAACTCTGAAATTAGCGGGGTCCAATGTCAGATCGCCCAAACTTAATACTATCCCACTGACAACTTGCGGTCGGCGGAGCAATGCTCGAATACGAGCCAATAATTCTTCAAAAGAAAATGGTTTGATCAAATAATCATCTGCACCCGAATTTAAACCCGCCACCCGATCGCCAATTTGATCTTTGGCAGTCAGCATAATAATTGGCGTATGCAAGCCTTTGGCGCGCAATTCTTTACAAATGTCCATCCCTTCTATTGATCCGGGTAACATCCGATCCAAGACAATTAGGTCGTAATTCGCCGCCAGAGCAGTCGTCAAGCCTTCATCAGCATCATAAGCCACATCCACGGCATAGGTTTCTTGCTCCAATCCTTTTTTAATGGAATTGGCAATTTTGTGCTCGTCTTCAACAACTAAAATCCTCATATTTCTGGTGTGGTTATTACTACTATATCTAATGTACCTCTGATTGCCTGAGAATAAGCTGAGAATATCTCAGTTGGCTAATATATCATTAAAACTCCTATACGGCAAAGAAAATGATTTGTTTGCTTCCCCTAAAACAATGAACTGCCCGGGGAAAGAATGGACAGTTCATTAGGAGATGGGATAATCTTCCTCGAGAGGTATTATTTATTTTTTGATGAATTAGTCGGCACCGGCAAATTAGGTCTAATCTGAACAGTTGCAGCGTTAATACTGCCATCGGTGTTAGCTGTGCCATTGGCTGAAATCTGCACCCCCACTGTCAAATCACTCAGAGCGCCGGTGGCAGACTTGGTAACCTGAGTACTGTCAGATACAAACACGATTTTTGATCCGCCATCAGGCAATTTAATGGTGATACTCTTATCATCTTTGGACAGAATCTCACCGCTAGTGAAACTATCGCCGTTGGTGCGGTTAGCTATCCCCTGCGTTCCTCCCATGCCCTGAAAACGCGCCGCTCTGCCAGCGGTCATGCTGTGTCGGTTGTATTGCATTCCGCCATAAAATGCTCCTCCCCCTATAATCATCACTGCCACAATTAAGATGATTAAATTATTCGTCTTTTTCTTCTCCATAACTTACTCCATTAAATATTAATATTATTCATATCTTAAAGCTTCGATGGGATTAAGTTTTGCCGCTCGATTGGCTGGATAATAACCAAAGATGATACCAATGGCAGCCGACACGCCGAAAGCTAATATCACTGATAAAAACGATACCTGTGCTTGCACAATACCAGACAATGACAGAACAAGGGCAATTAGCCACCCCAAAATAATCCCCAATAACCCCCCAACAAAAGTTAGGGCAACTGCTTCGACTAAAAACTGTAAGCTAATATCTTTTTTCTTGGCGCCGATGGCTTTCCTAAGCCCAATTTCGCGAGTACGTTCCGTCACGGTCGTTAGCATCATATTCATGATGCCAATACCGCCAACTAATAGGGATATGCCGGCAATCGCAGCTAATAATGCTGTCAGCGTATTCATTACACTGGAAGCCGTTTCAATAATATCGTTTTGGTTCATAATACTGAAATCGGCAGCAGCGGGATCAGAAATGTGATGACGTTGAAGCAATAGATCAGTTATTTCCTGCTGCAAGTCAGCCATAGAATTAGCATCTTGAGCTTGAATACTGATCGTGCTCACATAGTTATCTCCAGCCAAAAACCGTTGGGCAGTAGTTAACGGAATAAACACCATATCATCCTGACTACCAAAACCGCCACCTCCTTTGGTCTGAGTTATGCCGATCACTTTGAATTCTATTTTATTAATCTTAACGGCCTGACCGAGAGCATTACCATCTTCGCCAAAAAGATCATCCCTAACAGTAGGCCCCAACACCACTACTTTAGACAAACTTTGCATATTTTGATCAGTAATAAATATACCTTCATCAATCTCTACATTTCTAACAATAGGATAGGTGGCGGTTACCCCCACTACGGAAGTATTGGTATTCGTGCCTTTACTTGTAATCTGATAGCGTCCAGATAATTCCGGAGCAACTGCTTTAATCAGAGATATATTTTGGACTAAGGCATCGGCATCCTCTAGGGCGAGTGAACGTGCTGTTCCTCGAGCAGAATTCACTCCTCCCGACCCAGTATTACGCTGAGCTCCCGGCGTTACTGTTATTAAATTGGACCCGATAGATTGAATGCTATCCTGAATAGAATTCTGTGTTCCTTGTCCGATCGCCACCATCGCAATAACCGAGCTGATGCCAATCACAATCCCTAAGATTGTCAGACCTGACCGAGCTTTGTTGGCTGATAAGGAGATGTAAGTTTCTTCTAAAATATCTGCAGTAATCATAGATAATCTAGTTATTTTTCATGATGAATTTTTCTGTCAGAAACTATGGCGCCATCCTTAACCAAAATGATGCGATCAGCATGCTCCGCCACATCCTGTTCGTGAGTGATTAAAATGATAGTACATTTCTGATCGATGTTTAGCTTTTTAAAAGTTTGCAAAACAATTTCCCCGGTTTTAGAATCCAAATTACCGGTGGGTTCATCGGCTAAAATTAATGTTGGTTGATTAACTAGAGCCCTGGCAATTGCCACTCGCTGAATTTCTCCCCCAGATAATTGATTAGATAAATTATTAAATCTCTCCTCGCTAAGGCCAGCGGCTTTTAATGCTTCTTCAGCTTGTTGGGTTCTTTTTTGCGCATCCACTTCAGCGTAAATTAATGGCAACATTACATTGCGCAACACTGTCGACCGCGGCAGTAAATTAAATGATTGGAAAACAAACCCAATTTTGTTCTTGCGAATATCTGCTAATTCATCATCACTTAATTGCGCCATATCTTGACCGCCTAAAAAATATGTACCAGAAGTTGGAACATCCAAAGCTCCTAGAATATGCATCAAGGTAGATTTACCGGAACCAGAAGGTCCCATAATAGCTACAAATTCACCATCGTTGATAGTAAAACTGAGTCCTTTCAGCGCTTGAAATTTAACCTCTCCGGTTTGATATTCTTTAACGATATCTTTTACTTCAATCATAGATTTATCTTGGTACTCCTCCCATCATCATGCCACTGCCGCGTGTGGCTCCTCCTCCCAATAAACTAGATGTCGATTGGCTGTTGGATGTCGTTTTAGATTTACTAGATGTTACTGTGCGCACAATTATCTGATCTCCTTCGTTTAGCCCAGAAATTATTTCTGTGGCAGTATCATCAGATATGCCAACTACTACAGTTTGTTGGCGCAAAGCGCCAGTTGACGGAACGCTTGTCCCTGCTTGCACCTGATCGGAAGATAATTGCTGATTCAGCATTTCCACATAACTGACATTACCTTGATTCTTCACCGCACTGCTGGAAATTGTTAGCACATCCTGTTTAATATCAGTAATAATAGTGGCGCTGACACTCATACCCGGTTTGACTCGATCATCCTGAGTATCAAATGCAACCGTGACACTATAAGTAACTACCCCTTGGCTAACCGTGCCTATCCCATCCATAGCCGCTACCACACCCGTGATACTAAGACCTTCTATAGCATCAAAGGTTAGGGTGGCTTTATTGCCCAACGTGACTTTGGCAATATCCACTTCATTCAGCGGTATGTCTACTAAATTTTGTTTGGTGATAACTGTGGCTACTGCCGTACCCGACCCCACCGAATCACCTTTTTGGACATCTAATATCGCCACTACCCCGTCAAAAGGAGCCTTTACGGAATAATCAGCCCAAGCTCTTTGAGCATTATAAAGAGCGTTTTGCCGCTGCGTAACTGACAATTGAGCCGACTCTATATCTAAATCACTACCCCCATCTTCCAATTCTTCTAAAGCTGCAGTTTTCTCTGCAAGAGTATATTTACTATTAGCAATTGAGTTTTTGATACTTAATAAACTTGATAGATTACTATTAACCTGACCAATGTAGGTGGCGGCACTGGACTGGTGAGTGGCTAATTGGGCAAGTTGAATACCACTGTTGTCGGTAATAGCATCTTTAGTTGCTCCAAGTAAATTGCTCGTATTTTTTAGCGCTTCCGCGATCGACTTGGTAGTTTCATAAGTTTCAATTAATAATCTTCCCACCGCATCTGTATTAGCATATCTGCTAGTAGTTTTGTAATCTATAAAATTTTTGTCATAAGCGGTTTTGGCAGTTTGATAAGTACTCTCCGCACTGTCTTGATAAATTAAGGCAACACTATCACCACCGCCATAGCCCTTGATTATATCGGCATAGTAATACATATTATCCCGCGTAGCATAATCGTCACCATGTAAAATATCGTCTAGGCCAGACATGACAGATGGTAATTGCAGAAAGGCATTGGAAACTGCTGACAGGGTATCATCATAGGCTTTAGTTAGCGCATCCTCGGCTTGCTGTTTGGCTTGCTGGGTTTGTAACAAAGTTAACGGACTAGATTTTTTGAGTTTTTCGAGAGAAATTTGGGCATTCCGTAAACTGATCCTGGCCTCGCTAACCGCCTGTGCAGCATCCCGAGCATCTATCTGAATCAATAATTGACCCGATTTAACGGCTTGTCCTTCTTTGACATTCACTAAAACCACATCCCCAGAGGCTTTAGGTTTAATATCTATTTGATGGGATGCTGATACCTGACCACTACCAGTTACTGTCGCCATAATAGTCCCTTTGGTGACAGCTGCCACCACATAACTAATAGTTTTATTGGCATTAAGAGCAAACTGCCAGCCAAAACCCAACGAAATTGCTAAAACAACTATGATAACCGAACTCAATATTTTATGTGCCAAAATATAGGTCTTAACCTGACCGATGGTTTCACGAGAAATAGGGAATTTTACAAATTTCATAAATTTAAAAAAGAGATTAATAAAATCTCCTCTAGTATGATTTGTATTCCTGAGAAAAACCTGAAGTTAAGGCCTATGATAATGATAGAAATGCCTAGCCAACCTGGGGGCTGTGGGTCACTTGACCACACAGCGATTGGCAGGGGC
>CAYGXX010000017.1:0-14128 GCA_964354145.1 uncultured Candidatus Saccharibacteria bacterium
TAACCCGCTAATCAATTATTTGAAAATCAATCCCATTTATCGTCATTCTGAACTTGTTTCAGAATCTTCCTCTGATTATAGGGAGAGATCCTGAAATGAATTCAGGATGACGTATTGATGGAAATTAATCTTAATCTGTGAGTTTGGACCGAGGGCAAATGGCGCATAAAACTTCGCGCCAGCTCAGCTTGCAGATGAACCTCCTAAGGTTTGAATGCATCAATTGAGCATTTAAACTGGGGAGTAAACGCAAAATAAAAGCACTTATTAATTAATTCGAAAGAACAAAATATACATGAATAATGCTTTTAAGAAAATGACGCGCGCGATCGCTTGGTTGGCTACGGCCAGCTTAACCATTGGCTTCGCTATGATGCCCACTGGGGCAGTCGCTGCGACCGTCTATAAGTATGAATGGGTACGCCAGAGTGGCACTATCAGCGCCGACGGTTTGGCACATGAGTACACTAACGTAGCGGCAGGCCAAACCTTCAATCTATCGCTGACGGTGATCAACCGGTCTGGCACGACCATTAAAGGCAAATCGGCTTTGCCAGTTGGCACGAAGCAGGTCCCAGTCGGTGTTTGGGGCATTGGTACCCAAAACCCGCAAGATGGCACGCCATCTTTCTTGGATCTGAGTAGTTTTGTGCTGAACAACAACCGGTTTGTCTACTATGACGGGGCGGATGTTCCTAATGGAGGCGAAATCACCTTCAACTGGACCATCAAGATGGCTACTAGTCTCTCCAACGGCACTTACAAATTGTATGTAAGACCAGTGAGCGAGTTCTTAGCCTGGACTCGTCAGGTAAAGAATGGTATCACTTTACCGGGTACCAATTCTGACATCTTCTGGCAGTTTGTAGTGGGCACTGGTGTTTCTACCACTCCAACTGGCGGTCTCTCGATCGCGTTGGCTGGCGGAACTCCAGCAGCTCATAATATAGCTAAGGCTGGAAACGACAACTTTACCAAATTCAACATAACTGTTGCCTCCGGAGCTACGGTCAATATCACTTCCATTTATGTAACCCGGACCGGCTTAACTGCTGATACCGATGTGGAGAATATCAAGATTCTGGATGCTGATGGGGTGCAAGTAGGAAATACCTCGGGCGGATTTGATAACAATTCCCGGGCGCAAATCTTCTTCTCTCCGGCATTGGCGGCGACTGGTTCGCATGATTACTTCATTCGAGCTGGTTTCGCTAGTGCTGCCACCACCGGCTTAACTGCCGCGTTGGGGATTAAGAGTAATTCTGACATTGTCAGCAACGCGACTTCTGTCACAGGGGCTCCCGTTACTGGTAATGCCATGACGGCGGTGGCTGTTACCATTGGCACCATCTCCGTAACTGAAGATGGTTCAGTGGCTGATACTACTCCCGATGTGGGAGAAAAAGATGTCGTTGTTAACACCTTCAAAATTACAGCTGGTTCTACCGAAGGAATAGATATCGAGAGAATCACTGTAATTAAGGCGGGTACATCTGAAGTTGGTGATTCCAATAATATTGAGCTTTGGGATGTAACCAATAATAAGACCTTAGGGACGGCGGCAGCTTGGACTGCTGACGGTAAAGCATCTTGGCCAGTGGCTATTTCACTGGACAAGGGTAACTTTATTCGTCTGAGAGTTCAACTAGATATCCAGGATGGCGTAAGCTTGACCGTTAACGCTGACCTTGCCGATGGCAGTGATTACTTAGTATTCGGCAAGGGCAAGATCTACGGCTTCTACATCACTCCGACGGCGGCTGCGGCTGCTAACTGGAGTGTGCAATCAGGTGGTTCTAACAATCTTGGTCAAGGTGACTATAACCAGACCATTAATCAAGGGGCCGTGGTTGTGTCTAAGAGTGCCTCCACTCCTCCTACTGGCAATGTGGCAGTAGGCGACAATCAATTGCTGGCGGTGTGGGACTGGGAAGTTCTCGGCGAACAAACCAGAATCTCCAGCGTGATTGTCCGAGGCGATCTGACTGACGCAGACGGTAGCACTGCTATCACTTATGCCGATATGACCAACGCTTATCTGGTCAATATGACTTCCGGTGACACTTTGTATGGTCCGGTAGATGGCGCGGATGGCTTAGCCGTGGTTGGTACGACTGCGGTTGACCCGAAGTTCACCTACAGCAGTACTTATGTCTTCCCGGTAGGTATCACTAAGGTTGGTTTCAAAGTGCGTTTGGGCACTGACTGGGAAAATAATGATACTATTCTTGTTGAGCTCTACCAAGCGGCTGATGTGACCTGTAAAGGTGTGCTATCTAATAACACAATTACCCCGACTGGCTTTGCTTCAGTGGGTAATACCATGACCGTCAAAGCTGGTGCTTTGGTCGTCCGGATGTTGGGCAACCCGCCCACCGGCGCTGTGATTAAGGGTGCGCAGGACTTTACTTGGGCTACCTTCTCCTTTGACGCTTCAGCGTCGGGTGAAGATGTCTTAATTACTGCCGTGATCATTACTGACACTATGGATGGCACCACCGGTAATCCATCAGACATTAACAATTCCGAGCTCTGGGCTGACTTGGATGGCAACGGCAGTTACGAAACGAAGATTTCTAACACCGAACAACCATCTGGCAGCAAGGGCGATGATACTGATACCACCACTTACACTCTTACGCAAACTGTACGGGTGCCCAAGGGCGGTAAGATTAACTGGGTTATGATAGCCGACTTGGATGCCAGTGCAGTGACGGCTACTACCGATACTCATGCCTTCACTGTAGTCGCTGATGGGGCAACCTGTACGGGGGCTACCACTGGCACCGCTATTGTGGATACTGCTAGTGGAGGAAGCGGAACTATGACAGTAACTGCCGTCGGTACTATCAATATGGCTTTGGACGGCTCTAGTCCAACTTCTGCTATTATGTTGTCTGGAACTACTGGCAACACAGCAGCGAAGTTCAAGCTGACTGCCGTTAATGAGCCGATGTCTGTGACTAAAATCACTCTGCTACTAACTGACTGGGGAGGTGATCAATGGGATTCCATCAAGAACCTGATTATTGAGTATCCTAAACAGGATGGTAGCACGGGGACTGTGTCAGTTTCCCCGAGCACTACTACGGCTGTATATGACAACCTCAATATGTACATCCCCAAGAACGGCAGTTCAGTAGTAACCGTCAAGGCGGATTTCTATGAGATTGCTTCCGAATCAGCTGATTTTGGCGATCAGATCGAGATTGGCTTTGATTACGGTGCTAGTACTACTGAATTCGCCGCCGTCGGTCTCGCTTCAGGTACAGCCGTGACTGCGGCTGGTACAGTTGATACCACCGCCGCTACTCATGTCTTATACAAGACTATGTTAACCGTGACTGCGGATAATGCTGGATTAACTTCCGCATTAACTCCGGGAATTTCTAACACCTTGTATAAGTTCAAGACTACGGCTGACAGCCGCGGACCAGCAGCCTTGAAGAAGCTGACTTTCCAAGTCAGTGTAACTGATGCTGGAACATCTAACTGTAATGTCAACGTGGGAGGGTTCACTCTCGCGAGAGATTCAGTGGATATCACTGCTTCTAAGGTCTTAATTGCTGGTTTGGGCGGTCTGACTGGAAGTGTGAGCAACTCTGCGGATGTGGCTCGGACCACTATGGAAGGTAAGGGTACGAATGATGTTGGTGGCACGGGTTCTGGTGATGGTGCTGTCCAAACCACTACTACTTGGGTCTTTGCGGAGTTTGGTACCACCAATGGTGCCACTCAGCCTGAAACCGGTGATGAGAGTATTTCAGCTGGCGCTACGGTTAGCTGGAACTTCAGTGGTACGACTGGCGCTAACTTTTCCGCCGCGGATGACGATTCCGTTGCGGTTGAATTGTTAGGTGATACCACTGCGCCAACCGACCTAACCTTCAAGTTGGGTGATGATGATGTCACCGATGATCAATATTCCATAGTACTGGCGTTGACTGGTACCGGTGTTACTGACACTACAGATGTAGAATTCATTTGGTCAGATAATTCGGCTATTAGCCACCTTGGCACAATGGCAGATAATACTGGCACGGTGGATACCACTCCTGACTCTTCGGGCGACTGGACGAATGGCTGGTTAATCAAGAACTTCCCGCTCGGCGCTCGGAGTATCGTGGCGTAGTTCTCTTTCTTGAAATTCAGATTTATTCTGTAACTGCAAAACTCGAGGGGGGCGGATGCCCCCCTCGAGCAATGCGCACAGCTGTCTGCCCCACTAAACAATAAAGTAGCGCTTCGACCCTGCTCAGCGACTAATTATTAATCCCTGAGCGTAGTCGAAGGGTAGTCATTCCCGACTTGATCGGGAATCCAGACAGAAAAACAAACAGTAACATTTCTTTTTCTGTTTCTTTCTGGATCCCCGCTTTCGCGAGGATGACAAAGTTGAGACCCGAGGATGACAGAACAAAATTTAAATATTTAAGTATAATGTGATTATGAAAATTTCTTGGTGGGCAATTGTTACCAAATATTGGTGGATGCTAGTTGTTGGTCTCGGGCTAATTGTGGCTCTGATTTGGGGAATCAATGCCTGGCTGTTTTATCGTAACCCCGGGGTGCTAAATTATCCTACTTCTCCAGCGGTAAAAGAAGCGCAGGCGCTCTATGCGGCCGGCAAGGTCTCCGAAGCCCAAGCCAAGTACCAGGAGATTATCCAGACTCACCCCAAAGATTACGTGGCGATTAACGGGTTAGGGAATATCTTGCGGGACCAGGGTGATTATCCCAAAGCCGAGGAAATGTATTCGCGGGCGATTGACATTCACCCTGGTTTTGAATTTGCCTATCGTAACCTCCTGACTATCTATCAGATGTGGCCCAAAGAGGAAGAAAAACCAGCCAAGTTGCAAATTTTTGGTGAAGTGATTCAAAGAGGCTTAGCCGCTCGACCCCGTTCCGCCAATATTTTAGGCGCCGCCCTCAGTTATTATCAATTAGTGGGCGACAGCGCTAAAGCGAGCGATATAGAAGCCAGATTAGCGAAGTTACCCTTAAAATCTACCATTGTCCAATGAACTTAAGGAAAATCATTCACCGTTTTATTAGGAGTTGGACTGAATTTCCCACCCGGGACAATTGGCGGGAGAATAATTGGGTCAGATCAGGCGCAGTTTTATTAGTTTTGGTGTTGCTATTTTTTGCTGGGCAAAATTTTTATTACGATGTTATTCCAATTAGCCAGCTTTCCAGCAATGCCGCTCAAGCGCGTTTAAGTGGCGATAATCAAACCGCTCTGCGACTGTATAAGTATGTTTCGGCTCGGGCATCCCGGATAGATTTCACCTCTAACTACGAATTAGGCAATATCTTATCCGAGATGGGCAGATATACCGCCGCCGAAAAGTATTATTGGCGAGCTTCTAATAACCCGGGAGCTCCTACTACTCTTTATTATCAATTATCTGATCTTTATTTGAGGCATTTATCAGGTAAACAAGATCACTTCATTGCTTTAATGGAGAAACGCATTGCCAGCCAACCAACCAATGTCGGCTTGGTGATTGTGTTGGCGAGTTTTTATCAACAGACCGGTGATAAAAATCAGGCTATTATTTGGTATGAACAGGCGCTGAAGTTGGATCCAAGCAATTCAGCGGTGGCGGCGTCTATCCAAGAACTCAAAGCATCCCTATGAAATTATTAAGAGAATGGATTAGGCTGACTGACGGCAATCTAATCGCTGATGTCGCGCTTTGGTTGATTCTCCTATTGCCAGTAACAATCTACGTGGATATTACCTACCCCTTCAATTTTGGTCGACTGCTCCTTTTTATGTTTTGGCTAACACTGTTGATGATTGGGGCAATGTTAACAAATCGGTGGCAATTTGCTTCGGCTTGGTGGCGGTCTCCTATCTTGTGGATGTTTTTGGTTTGGCTGGGAGCGGCGACCATTTCGTTACTGGCAGGCGTGCAATGGAGTCGCAGTTTTTGGGGAAGTATTAGTCGAGGGGATGGTCTCCTCTTTTTTATTAGTTTGTGGGTATTTCTGTTGTTACTACTATTAGTGGTAAAAGAAAGAACCCGCTGGTTAAAATTACTGGCAGTCATGAGTTGGGTTGGTACTCTATCGGCAATTTTTTCGATTACGCAATGGCTCGGTTTTTCTTGGATTTATCGATTGGCTAGCGGAGTTCGCATCGGCGGGCTGATGGGCAACCCTATTTTCTTGGGTACTTTGCTGCTCTTGACTGGCTTTTTGACGGTGTATTTCTTTCTTCATGCCCGAGGCAGAACCCAGAGAATTATCTATTTTCTAGCCGCCATCCTACAGTTGGTGGCTTTACTGCTCACAGCTTCTCGGGGGCCATTATTGGGGCTGGTAGTCGGAGGATTGATTCTAATGATTGGCAGTTGGCTGATTTATAAAAAATCAATTAGTTGGCCTCAGGCTTGGAGGCTGCCGGCTGGAAAGCGATGGAATAAGCTGTGGTGGGGAATAGTGCCAGTCGTAATAATAATGATTGTGGGCTGGCAGGAAAGAACGGTTTGGTTGCGGCTGATCCAATTTGATCTACAGAGTGATACTATTAAATCTCGGTTGTTGGCTTGGTCAACACTCTGGGACGCCGTAGCGGCTCATCCGTGGTGGGGCTGGGGGTTAGAAAATGTGCAAGCCGCTTTTAATAGTTTTTATCGTCCGGGACTAGCCAGTTTAGGTATTGCTGAGACGGTTTATGACCGCGCCCACAATTTGTTATTGGATCATTTGGTTACTACCGGCTGGATTGGTACTCTGGTGGCAGGGATATTTCTCTGGTTCATCCTTAGAACAGTGATCCGGCAAATTAAAATTGCTCGGCGGCAAGGTGACCAACAACGAGCGTTTTTGTTTTTGATATTGTTAGCTAGTGGAGGGGCTTACCTTGCCTCACTCCTCACCGCTTTTGATATCATGGAGACCCTGATTTATGGCACGGTTATCTTGGGAGCTATCATCGGGCTGACGGCTCCGACAGTGAAAAATCAAAGCGTGGAATTAAAATGGCTTATCTTACTACCGGTTACTTTTACGGCTCTCTGGCTAATTTTAGATTTACACTATCTTTTGCCGGCCTTTAAATCTGGGCATAATGCCATTTTTGGCATTCGCGCCGCCGATGCCGGGTATTATCCAGAAGCCGGAAAATATTTTAACCGAGCGCAGGAGTATCCCAACCCCTATCTCAATCAAATTTTATGGCGGTTCCCTTCGTTTGCTAGGCAATATACCTTTGAATTGATTGATCAAAAAAAGTTTGCTGCTGCCAACGAAATAGCAGGCGATGGACTAGTGATTCTGGAACGGGTGACACGAATTAATCCAGGTAATCCTACTTTGGCGATGGATGGACCGCTGTTGAATGTGATTTTGGCTAAGTTCGATCCGGGCCGCCTAGAAACCGCCCGGAAGTATTTTGCCAGTATTATCAAAAAAAATCCCAACCGTGAATATCTTTATTTGGATTGGGCTCGGATTCTCACTGGCGTAAGCGAGTTTAAGGAGGCTAAATCAATGTTTGACAAGGTGGCGCAACTGGCATCACCGCCTCGAGAATTAGGTTTTTGGCTAGCCATTTGGGGGATGGAATCCAAGCAGATGAGCAACTCGGAGATCATTCGTAACTTTACTAATTCAATAAATCAGCAAGCCGTTATTCCTCCAGGAAACGAAGAAGTTTTAAAAATGGTAGTGGCTTATTTGATGCAACAAAAAGCATATGTGACAGCGGTATACTATCAAGAGCGTCTAGTTGGATTAGATCCCAGTAGTGTCGATGAACATATTAATTTATCTGCCGTGTACCAAGCTTTAGGTAGATTAGATGAAGCGGCGGAGCAAGCGAGAAAGGTAGTTAAATTAGATCCCAGCAAATTAGAACAAACTAAGCAATTCCTCCAGAGTATTGGCCGGTCTTTGTAAGATATGCCAACTGTGTATAATAAAGCTGGTACTATCACTAAAGCGAATTAATTATGGCGAATAAAGAAGTTACTTGGCATTTTGATTATCTTCAACTGTCAGCAGTGGTACTGGTAATAGCGGTGAGTTGGGGTTTAAATTGGTTAGCTGTGTCGCCGATACAAGCCGAAAATGTGGCCGGGGACCAAACCGGAGCAGTTTTACAAGTAGAATTGCCTGCTACCCAGCCTACCCAGATAGTGCAATTAGAAGATCAATGGATTGCCCGTTTTAAATTGAGCACCGAGAGCGTTGACCCAGTTATAGTTAAGGGATTAGTTTTTTGGCTGCAGGGCACTTTGCAAACAGAAGTGCTTAGATATCCCGGCTTGTTTCCATTGGAGCTCTCTTCTATAGATGATGCGACTATCTCTGGCAAAGGAGAAATTTGGAAGTATATTGATGGCTATATTGTTCAAGAGGTTCTCTTTGACCAGCCCATTAAAGTATCTTTCGCTGAACCTATCCAAATTGATGTCCATATGGATCTCCAGCACCGGTACCAAGATACCGTGGGAGTTTGGTTGGCTAAAGTACTGAGCGTAGCCCCGGCGCAGGGGTTGCCTATACAATCAATCTTGTTGGAAGTCGAAGATAGATTATAGCCGTTAGCTGATTGAACAATGTAACCCTTCGACAAGCTCAGGGAATAAAACAAATATTGTCTGAGTGTAATCGAAGACACACCTGAACAAAAGTTATACGAGATAACTTTAAAGTGATTAATATTAGCTCTGGGGGCATATTTCTGGACGCCCCCGCCTTATCGTGGTAAGTTAAAACTATGAAACCCCTGAAAATCATCACCTTTATCGGTACCCGGCCAGAGATCATTAAGCTTAGCTTAGTGATCAGAAAGCTGGATGCCCTGCCGGGTATCCAGCATATTTTGGTCCATACCGGGCAGAATTTTGCCCCTAATATGAAGGATGTCTTTTTTGAGGAGTTGGGACTCCGGCAACCCGACTATTATCTGGATGTTAAAGCCGATACCCTGGGCAAACAGATTGCTAATGTGATAGAAAAGTCCGAAGAAGTCTTAAAAAAAGAACGACCTGATGTGTTTTTGGTACTAGGGGATACCAATAGTGCACTCTCCTCTATTATGGCGGCACGTCTGGGCATCCCCATTTTGCATATGGAGGCGGGGAACCGAGCCTTTGACCCTAGGGTCCCCGAAGAGCAAAATCGCCGGATGATTGATCACATTAGCACCTGGTTGTTCCCGTATCGCAACTATCCGCGGGAAAATTTGATTCGCGAAGGGATTAACCCCAGCAAGATTTTTATTACCGGTGATCCTTACATTGAAGTGCTAAAACAGTATGCCCCTCAAGCAAATACAGCAGTTTTGGGTAGGTTGGGGTTGAATGATAAAGAATATTTTTTGGCGACTACTCATCGGGAAGAAAATGTGGAGGATTTAGGCGCTTTGCGCAATATTGCCAACGGCTTAGCGCTGGTGGCAGAGAAATATCAACAACCGGTGATTTGGAGTTTGCATCCGCGAACTTTAGCTAAGATCCAGGAATTAGGTATTACTTTGCCGGACAGGGTCAGAGTTATGGAGGCGATGGGATTTTTGGATTTCTTGACTCTCGAAAAACACGCCAAGTGCCTGATCAGTGATAGTGGCACTGTTCCGCAAGAGGGGGCAGTGCTGGGAGTGCCATCAGTGGTTATTCGCCAAGCGATGGAACGCCCTGAGGTGTTGGAGTGTGGGGCGACTATTTTGAGCGGGGTAGATAGCCCCGAAGCGATTTTAAAGGCTGTGAATGTAATGTTAACCGTGCCAACTAACTGGCAATCACCTTATGATAATGAGGGTAGCCCCTCTGATAAAATGATAAAGTATATCCTGTCTTATAAACAAAAGCTGTATTAACAATGTAATCCCTCGACTTCGCCCGCCCTGGGCGAGGCTCCGCTCGGGAAATAAGATATTTATTCTCCGAGTAAGCCTGGTTGTGACAGGCGCATCGAGGAGTTACATTAAAGGATGGTTAAATAATAACAATAAATGAAGGTTTTTATTACTGGTATTACGGGAACTTTAGGCAAGGAGTTGTTGAGCCGGTTTTATGGCCAGTGGGAGATTACTGGTTATTCGCGGGACGAATTAAAACAAGCTCAACTTCAGCGCCAGTATCCAAATGTCACTTACAAGATCGGCGATATCCGGGATTATGATGCTTTGCACCGGGCGATGAAAGGGGCAGATGTGGTCATCCACGCTGCCGCGATGAAACGGATTGAAGTCTGCGAGGAAAATCCGATCGAAGCCATTAAAACCAATGTCTTGGGCACGGAAAATGTGGCTCGCGCCGCTTTTTACCATGGCATTACCAAAGCAATGACGATCGGTAGCGACAAAGGCGTGGACCCGGTGAACGCTTATGGTATGACTAAGGCGCTGCAGGAAAAGATATTCGTGTCTTATAGCTATAACTGCGTGCGCTATGGTAATGTGTTTGGCAGTCGGGGGAGTGTTATCCCACTCTTTTATCAACAAGCGCAAAAGGGAGAACAGCTGACAGTGACAGATCCCAGTATGACACGGTTTATTTTGACGGTTGATGAAGCGATCGATTTAATTATGTTAGCCCTTAATAGCCCTATGCGGGGAGATGTGTTTATTAAACGGTCTCCAGCAGCCCGGCTGGGCGATATTGCGGCTGCTTTTTCAAACAATATTAGAGTTATCGGTAAAATGCGGGGAGAGAAATTGCACGAAGCTTTGATTTCTTCCGAAGAATTTACTCGGCTTACCGAGACGGAAAATGGCTATGTGGTCATCGGTAAAGATTTAGTGCGCTCCGAATACGGAGTAGCCTACACTTCCGATCGGGAGCGGCTACTTTCGGTGCCAGAGATTCAACAATTAGCCGCCAAAGTTTTAGGGACTCCCCAGCCCACGGAAACCTTGACGATGACTACCTCTCAACCTGTGCCCAAACAAGAGTAATGTTCGCTTATAAGCCCAAAGTCGCGATTTTAGGAGTTACCGGAATGATTGGTAACTCGCTTTATGCTGCCTTGAAGGATAATTATGATTTAGTGTTAGTTTATCGCAGCGAGGATAAATTAAATTTACTGCAACAGAAATATAGCGGGACGGAGAAACATGAGAAATATCATTTGGATTTGTTGCCGGCTTACCAAGAGTATGTAAAAGGATTTTATGGTGAGAGGCATTGTCCGGCCTTTGCTGCTTTGTTGGATCATTTGCATACTTGTGATTTTGTTATTAACGCTTTGGGAATTATCAAACCATATTGCGATAGCGATCCGGGCTTAGCCTTTTTTGTAAATAGCGTTTTCCCGCAAATTTTAGCAGAAGAGTTAGATAAAAAGCTTATTCAGATTACTACCGACTGCGCGTTCAGCGGCTCCGCGGGCGCGCCTTATGATGAGATGGCTCCCAAGCTCCCTCCAGATATTTATGGAGCTTCTAAGGCACTTGGAGAGCCTTTGAGGGCAATTGTAGTGAGGTGCTCCACCATCGGACCAGAGCTCGTGGGGAATCGCGGGCTGTTAGCATGGGTTTTAAGCCAAAGCGGAAATGAAATAAATGGTTATATCAATCATTGGTGGAACGGCATCACGTCTTTAGAACTTGGAAAAGTTTGTCAGAAAATTATTAACGGTGAAGTTAATCCCGAGCCGGGAGTTTATCATATTTTTTCCGATGATATTACCAAACACGATTTATTAGTGAAATTAAACCAGCGCTTTAATTTGAATTGTAAAATCAATTCTGTGGCAGCGCCTGTAGCCATCGATCGCCGTTTGCGCACAATAAAAAACTTGAATCAACAACTCCAAATCCCCTCACTTGACGCGATGATCGCTTCCCTCCCGTCATCCT
Organism: uncultured Candidatus Saccharibacteria bacterium; assembly: GCA_964354145.1. GTDB lineage: Bacteria > Patescibacteriota > Kazan-3B-28 > Kazan-3B-28 > UBA10110 > UBA10110. The sequence continues at coordinate 11,822 of CAYGXX010000017.1, forward strand.
GAACTTTACTCCCATCATTTTTTCTCTCTCCTTTTCCGTCATTCCCGCGAAGGCGGGAATCCAGAAATAAACAGTAAAATAAACTTATGGATAAGCAATCCTATGTTTATATTTTAGCCAGTAGCAAGAATGGCACGCTTTATATTGGCGTGACATCTAACTTAGTAGGGAGAACTTATCAGCACAAGAATAACCTAATCCCTGGTTTTTCAGCCAAGCACCAATGCCATAAATTAGTTTATTTTGAAGTCTTTGATTCCATCGAACAAGCTATTGTACGAGAAAAACGACTTAAAAAATGGAATCGGCAATGGAAAATCAGATTAATTGAACAAGACAATCCAGATTGGCGAGATCTATCTGAAGACTTTTAATTTTTTTGTCTGGATTCCCGCCTGCGCGGGAATGACGGCGGGGTAATTATCCTTGACACAGGAGTTAATTTGCTTATAATAAGCTTTACAGAAAATCTTTGACAAGAAGGAGGCATACATTATGCCATATGGTAGCAATGCCGGTAACAGAGTTACCAACTTGGATTTACCGATCCACCTCGATATGCTGGACATCAGCAACAAGACGGGTGTTGTCATCAAATCGGACGAGGGGGGAAATCCGCTGTCTGTCAGCACGGCTTATGTCGTGTTAGAGCTGGGAAAGGAAGGAGAAAATATCTCTCCGGTCTACCACACGCGACCAGCGGCCAACATCATCTTTTTGGGTCGTGATAATGACAGCGATGGCATTTTCCTTGGCTTGGTGCGCAGGCGGCGGCCAGACCGGGGCACCGGGAGGCCAGCGACTGAGGTTACCAAGGCCTGCGGGGGATATTTTCACGATGGCTCAACTGGCGATCTGGCATCGTTTGTCGAAATGATCCGTCGCTATGTAGGGCTTAAAGTGAAGGTCGAAGATCTCTATCTGTGCGGAAACGAGGCCAGCGGGTACATCTCTGACCCGGGGCATGGTGCCATTCTTACTCCCATAGCGTTTACCTACGCAACCAAGTGGGAAGAAGATCCATCAGTTACTCCCAAGATGGAGTTCATCCGGGTGTCTCTGGAAGAGGCCGAGCAGATGTGCTTCGATACTCTCAACAACGCCGTCAGCGCCAACAGAATCGAGGATACCTCTTCGATTTTTGCGATTCTCAATGCCATCCATCTCATCAAGACTGGGCAGATCATGATTCCTACGAACAGGAATATCAATCTCCCTGGTCTTTAACTCCCAGGATCCGCCTCACGTTGCTCCTATTGATTCGCGCCGCCCTCCCTGGGCGGCCTTTTATTAAAATAGTAAAAAATAATATCAGGTCAGTTTAGGGCTGGATGATGATTTATGATTTCTTGGTTACTCTTCAGTATGTTGTGCCATTATATATTGGTCATCTCCTGGGTAACCTAACCACAGCAGTAATTGAGTAAAAGGGTAGATGACATATTTAATTTTATGCAAGTGGGCGAGGGAAGGTTGTCGATGGTTGCTCTTGGTCGGCTGGGTTATTGCCCCGAGTGCTTGATAAACTCGGGGTTTTAACCAGCGTGAGAATCTACCTAAAGGGGGTTCTAGTTTATGTAGTATTGGTTCAAATCCCATCTCTTTCAAAAAATTTCGCAGAGCCACCGGGCTCCAACTAGCTAGATGATGAGGTGGCAAGTCAGTTGACAAATAATCCAACTTACCCCAATACATATCACGATTAGGTACAGAAATAATTAAGCGACCATCCGGTTTAAGCAGTTTTTTAATAATCTGCAGCCATTCTCGGGGTCGATCCAGATGTTCTAATACCTCAAACATAGTAATCACATCAAATTGTTGGTGAAGATGTTTTTGGTAAAAACTCTCTAAAGTATCCACTGATAAATCAGTTAAACCATACCGATTTTTAGCGTAGGCAATTTCATCGGCGTTAAAATCAAAACCGGTTACTACATAACCCTGTTTTCTGGCCTTGGCTAAAAATATTCCCTCGCCGCAGCCAATATCCAGTAGGGTTTTTCCTTGAGGGTTTTTAAATGGAGGGTGATGCTGAAATTGGGCATAATACCACACCCACACTGTTGCTTTAGCGTCTAAAGTATCGGGCTGGTATATGGCATTGGCCTGATAATAGGTGCTCTCTGGTTGGCTAAACGGCCACCAAGTTCTGACTTGGCAGCGTGCACATTCATAGAGAGAAAAAGTAGTATTTTCGTAATGATGATCCATGACCCAAGCGAAAGCCGGCTCTGGACTATGGCATATCGGGCAGGTCGCTCTGGGCTGGGGGCGCTGGGGCTGGGGAAGCACAGGTGAGGATAA
>CAYGXX010000018.1:0-13203 GCA_964354145.1 uncultured Candidatus Saccharibacteria bacterium
GGAGCTAGTTTATGGACTAAAATATTATCGGGTGAGGCCGGTGGTTAATGTGTTGGGGGGGTGGCTGGCAGAGGTAGCCAGCCGGTTTTGTCGGGGGGTTGACTTGATTGTCGTCCCAGTACCCCTACATCGCAACCGTCTGTGGGAGAGGGGATTTAACCAAGCTCAGTCTTTAGCTGAGATAGTGGCTGAGCGGACAGATTGGCCGCTAGTTAAAGCATTGGTGCGCCGAAGATTTACCAAACCTCAATTTGGTTTAAGCAGGAGAGAGCGGCGGGGGAATATCCAGGGCGTGTTCGCTGTTTCCGCCCATCAAAAACCAATTTTGCTGGGCAAAACAGTATTATTGATAGACGATATTGTAACCACCGGTGCGACTATTAATGAATGTGCCAAAGTTCTTAAACAAAACGGCGCCCGGGAAGTCTGGGGCTTAATTTTGGCTAAAGCCTAGATGCCGAGACCCATAGTTTGCTGCAGGGCGGTAATTTTTTTGTTGGCAACTTTCTTGGCTTTTTTAGCGCCCGCTATAAGGATATTTTTGATATTTTCAGGGTCTTGTTTTGCTTGCAACAATTGAGATTGGAATGCCATAAGGAACTGTGCCACAGCTTCTGCCAAGTCACTTTTGAATTCGCCATAACCCTTATTTTGATATTTAGTTTCCAAATCTGCTATCGTTAGTTCATTCAGTAGGGAATAGATGGTGAGTAAATTAGAAATTGCTGGCTTGTTGGTAGGATCAAATTTAATTTCCGAGCCCGAATCGGTAACGGCCCGCATGATTTTATCTCGTGCTACCTCTGGGGTATCAGTCAAGGCAATATAATTATTGGGACTAGCCGCTGATTTACTCATTTTCATCATGGGATCATCCAAGCCCATAATCCGAGCGCCGAATTTAGGGAGTAGTGGCTCGGGCACTGCAAAAGTTTCGCCAAATCTATTGTTAAACCGAATTGCCAGATCACGGGCCAGCTCCACGTGTTGTTTTTGATCCTCCCCCACAGGAACTAAATTAGTGTCATATAACAATATATCGGCTGCCATCAATACGGGGTAATCGAATAACCCCACGGATACATTAGGTTTACTTTCTTGTTTTTCTTTGAATTGAGTCATGCGCATCAGTTCGCCCATGGAGGCAATCGTATTCAGCAGCCAAGTCCCTTCGCTGTGGGCAGGCACTTGAGATTGCACGAACAAAACAGTTTTCTTAGGGTTTAATCCTGCTGCCAGATAAACTGCAGCTGTGTCTAGGATTTGCTGATGTAGTTTTGCTGAATCCTGCGGTACGGTGATGGCATGTAAATCAACAATACAGAAATAGCATTTATGCTTATTCTGCAGGTTAATCCATTGTTTAATGGCGCCGAAATAATTGCCTAAATGGAGGATACCTGTGGGTTGGATGCCACTAAAAACTACTTTCTTCATATAAGACTAAAGTAACATAGTTTAAGGAGAGCGGTAAGCCGCAGTAAGGTATACTAGAAGGTAATCGCATGAGATGAAAGCTAGCCAAATCATAAGAAAATCAGTCCTAGTGCCAATAATCTTCTTTAGCTGGTTTAGATTTCCCCTGACCCTCAGGGAGCTGCGGCGGTATGTTTGGCGACGGGAATTAACTGAAGAGGAGGTTAAAAGTATTGTTAAGGGGTTGCCCAACGTTAGTTTAGTGGGTGATATAGTTTGGCGGAACGATTTGTCGATTGGGGAGCGCTTGGGGCGGATAGATTTAGCAGACCAACTTTGGCATAAGGTGGAGTGCTGGCGCTGGCTGTTTTCCAATGTGCCATTTCTGTCGCAAGTCTACGTTACCAATACCTTGGCTTATAATAATGCCCACTCCAATAGCGATATAGATTTATTAGTAGTCGCCCAACCAGGTAGGTTGTGGACCACCCGGGCTTGGCTAGTGGTCTGGATGAATTTATTTAAATTGCGTGTTCGCAGCACACGTCGCTGGGGGAAATTCTCGCCTGAATTTTTTCTTAGCACCCAAGGACTAGATATTAGTAAACTGGCCATTGAGAACGATTACTATCTAGCTTACTGGTTAGCCGATTTGGTGCCGATCTGGCCTGATGGCGAACATCGATCACTCCGCCAAGCCAATCAATGGGTGAAGGCATCTTTGCCGGTAGCCTGGCGAAGTCCAAGAATTAGACGGTTAAAGTATCTGAAACCATCAATATTCCGAGGGGTACTAGAAAGAATCTTAGGAGGTAAATGGGGGAATCAGTTCGAGGAATGGGCTTACACTAAACAGCGGCGCATTATTGATAAAAATCTTCGCAAATTCGGGGTTAATCCTAGTGTGGTATATAACCGAGATATAATTAAACTGCATTTTAATGACCGGCGGGCGCAAGTGCGCGATGCCGTTGAACAGGCGCTGGATGACCTTTTGGCAAAAACTAAATAAAGCCCTTTTATGGTTAGCCATATTTGTTTTGCCCTGGCAGTTCCGGCATACATTGTTGTGGGCAGAACATCAGGGCCAATTTTTTGAGTATGCCTCCATTAGCATTTATTTATCGGATGTCTTGATCATCCTGGTCTTATTGACGTGGTTATTAACCGGGAGCAAATCAAGACCAAAAACTGGACCCGCTATCATTTTCTGGCCGCTGACCTTGTTGATAGTTTGGCTGTGGGCATCCGTCTGGTATAGCCAGGCTACCACTGGTAACTGGTTAGTGGGGGTCAATAATGCTGCTCACTTCTCGCTTTTTTACTTGTTCTATATATATTTGGTAAGCGCGGTGAGCGCCTTATCGGATATTGTAGTGCCTTTAGTCTGGGGATGTGGGTTGCAAGCCATGGTAGCTATTGGCCAATATCTCGCTAATCATTCTCTTGGCCTTAAATATCTAGGAGAGTCTCCCTTGAACCCCCTGGAGTTGGGGATCCCGGTGGTGATAATCAATGGGGCGAGGCATCTTAGGGCACATGGCACATTGCCTCATGCTAATATCTTAGGGGGTTATTTGGCAGTGGTTCTGCCTTGGGTAATATTAGCTTACGCTACCGCGCGGGCAGTTTGGCTGAGATGGGCTTATTGGATTATTTTGGGCTTGGGAGTGGTAGCTTTGTTATTTAGTTTTTCTCGGGCTGCTTGGTTGGCTTTCGGGGTAGTATTGATTTTGGGAATAATCTGGCGATTTTATGGTTGGAAGCAATTTCACGGGTGGGGTCTGGTTTTAATTGGAATGATTCTGATTGTAGTTTTGAGCCAATACTCGGCTATTATGTCCCGGTTCAATACGGAGGCTAGCACCATTGAGAAAGAATCCGTGGTTTCCCGGCTTGATCAGTTGAACCAATTCAAATCAGTTTATTACCAGTATCCTTTAACCGGCGTGGGGGTGGGTCAATACCCCTTGTATTTGGAAAAACGGGATATCAGCGAGGTGGGTTGGCATTATGACGCTAATCTGCCGGGTTGGGCGTATAATTTGAGCCATCAAGTTTGGGATTATCAGCCGGTGCACAATATATTTTTACTAGTATTGGCAGAGGTCGGTTGGATAGGGGAGATATTATTTATTTTATTGCTGCTAGGCGTTCTCTGGACTGGCGGACACCTATTAAGAGCGCAAAGAAGTCTGCTAAATTTTACGGCTTTTAGCTCTGTAGTAGCAGTTATTTTATTGGGTTTGTTTGATCATTACCTTTGGACTTTACAACAAGGGCGACTTATACTATTTTTGACTATTAGTGTAGTAGCTATTTTGTATCAAAATAGACTAAACGAGTTATTAAGCCATGGAAGAACCTCTAACGAATCCTTTCCCATCTGAGCCAGAGGAATTACCGAGGGAGCCCTCGGCCCCGATCAATGAAACGCCGGTTACCCCCTCGCCGAAACCTTTGGAGGTAGATATCAAAGTATTCGCCGCGCTAAGTTATCTGTCGGCTTTATTTGTCATCCCCTGGGTAGTGAAAAAGGATCATCCTTTTGTGAATTTCCATATTAAGCGGGGGATGGTCTTATTTGGGGCGGAATTAGTAGCTTGGTTTGTCCTCTGGCTGATTGAATCATTTTTAGTCACCTTGTTTGCCACGCATGTTACTTGGGTGATAGTTTGGTTATACAAAATAGTCTGGTTACTGTTTGCAGTGGTCAGTTTAGCGGGCGTTTACTGGGCAATGACCGGCAAAGAAAAGTCTCTGCCATGGGTAGAGGTATTTGCTAAGAACATTAAACTCTAGATCCTTATCTTTTTTTGTTACTCTTACAGAGTACTCAGAATTTTTCTTGCTACTTTTCTAGAAAAGTAGCCAAAAGTCCCAGCCCGTCACTCTCGCTGGGCATCAACATAAAATTCCCTTACTGCTTTCGCCAAACTCACATTCCTTAAAGGAATGCTCGAACAGTTGGCTTCGCAACGGGAATTTTCTGGATGCCAGACGCTCGGGTTCCAAGGGCTGGGTTGGGGACAAAGACGATCAACCTCCAATGGCCAGCATGGGAAGCTACGACATCTCTTCTCCAATGCCCGGATTAGAAACAGAGGCTCGAGTTCCAAGGGCTGGAGCTAAGAAGCAGAACGCTAAAACTCCAATGGCGGGTTAGAGTAGAGCTCAATGACTTCTTGGAGTTGTGGCTGACGAGCTGGTAGTTTAAGTTGTTGGCTGATTTTGGTAGTCAAGATTTGCCGTGAATCGTCATCGCCATGGGTTACCAGTACCGTAGGGCTGGTTTGAAATCCTTTTAGCCAATTGAGCAAGCCGTTTTGATCGGCGTGTGCAGAGAACGACTCAATACCAATTACCTTAGCGCGAATGTTGGCGTATTCATCGTAAAGCCGGATATGTTTAGCACCATCTAGGATTTTGCGTCCGGGTGTACCCAGGACTTGGTAGCCAGTGAAGATAATCTGGTTATCCGGGTTGCTAGCGTGATGCACAATATGATAAGGTACCCGGCCAGCATCAACCATGCCGGAACCAGCGATGATAACGGCAGCGCTCTGGAGCGTATTTAATTTTTTAGATTCCTCTCGCGTGGAGATTAATCTAAAATTAGGGAAGTCGAACAGGTCAGGATCGGTTTTGAGATAAGTCTGAAAATCTTGATCAAATAAGTCAGTGTATCTTTTGTAAATCTCCGTGATCTCGGCGGCGAGGGGGCTATCCAAAATAACGGGGATATCCGGGAATTTACCCTGATTTCTTAGGAGATTAAATGTGTAAAGCAAATCTTGAGTGCGCTCCAAAGCAAAGGCGGGGATAATGATCTGGGCATGGTGTTTTTGCGCAAAGATAGCCGCGTTTTGTAAATCTTCTTCTCGTGAAAGTAAGGGGGAGTGTAGGCGATCCCCATAAGTTGATTCGCAAATCACATAATTGGCTTCTTTAATAATGGTCGGGTCGCATAGGATGGGCACGGGGCTATTGCCGAGGTCACCCGAAAAAACTACTTTAGTGTCGTCCAGCCAAACTTCTACTAAAGCGGAGCCTAAAATGTGGCCAGCATCCTGCAAATGGATTCTAATCTGAGAATTAATTTTGAGTTCAGCTTGGTAATCCAGCTTATGGAAGAGTTGAATGGCGCCCATAGCATCCTGGCGGTTAAATAATTTTTCAATTTGGTCTGGCTGCACACCATGTTCCTGGATTTGAGCGGCATCTGTTAGGATAGCCTTGGCTAGGTCGGCAGTCGCCGGGGTGCAGTAGATTTTTCCCCGGAAACCCTCCCGGTAGAGCTTGGGAATGCGCCCACAGTGATCGAGGTGAGCATGAGTAAGGATCATAAAACCTATTTCTTGGGGGTTGAAAGCAAAAGGTTCGTAATTGCGTTGCTTGTCGGCTTGATCACCCTGAAATAGTCCGCAATCCACCAAAAATTTGGTCTGACCATGAGTAATTAAATAATTGGAGCCGGTAACCATGCCGCAGGCTCCCAAGAATTGGATGGAGGTATTCATAACCTAAGTATAGCTTGATAAGATAGAGGTTGTCAGCTATGCTATGGGGCGAGACGGGGATATAGCTCAGTTGGTTAGAGCGCTTGCATGGCATGCAAGAGGTCGTGGGTTCGAATCCCACTATCTCCACCATCTCGGCTTAGCCTAAATCGGGTTTGTGTTAAAATTAAACTGCTCCTATGGGGGTTTAGTCGATAATGTTTACATTGCATTGTCGTTCTGGTCTCATCCAGAATCATATATTTTATAGCTAATAATGGCAGAACTAAAAGAGAAATACGATCATCAAAAACTAGATGCCAAGTGGCAGAAATATTGGGAAAAACATAAGATCTTTTCCACTAAGGAAACTGGCGAGAAAAGGTATGTTTTGGATATGTTTCCGTATCCCTCGGGAGAGGGTTTACATGTAGGACACCCTGAGGGCTACATCGCGAGCGATATTGTAAGCCACTACTACCGGCTGAAGGGTTTTAATGTGTTGCACCCCATGGGCTTTGATGCCTTTGGTCTGCCGGCAGAGAATGCGGCTATCAAAAAGGGGGTCCCTCCGGCAGAAAACACTGCCAAAAATATTGAGCGGTTCAAAAAACAGCTTGATATGATCGGTTTTTCTTATGACTGGAGCCGGCAAGTAGTCACTTCCGAACCGGAATATTATAAATGGACGCAGTGGCTGTTCTTAAAGCTTTATAAAAAAGGTTGGGCCTATCAAAAGGAGGCCTATGTGAACTGGTGCCCAAATGATAAAACCGTCTTGGCCAATGAACAAGTGGTAGGGGGTTGTTGCGAACGCTGTGGCACGGCGGTAGTACAAGAAAAACGCAAGCAATGGTTTTTTAAGATCACCGATTTTGCCGAAGACTTACTTCAAGGTTTAGAGAAACTAGACTGGCCAGAAGGTACTAAAGAAATTCAGCGCAATTGGATCGGGAAATCAGAAGGGGCAGACATTGAATTCAAAGTAGCTAGCAGGTTAGCCCGCCCGAACGACGATTCAGTCGGGCAGGCAGGTCAGCGGGTTAGTATTAAAGTGTTTACGACCCGACCAGACACTTTGTTTGGTGCTACATATATGGTGTTAGCGCCGGAATATGCTGGTTTAGATAAAATTGTGGCGGATGAATACAGAGAAAAAGTCAAGAAATATCAAGAAGCTACCGCGAAAAAAACCGAATTAGACCGCATTGTCGAGGCCAAAGATAAAACTGGGGTGTTTACCGGCGCTTATGCAATTAACCCAGCTAATAGTAAAGAAATTCCGATCTGGGTGGCCGACTATGTGTTGGCTGGTTATGGTTATGGGGCAGTGATGTGTGTACCAGCCCATGACGAGCGTGACTTTGTTTTCGCTCAAAAATTTGATTTACCGATTGTTGAAGTGATCAGTGATGGGAATGGAAAGTTGCCCTTTGTCGGTGCAGGTAAATTGGTTAATTCAGAAAAATTTGATGGGGCGGATTGGCAAACTGCAGGCAGGGAAATCACCAAGATGGTGGGCGGGAAAATTGCGGTAAAATATCGGTTGCGAGATTGGTTGGTTAGTCGGCAACGCTATTGGGGAGCACCGATTCCTATTCTGTATGACAAAGATGATAATCCCATCCCCATCAAAGAAGAAGATTTGCCAGTTTTGTTACCAACTGATGTTGAATTTAGGCCCACTGGTGAATCGCCTTTAACTTATTCTGAAGAATTCAAAAAATTACCGGCAGGATATCCCGAAGCGGTTCGGCGCGAATGCGATACATTAGATACTTTTGTGTGTTCTTCGTGGTATTTTATGCGCTATGCCGACCCTAAAAATACCAAAGAATTTGCTGGCAAAGATAGATTAAAATATTGGCTGCCGGTGGATGTTTATGTAGGGGGGGCAGAACATTCCACAGGGCATTTAATTTTTGCCCGATTTATTACTAAAGTTTTGCATAAGCTGGGTTACATCAGTTTTGATGAGCCGTTTTTGAAATTGCGTCACCAGGGTATGATCTTAGGTGAAAATGGTGAAAAAATGAGTAAATCCAAAGGCAATGTCATCAATCCTGACGAGGTAGTAGAAGGCTTTGGGGCAGATGCTCTACGAATGTACGAAATGTTTATGGGGCCATTTGACCAAGCCAAGCCTTGGAATACCGCTGGGATTGAAGGAGTGAAAAAATTTTTGGATCGTACTTATCGTTTGGCCCAAGAGCGGGCTAAACTACCGCCAGATGATAGTAAAGAAAGTGAATTACATCGGTTGATTATTAAAATTACAGAAGATACTGAAGAGTTTCATTTTAATACGGCAGTCAGCGCCTTTATGATTTTCGTGAATAATGCGATTGAAGATGGCAAAAGCAACAACTGGCTAGAAGATTTTATTGTTTTATTGGCGCCTTTTGCCCCACATTTGGCCGAGGAGTTATGGCAGGGCATATTGGGTAAAAAAGAGAGCGTATTCACGGCCAAGTGGCCGGTGGCGGACCCAAGTAAAGCTAAATTGGATAAAGTTACCATTATTGTCCAAGAACAAGGCAAGAAACGGGGAGCGGTGGAAGTAATGGCTGGTACCGATGAGCAGACGATCCTAACAGCAATTAAACAAGACGATAAATTAGCTAAATTAGTTGCTGGAAAAAGCTATAAATTTGTGCCTGATAAAATCATTAATTTCTATTAATCTATGGAAGAAGAAATTCTCGACCAGCCATCACCCGAGCAAGAAGTTGAGCAGGAAGAAATCATTATTGAGAAGGAATGGGATCGGATCGAAAAACTACTGGCTCAAAAAAACCGAGCTGCTTTGAATATGGCAGTGGTGGAGGCGGACAAGCTTTTTCGCGAAGTGTTGGGGATTATTAGTTTTGGTGAGACGGTGAATGAGGCAATCCAAAATTCCGCCAATCTTTTTTCTAATATGAAAGGATTGTTGGAAGCCCGCAAGGTTTACGAAGATATTGTGGAGGTCCCGGGATTTTTTGTGGATTTGAAAACTGCTAAGGATGCTACAGCCATCTATCTTCGCGCTGTTCTGGATATGATGGGCAAGGATTACCATGAAAAAAGCGGTTTCCAAGTTTTCTGGAATGAGTTAGTTTATTTTGGCGAATCCCATCCGCATCTGATCCGAGACATTTTTTTGGGAATCCTAATATTCTTAGTAGGAGTCTGGTTTCTTTCGGATACCTCTTGGGGACAAGGTCTGGTTAGTGTTGCCGTAGGAATTACCCATTTTATCTTAAATTGGGTCTGGTGGCTGGTAATTATCCTCGGGGTGATTCTGGTGGTGGTGCTCTTGAGTTGGCTATTTTTTGAGCGGCAGAAGAAGTAAAGCGGAAGAGGAGCTAATTTGTTAGAATAGAAAGTACGTTTAACGTAAATTTTAGGGTAGGAGGTGATTTGGTCCATTTGCATGTGCATAGCCACTATAGCCTGTTGGACGGATTGACTAAGATCCCGGATTTAGTAATGGCTGCCAAAGCCCAGGGGGCTACCGCTTTAGCTTTGACCGACCACGGAGTAATGTATGGCGCTATTGAATTCTATCTAGAATGCCAAAAAGCTGGGATCAAGCCAATTTTAGGCTGTGAGGTGTATGTAGCCCAGGGTAGCTTAGAAGAGAAGATCACCACTCCTGGAAAAAAGGGCTATTATCATCTGACCCTCTTGGCTAAAAATTACTCAGGGTATCTGAATCTGCTCAAGATTACCACTAAAGCACATCTGGATGGGTATTATTATCGACCACGGATTGACCACAGCTTTTTGGCAGAGCACAGTGATGGGCTCATTGCTATGTCAGGCTGCTTAGCTGGTGAGGTGCCCTCGGCAATTCTAGAGGGCCGGCTGGAAGATGCCAAAAAAATAGCCCTTTGGCACAAAAAGGTATTTGGTGAAGATTATTATCTGGAATTGATGCCTCACTTTAATATGCCAGAGCAAATTAAAGCTAATGCGGCAATGAGAGAATTGGCGCGGGAGTTAAATATCTCGCTGGTCGCTACGGGGGACTCCCATTATTTAACTCCTGAAGACGCCGAGGCTCAGGATGTTCTCTTGTGTGTGCAAACAGGTGCTCTTCTCGCGGAGGAAGATCGCTTTAATATGCATGGTGATGTGTTTGATTTTAAATCCCCGGATGTTATGGCCCAAGCCTTCGCCGATGTGCCGGGGGCATTAGCCAATACTGAGAAGATCGCTGCCCTGTGTGATGTCAGACTAGAATTAGACAAAATTATCTTGCCTAAGTTTGATTTGCCTGCCGGGGAAACTTCCGAAAAAGAATATCTGAGCAAATTAGTCCAAATCGGCATTAAAAAACGGTTTGGTGACCAGCTTACCCCCGAGATTTTAGAGCGGATTCAGTATGAATTAGGCGTGATTAACCAAATGAATTATGAGTCTTATTTTTTGGTGGTGGAAGATATGATTCGCTGGGCTAAAGAGCAGGGTGTGGTAGTTGGTCCGGGCCGGGGGAGTGGAGCCGCCAGCATGGTATCTTATGTTTTATATATCACTGATCTTAATCCCTTGGATTATGGCTTGTTTTTTGAGCGTTTTTTGAATCCAGAACGGATCAGTATGCCAGATTTTGATATTGATTTTGCTGATGATCGGCGGGAGGAAGTAATTCGCTATGTGGTGGAGAAATATGGCGAGGCGCGAGTAGCTCAGATTATTACTTTTGGCACCATGGCTGCTCGGGCAGCCGTCCGGGATACGGGTCGGGTATTAGGATTTGCTTATAACGATGTCGATCGGATCGCCAAGTTGATTCCCTTTGGTTTGAATTTAGATGAAGCCTTGAATACAATCGATGAGTTAAAAAAGTTGTACGCCGGGGATCATCAAATTAAGCGATTAATTGATTTGTCTAAGAAATTAGAAGGAGTAGCTCGGCATACTTCCACCCATGCGGCTGGCGTGGTGATTGGAGATAAGGATCTGGTCAATTACACTCCGATTCAACGGGCGGTAAAAGGCGAGGTTTCCTTGGTCACCCAATATTCTATGGGGCCAATCGAAAGATTGGGTCTCCTGAAAATCGATTTTTTGGGACTGAAGAATTTAACGATTATTAAAAATGCTTTGCGGATTGTCCGCAAGATTCGCGACAAAGATTTAGCGGTAGAGCAGATCCCCTTTAATGATGCTGCTGTCTATACTCTGTTGAGCCGCGGGGAAACCGTGGGGGTCTTCCAATTTGAAAGCGAGGGTATGCGCCGGAATTTGCAAGAACTAAAACCTACTGTTCTGGGTGACCTGATCGCGATGGTCGCGCTGTATCGTCCTGGCCCAATAGAACTCATCCCAGATTTCATTGATCGCAAACATGGTCGCAAAAAAATTGAATACCTGCACCCTAAACTAGAACCTATTCTAAAGGCAACTTACGGAATTGCGGTCTATCAAGAACAAGTTTTGCAGATTGCACGTGATCTATGTGGTTTTAGTTTAGGAGAAGCTGATGTTTTGCGTAAAGCGATCGGCAAGAAAAAGAAAGAAATGTTATTTGAACAGCAAATGAAGTTTATTAAAGGAGCGATTGGCAACGGGATTGATCGGAAAATCGCCGAACAATTGTTTGAATTTGTTAAGCCATTCGCTGATTATGGCTTTAATAAAGCGCATGCGGCTTCGTATGCTGTGATTGCCTATTGGACTGCTTACTTAAAAGTACATTACCCGAACGAGTTTTTAGCGGCTTTGCTCACTTCTGATCAAACCGATTTGGACAAAGTAGCTAAAGATATTGCTGAGGCAGAGCGGCTTGGCATCCGAGTGCTGCCGCCATCTGTGAATGAAAGCTTTATCGATTTTGCTGTTGTGAAGGACACTGGCAACATTCGGTATGGGCTGAATGTCATCAAAAATGTTGGGCGGAAGGTGTCGGAGTTGATTGAGGAGGAACGCAAACAACGGGGATCTTACCAAGATTTAACTGGTTTTCTCACCCGGGTGCCTAAGGAAGCTCTGAATAAAAAAGTTTTGGAGTCTTTATCGCGGGCGGGAGCCTTAGACGAATTTGGCGACCGTAAGAAGCTCTTTAATAATGTTGATAATATGATGGAATTTGTGAGTAGTATTCATAAAGATCACAATATTGATCAAATTGGCATCTTTGGCGAGGAGGTAATGCAATCTCCCACGTTTAAGTTGAGAGAGAGCGAAAGCTCTACCGAACGAGAGCGTCTAGCTTGGGAAAAAGAACTACTCGGCACCTTTGTTTCCAAGCACCCCTTAAAAGAGATGATGCCGCGGCTTAAGGGTCAAGTGAGGGAGATTGCCTCCTTAAATAGCTCATCGGACAATAAAAAAATCAAGGTAGGGGGGATCGTGACCAAGGTGCAGAAAGTCATTACTCGTAACCGCGAGCCCATGGCGTTTATGCGCCTGGAAGATTTAAGTGGCAGTTTGGAAGTGCTAATTTTCCCGAATATTATGAATAGTCATGCGGAGCTTTTAGTCACCGATAAGATTTTATTAGTAGAAGGTAAAGTAAATGTCAAAGATCGGGTTATTGAAGAAGGGGATGAAATGATAGTCCAAAGCGAAGCTAAGTTAGTGGCAGATAGTTTAACTGAGATCACAGAAGATTATTTGGCTAAGCTGCCGACCTTGCCATTGGAGACAGAGCTAGTACAGCCGGTATCGCCGGGGACCCGATTTCAATTCACCGAGAGCAGCTTGTTAATTAAGGTTCCGCTGGGTTTTACTGGAGAAAAACTAAAAACTTTGAAAACTGTATTGGAAAAACATCAAGGAGAGATTAACGTAGAATTGGAAGTCTTTGCGAAAGGGCAGTGGCAAAGACTTAAAACAACCACTAAGACTGCCCAGACACCTGAGCTCGAGAAAGAGCTCACCAGCGTCTTATCATAGTACCTTGAAATCACAATGTTCACCAAGGAGGTGATGATGAGTGAATCCAAGGTGTTGGTATCACTGGCTATTGCTGGTATTTGTCTTAATGACCGGGTGTGGAGCCCCTGATTCTCCACCATCCTCATCAGATAATGCATCCGCCTCTGGCGGAAAGCTTTTTCGTTGGTCGGGTCAAACTGCGGCCAGCGATAAAGTTATCATCTTTGTGCATGGGCGCCGACTGGATATCCCAACCGCCGGGCCTAGCCAACAGCTACTGGAGAGCATCTTTAGCTTCAAAGTAGCTAACTTTGAATTCTTGGGACGAGAGTCATTCGGGAAGCCAACCTCAGAGCTAGTTGAATACTGGTTCTATGGTTATTACTCACAACAATCGGTGGAAACTATCACCGCGGATTTA
>CAYGXX010000019.1:0-13067 GCA_964354145.1 uncultured Candidatus Saccharibacteria bacterium
CGATCACCCCCCATACCAGTACTCCCGCCATGGTAGGGATATTCCGTTTATGTTTTTCGCCATGCAGTTTTTGGAAAACTGTGGCATAGCTACCATATAAAGTCTCTTCTTTAGCTTGTTTCCAAAATCTGTATTTATATAAAATATTGGTCCAAAAGGGAGTAAGAACCAAGGTAACTAAAAAAGAAATCATCCCGACGATTAATGCCCGGATCAGATTGCCATGCTCGGTAATGATTTTAGTGAGGTCGCTCATAAAATTCTTTCATCAGCTCTACAATCTTATCCATTTTAACTGCTCGGGAACCCTTAACTAGTATGACATTATTATCCTTCAAAATAGTAGGAATTGCATCCGCCGTAAAATCGCGCGCTTGCCCTAAGGGTAAACCAGCCTGGACAGCTGATTCCTTGATTAAAGCACCTCCCTCACCTACCACCCAAAGCTGGTCCACAACCTTGGCTGCATACTCCCCCACGCTCCGATGACCTCGGTCGTGAGCACTGCCCAATTCTCGCATGTCACCTAAGATGGCTATCTTCCGGCGATTCACTCCTAACCTTGCCAGGCTCTTGAGGGCCGCTAAAACGGAAGCGGGGTTGGCATTATAAGTATCATCGATTACCACGATCTCCCCCAGTTTAACAATTTCAAACCGGCCTTTCGGCACAGCATAGTGACTCAACCTCTTAGCCATCACCTCCCAAGGAACCTTGAAGTAGCCGCCGACGGCCAGAGCAAACAAGGCCGCATAAACAAACTGATACCCAAAAACTGGCAAGTCAATCTGGGCAACCCGCTTGCCCGCTCGGCCAGGACCAACCACTACACTGAAATGCAAACCACTGCTACCAAAACCAATATCACTAGCCCAGAGATCAGCCTCTCCCTCAGCACTCACAAAAATCTTCTTTGCTGGCGTCTTGCGCGAGATCAATTTGCTAAAATCATCATCTTTATTCAAAACTGCCAGTCCTTTAGGGTCAACATGAGCAATGACCAAGCTCTTTTCATCAATTAATTCTGATTTGGAACCAAAAAACTCTAAATGAACATCACCTATGTTAATGAGCACCCCTACTTCCGGCTCAATAAAACTCATAAAATATCGGATATCGCCAGGACGATCGGCTGCTAGTTCTAACACTAAGATTTCCGGATAAGGTAGTGGCCACAGTAAAAGTCGAGCCGCCTGCCAAGTTAAATGCCAAACATCGCGCACGGTCAGTTTAACCTTGCCCTGCACATCCGTACCTATAAAACCAGGATCAATAATAGTAGCGGTCACGCCAAACTCAGTATTGAGATTGCCTTGGGTGCCTACGATGCGGCTTTTGTCCCCATCCTGCAAGACCAAAAGAATAGCTTCTTTGACGCTAGTCTTGCCCGTGCTGCCAGTAATAGCTACTATCCGCGGTTTATATTTATCCAAAACCTTAGCGGCCAAACATCGTAACCAGGTTTTTAATAATTTCCTCGCCATATAGTTTACCATTACCGCTCTGGTGGGATCTGCCAATAATTAAACAAAAACCTGGCAATCTCCCCAAACAAAGGCGCCGCTGAAACCTCAGCAAATTTAGCGTCCTTAGGCCGGTCAATCCGAGTCAGCATCACAAATCGGGGGTTCTCTACCGGTGCGAATCCTACGAAGGTACCGATGGTAGCACCCTCCTCATAGCCCCCCGGACCAGCAATCTGGGCCGTACCGGTCTTGCCGGCAATCCGATAACCTTCGACCCCGGCAGCCTTCCCATGCCCCTGCTCAACCACATTCACCATCATAGCACCCACTAATTGAGCCGCTTGGGGCTTAATAGCCGACCGGATGATCTGAGTGTCTATCGAAACTGCCCCCGTGGGGTAAATAATCTTGTCAACAATGTGCGGCTTAACCAATTGGCCCTGGTTGGCAATGGCTCCGATCGCCGCTATTAACTGCAAGGGAGTAACGGCGATAGCTTGGCCAAAGGAGATAGTAGCCAGGTCCATCTCCGCCCATTCCCTAAAGGGTCGCACATGGGCCGCCACCTCGCCTGCCAAACCAGCCCCGGTGACGGCATCAAACCCCAAGTCCTTAATGTATTTATAAAAAAGCTGGCGCCCTAACTTCTGTACTACAAACACCGCTCCTGTATTCAAAGACTTTTCTAATACTTGGGTCATCGTTTGCACCCCATGAGAAACTAGATCGGAGTTACGAATAACTTTATCTGCCACCTGCAGTTCACCAGGGTCAAAATAGGTGGTGTTGGGCGACACCAAGCCAGCATCAATCCCTGCCGCCATAGTAATCACTTTGAAAACTGATCCGGGTTCATAAACCAACGACACATTGGAATTAGTAAAGTTAGCCAGAGGATACTCGCTATAAAAATTTGGATTGAAATCCGGATACGAGGCCATAGCAATAATCCGGCCACTCTGCGGTTCCATCACAATCACATCCCCTCCCGTAGCCTGGTGTTTAAGAACGGTTTCTTTAAGTTTCTTCTCGACATAATATTGGATAGCTCGATCAATGGTCAGAATCACATCGGCACCATTTTCGGGGCTGACTATTTTGCGATCTCCTACTGTGATATGCGCCCCCAAGGAACTTTTTTCCACTTGGGCCAAGCCAGCTTGACCACTTAATTCTTTATCAAAGTAACCTTCGATCCCGTACTGACCCTTACCATCCCGATTCACAAATCCCAAAACATGTGAGGCTAAGGTATCTTCGGGGTAATAGCGGTACTCTTCGGCTCGGAAATATACCCCCTCCAAATCCAATTTTTGAATCTCGTCTTTCTCCTTAACCTCCACGCGCCGCTTAAGGGGTGGGGCGTACACTTTATTAGATTTTAGAACATCCAGCAGTTCGCTTTCAGTGATATTAGACAAATACGGCAATAATTTAGCAGCTACTAATTCGGGCTGATGGATCTGGGTAGGCACTACATTCAGGCTATACAAAGATACATTAGTCGCCAGAGGATAATAACTACCCAATTGTTGGTCATAGACCAGAATTTTGCCGCGCTGGGCTGGTACATTTTCATTAACCACGTGCTGCTCGCGAGCCAACGCCAGGAAGGTATTATGCTCGATCAGTTGCCGCTGCATAAGTTTGCTTACTACCAAGATCAAAAAAACGGCGAAAAATATCGCCAACAGGTTCACTCGCCTGAGCTGCAGCGATTCATTGGATACGTTATAAGCCATGAGACTATTATAACAAGCTGATTTTGCCCTCCCCTGATATAAAAAAAGTCCTGCGCGGACCGGTCAATCACCTCCTTAAGCCGCCCTATTTTTGAGCGAGAGGGCCAGCACTATCCTCCAGGAAGGTTAGGCCACTCATCTGAATCATCTTAGGCACATAAGTGGTCTGGTTAGCCAATTCATTGACGGAATTGGTAGAGCTCTCTCCTTCAGCTGGCTTAGTCTTGCCCGTGGGCAAACCATTATCGCCAATCTCAATCTGCTCAGTCGCGCCTTTTTCAATGACCGCCAGTGATTGCAGACGGGCGGCCTCTACGGCTAATCTCTCATTTTCAGCCACTAACCCTTTCTTGGTCATATCTAAGGTATTAATCTGGGCCCCCTTGGTGGATACCACATTAATAATCACAATATAGGAACAGCCTAGTACTACAAATAAGGCGATGGAAATAGAGGTGATGGATAAAGCTCCCCAGCGGAATTTCTTAAAATTGCGAAATCGGATAATCTCTTTCGATCTCAAACCAACTTGTTTAGGAGACCAATTAACCATTTTTAGTTTAGCTTACTGATGACCCGCAACTTTGCGCTTCTCGCCCGAGGATTTTTAAGCACCTCTTCTCGAGCAGGTCTGATCGGTTTTTTAGTAATTAATTGTACCACGCCTGCCCGAGCAGCATCCCGAAAGATATTTTTGACGATGCGATCCTCCAGAGAATGGTAACTAATCACTGCTATCCTGCCGTTAGGATTCAACCGCTGGATGGCTTGAGGCAAGGTCTCGGCAAGCAACGCTAGCTCATCATTGACCACAATTCGGAGAGCCTGGAAGGTTTGGGTGGCGAGGTGAATCCGCCCTCGCCTGCCCCGCGAACTTGTCCCGCGTCTGCTGGGATGCTGGGGCCTCCCTCCTTTAGCCGCGGTTACAATTTCAGCTAATTGGAGAGTGGAGGTAATCTTCTTCTTTCGCCTCGCCGTAAAAATAGCCTCCGCGATTCTGCGGCTCGCCCGTTCTTCGCCGAACTCCCATAGAAGCTGAGCGATTTTTCCCTTGGGATAGGAATTCACAATATCCGCCGCGGTTACCGGTGCTTCAGGGTTAAAGCGCATATCTAAAGGTGCATCAAACTGAAAGGAAAACCCTCGCTTACTTAACAGTTCACGAGACGATATACCCAGGTCAAATAATATTGCGTCAGCTCGCTGGTATCCGGCATCTTTAAGGATGCCACCAAGGTGGCTGAAACTACCGTGGACAATAACAAATTTAGCGTTTGATTTTTGACGAGATAAGTTTTCATAAGCGATCTTGATGGCCTCTGGGTCCTGGTCAATACCAATCAGGAATCCTCCGGGACTTACTTGAGAGAGAATTGGCTGGGCGTGCCCGCCATCCCCCACTGTGGCGTCCACAACAACCTCTCCGGGCTTTAAATCCAACAGTTGGGTGACCTCATCTACTAGTACCGGAATATGGATTGAATGATTTTCCAATTATTTAATCAATAATTTTCAATGGTAGGCTCCGCAGGGAGACTTTTTTGTTTGGTTCCCTTGGGTGGAGGGAAAGTTTCACTTAGGAGGTGAAAATGTTGGCTAATTGTTGCAAATAATGACAAATTGTTTGTCTCCCTGCAGCCTACCCCTGTTTATCAAAATTTAGATGAACAATTGCTCGGCCAAGGCCTCGCTTTCCTTTTCGGTAGAATCTTTGTATTCTTGCCAGACCTTCGCATCCCAAATTTCTAAGCGATTAAAAAGTCCGGCAACAATCACACTGTGGCGAAGGGAAGCATAATCCATTAAATATTTCGGCAACACGATCCGCCCTTGTCTATCGAGCTCCACATCCATCGCTCCCGCTAAGATCAGCCGAGAAAAAGCTCGGGCATTCTTTTGGGAAATTGGCATCGCATTAAGCTTATCCACCAGCTTTTGCCACTCGGAAGTTGTGTAAAGGAACAAGCAACCATCTAACCCTTTGGTGACTACTGCTCCGCCCGCTAATTCGGCTCGGAACTTGATGGGGACGGCCAACCTGCTCTTCTCATCTATTGTGTGTGAATACTCGCCAATAAACATTTATCCACTTTTAGTTCCCACTTATCCCCACCCTTCTCCACATCACTGCTATTATAAACCACGTTTCTCCATTGGCAATTCAAAATATCCCCAATTTATAAAAAATAGCTCCAAGAGCCACAAGTTTTTGCTGTTAATAATACTAAACGATGGAGCCTAAGCTAATTTAGCTACTACCCATTCCCTGATTTGAGAGATTTCCACCCGGTCTTGGGCCATACTATCGCGGTGGCGGATAGTGACAGTACCGTCTTTTAGAGAATCTGAATCTACCGTAATGCAGAACGGGGTACCAATTTCGTCTTGCCGACGATAGCGCCTCCCTACCGTGCCATCCTCATCGTATTCTACAAAGAAATCTGACTTAAATTCTTCGTAAATCTCTTTGGAAATCTTCACTAACTCGGGATCTTTTTTAACTAACGGTAAAATCGCAGCCTTAATCGGAGCCAACTTAGGGTGTAATGATAGAACAGTGCGTTTCTCTCCATTCACTTCTTCTTCCCTGTAAGCATCTACTAAAAGTGCTAGGATAGTGCGATCGATCCCGCCGGAAGGTTCAATAACATATGGGATTACTTTTTCTTTCGTCTCTTCATCAAAATAAGCAAGATCTTGGCCGCTTATTTTTTGATGTTGTGATAAATCATAATCGCCGCGATTGGCAATCCCTTCTAGTTCCGACCAGCCAAACGGAAATTCATATTCTACATCGCTCACTGCTTTGGCATAATGCGCCAAGTCTTTTTCAGAATGATCTGTCAGCCGCAGCTTATCTTTATTAACTCCGAGATTTACATACCAATCCCGCCTTGTCCGGCACCAATCCCGGAAAGTCGCCTCGGCTTCCTTGGGATAAACAAAATATTCTAATTCAAACTGCTCAAATTCCAGAGTGCGAAAAGTAAAATTACCGGGAGTAATTTCATTACGGAAAGCTTTACCGATTTGGGCAATACCAAAAGGTAATTTTACCCGGGTGGAATCTAAAACATTTTTGAAATTGGCAAAAATCCCCTGCGCCGTCTCTGGCCGGAGATACACAATATTTGCCATATCCTCTGCCGGTCCAGCATATGTTTTAAATAATAAGTTAAACTGCCGCGGATCAGTAAAATCCTTACCCTTGCATTCCGGACACTTATCAACCAACTGATCTGCCTTAAAGCGGGTATGGCATTTTTTACATTCTACTAAGGGGTCCGTAAATTCGGCTAAGTGCCCTGAGGCTTCCCAAACTTTCGGATTCATTAATATAGCGCTATCCAACCCGACAATGTCGCTGCGCTTTTGCACCATATCCTCCCACCAGATTTTTTTGACATTGTTTTTGAGGAGTATTCCATAAGGACCATAATCCCAAGTATTGGCAAAGCCGCCGTAAATCTCCGAATTGGGATAGATAATTCCTCGGCGTTTGCACAAAGCCACTATGTCTTTCATTAAATCATTTTCTTTCATAATCCCTCTATCATATGTCATTCCGAGCTTGCGTCAGCCCTCCATAGCTCGCAGAGCGACGGATGGGTCGAAGAATTTAGTGGAGGAGATCCTTCGACTCCACTCCGCCAGCTGACGGAGTTCCGCTCAGGATGACAGTAATTTCATTCTGATATTACTGTCACTTTTAATTCGCCTTGCAATTCGGGAGAAAATATCACACTGACGGTATGCTCGCCAATGCTTTTAATGGGTTTGGCGACAATAATGGCAGCAGGATCAACTTTAGTTTTAGTTTTCTCGGCTAACGCTAAAGCAACTTGATCTACTCCCACCGCAGCAAATAATTTACCTAATTTCGAGGCTTTACGTTTGAACACTAAGTGAATGTTGGGCAATTCATTAATAATCTCCTGCCACTTCTGGTGTAATTTTTCAAATTCTTTTTGTTGTTTTTCCTGTTGCTTTTTTAACTGATCTAATTTATCTGGTGTAGCCAGATCCGCCAGCCCCCGGAGGACCAAAAAATTGCGAGCATAACCATCTGCCACCTCTTTCACCTCGCCTGCATGGCCTAACCCAGCAACCTCTTGTTTTAAGATGATTTTCATCATTTAACCAATTTCTTTAGTTCTTCCAGGGCTTTATCTAATTGGACATCCTGATCACTGCCTTCTTCCGCCTTTATTAATATATCAGGCTTAATCCCTCCTTGACTAATCGATCGCCCCGCCGGAGTAAACCAGTGCGCGACGGTAATCCGGAGAGTAGAGCTATCAGGCATCTCCTCAATTTCTTGGACACTCCCTTTGCCATAGGTGGGCTCACCCACAATAACGGCTCGCTTATTGTCTTGTAAGGCTCCCGCTAAAATTTCTGCAGCAGAGGCGCTCCCCTCGTTGACCAGCACTACCACTGGAAGGCTGGATAGCTTGCCTGCCCCGTCAGCATAAAACGGGGTGACCTTACCATCTTTGAGGCGTTCCTCTACAATCATTCCTCCGGTCATAAATTCATTGGTAATTTTCACTCCCACATCCAAAAAACCACCGGGGTTGTTACGGAGATCCAAAACTATCCCCCGGACGCCTCCTTTAATCATATCTACAACTATTTTGCTGAATAACTTTTCCGTATCATTGCTAAATTTGGCAATCTCTACGACCGCTAGACCCTCCTCGAAAGATGACAGCTTAACACTGGGGACCTTAACGATATCGCGGGTCATCGTGACTTCCCAGGGCTTATCCTCACCTGCCCGCTGGATAATTAAAATTACTTGAGTGCCTTTGAGCCCCTGGATTAATTTAACTGCCTCATCTAGAGTTAATCCGGCTGTGCTAACCCCATCAATAGCCAGGATCTCGTCCTTGGGCTGAATCCCCGCCTTAGCTGCGGGGGAGTTCTCCATCGGGGCAATCACCGTTAATTTATCACCCACATAATCGACCTCCACTCCAATCCCCTCATAAATACCGTTCAGACTAGTAAAAAACTCTTTGCTTTCCGCTGGCGTACTGAAAGAAGTGTAATGATCACCTAAAGAATCAACCGCTCCTTGGATGCTGCCGTACAACAAGTTCGGATAATCAATATCGCCGTAATACTTGTCTTTTAATAGACTCACTACATCTTCGTATAAAGAAAAGCTGGGCATGGTTTTTTTATACCCGCTTATCTCTTGCTGCCAGGCAGTCCCCAGATTCTGAATATTTATCCGTTGGTAATAACCCTTGGTGACACCCAGCCAATAACCTCCCGCGAAAACCACCAATATCCCAGCGATATAGAGAGCTCTTTTGGATGGTAGATAATTTTGGATGCGCATTCTAATCAACTAAGTAAGCCAATGGATTGCGAGGCTGATCTTTATACCAAACTTCCAAATGTAAGTGGGGACCAGTCGTCAGCCAGCCTGCCCCCGGCGTGCCCGGCGTACCGCCAGTATAGCCAATAGTTTGCCCTTTAGCCACTGCTGCCCCCGTGCTCACGGCAAACCCCGACAAATGCATATACACAGTCGCTAAACCATTGGGATGGTTAACGACCATATAACTCAACCCGCGGCTCCCCCCATTCTGCACCTTAGAGACTACTCCATCAGCGGGTGCCCTGATCGGGGTACCTTGAGGAGCGGCTATATCCATGCCGTTATGCGGCAGACCAAAAGTGCGGGCATAGTCGGCATCGCGAAAACCAGCGGTAATGGTCCGATAAGGAATTGGCCAGGCTAGTTTCAACTCGCCGACCGGCGGGGTGCTCGGCACTTGGCGCAATAGCGCCGCGATATCATTGGCGACCGCCTCCTCCTCAGCTCGGGCTGCCACCAATCTTTTTTGATATTCCGATTCACTGAGCTTGAGGTCTTTCATGATCTTGTCTTTGGCACTAATTTGGATGTTCAGGCTCTGCTCTTCCACCACCCTTTTTTGCCGAATCTCTAAAAGACGAGTATTTTTATCCTCCAAAACCGCCTTTTTTGTTGCCAAGGATTGCTTAATTTCTTCAAGGCCTCTAATATCGCCAGCTATCCGGTTTTGTAAAGTATCCCGATATTCCACTTGGGTCAGGAAGCTAGCCAAGCTATCTGAACCTAATAGAATCTCGATTACGCTATCCTGGCTATACATATAAGAAGTGCGGATCGCTTCCTTGAGATCTAGACGTTTAGTTAAGGCTTGTTCTTCCAAATCTACTAATTCATGATTAATGGCAGTTTTTTCCAAACCAATCGTAGTAACCTCGGTGTCGATTTCAGCCAAAGCCAATCTCGCCGCTTCAATCTGCTGATCCAGCAACTTCATCTGATTATCCAAAGTCAGTTTTTGCTTGCGAATTTTAGCCAGGACTTCTTCTTGCTCTGCGACTTTCTTCTGAATCGCTTGCAGTTCCTGTTGTTTGTCGGACAACAAATCTGCTCGCGCTGGCGAACTTATCACTATCAGCATAAGAATCAATAACCAACTTAAACCGGTTTGCCAACGTTTCATCCCGTTAGAAGCAGGAAACGTTTTCGTTTCCGTCATTTAAAGATAAAATGGTTAATTGATTAGTCTTTAGTTTAGACATACCTAAGTGATTTGGAGTAAAAATCCTAGCTGCTTCTAACGGGATTCATATGCGGAGGTATCTTTTAGTGGATAAGTAGCTGCTGATCGATCCCACTAAAACACCAAAAAACAGTTGGAAAACAAATAATTTAACGGCGAACATATAGCTAAATAAATTGACCGCTCCAGTGAAGGACTCCAACGACCAATAACGGCTACCCAACGCTAACGAAGCGGCTTGATAAACCCCTAGGGTAAGCAAAAATGCCAGAATAGCTCCGATGATTCCATACAATACTCCCTCTAAGATCAGGGGCCAGCGAATGTACCAATCAGTAGCGCCGACTAGCTTCATTATTTCAATCTCTTCTCTCCGGGTAAAAATAGTAATTCTGATGGTATTAAAAATGATAAGGAGAGCAATGATCATTAAAATCAAGCTCACTCCCAAATCCCCCCAAGCCAGCAAACGGTTGATCTTGCGTAGCTTATCCACTATGGCTTGATTTTTCTCTAAGCTAGTTTTGGCAATAATCCCATTGAGATCCTGTTCTTTTACTTTCTTAACTACCGCTTCTAAAAGGCTCTGGTCAGTGATCTTAATCTCTAAGCTGGCAGGGAAAAAATTAGGGTCATTATTAATTGCTTCCAATAATTCTTTACTGCTTTGGTTGCTAGTTACGTAGCTTTCTAACGCTTGCTGACGCGAAATAAATTTTATCTCTTTGATGCCCGGAAGGTTTTTGATCTTCTCTTGGAAGGCTAACATATCGGTATCAGGGACATAGTCTTTGAAAAAGATAGCTACATCAATGCGTTCATTAATCGCTTGAATAGTTCGGTTAACCCCCAAATTGATGCTCACAAAGATTCCTACCAACAATAATACTTGCATCATGATGAAAATCGCCACCAGGCTCAACCACCCGTTGCGCCAAAAACCATGCCAAGCTGTCCTAATAATGCGCAAAAAAATCTGCATATTTTAACTTAGTCTATATTTACCATGTCGCCGATCGCTAATTAGCTTACCGTTTTTTAGAGAAATCACTCGTTTCCCAATACCATCCACGATATCCCGATTATGCGTAGCCAAGATTACGGTGGTGCCCAACCGATTGATCTTAAGAAGCAACTGGGCAATTTCCCAGGCCGTGTGAGGGTCAAGATTTCCGGTGGGTTCATCAGCGATGAGCAGCCGCGGGTGCAAGACCAGTGCCCGGGCGATGGCTACCCGCTGAGCCTCTCCCCCTGATAATTCAGACGGGAAACTATCCACCTTTTCCTTCAAACCAACTAATTCAAGAATCTTAGTGGTTTCTGTTTTAATCACCTCATCAGATGCCCCGGTAACTTCCAAGGCAAAGGCAACATTCTCAAAAACAGTTTTATGGGGCAACAGCTTAAAATCCTGGTACACCACCCCGATCTGCCGCCGGTAATAGGGAATGTAGGATTTCCTCAATAAGTGAATGTCCTTACCATCAATAGTTATTTGGCCAAAGGTGGGATATTCTTCACAAGTGAGGAGCCTGACCACTGTCGATTTTCCTGCCCCCGAGGGTCCAACTAAACTAACAAACTCCCGCGGCAAAATCGTGAAACTAGCCCCGTCTAGAGCTCGCACTGTCCCATAATGTTTAGTGACTCTATTAAATTGAATCATGATTTATATTACTACTCCCACACCTTTTTATGTCATTATCCGACTTGATCGGATAATCCAGACATAAAAAATAAAAAGAAACTGCTTTTTTTGTTTATTTCTGGATCCTCTGGTCAAGCCAGAGGATGACAAAAGAAAGGATCTCATTTTTATTATAGGCTACTTCAGTTTGTCCTTAAGGTTTAAGATCACACTATTGATAATCTCATCCAAATTCCCTTCTTCAAGCACCTCTTTCACTTGAGTAGTTACAAAATCACTGCGATGATCTTTAATCTGATGATAAGGATGCAAAACGTATGAACGAATCTGATGACCAAAATCCCCTGATTCCCCCGCCCCTCTTAATTGTCGTTCTTTAGCTTCCCGTTCTTGCTGTTCTGATAAGTAAATTCTGTGTTTTAGGATATGCATCGCTATCTCTTTGTTCTGGGTCTGGGAACGTTCGCTTTGCACTGAGACAGAGAGCTTGGTGGGCAAATGAGTAATCCGCACCGCTGAATCAGTCGTATTCACCGATTGGCCGCCATGCCCAGAGGAACGAAAGACATCCACTCGTAAATCTTTGGCTGGCAAATCCATTTCTGGAATTTCTCCTAAATCCGGGATTACTTCCACCAAGGCAAATGAGGTCTGGCGCAAGTTCTGGGCATTAAAGGGTGATAACCTAACCAGCCGATGCACCCCTTTTTCTGCCTTGAGTAGACCATAAGCCAAATCGCCTTCTATTTTGACGGTAGCGCTTTTGATACCAGCTTCCCCTCCTACTGTTTTATCAATGACAGTGGTTCTCCAGCCGCGGCGTAGTGCATACTTTAGATACATATTAAGCAACATTTCAGTCCAGTCGGCAGCGTCTACTCCTCCGGTGCCGCTATGCAAAAACAAATAGGCGTCTTTGCGGTCATACTGTTGGTTGAGCACTGTTTCGATCTCCAGACTATCTAACCGTTTTTGTAATTTCTCCAGTAAAATCACCGCTGTTTCGTCTGTGCTGGCGAAATCCTCATCTTTCATAATCGCTGCCAAAGTATCTAGCTGACTGCCGAGATCGGCTATTTCATCAATTAGTTTCTTATTTTTCTCAAATTCAATAGTGAGCAACTTAGCTTTTTCCTGGTCTTGCCAAAAAGCTGCATCGCTCATTAAACTCTCTATTTGTTGATTCCGCTTTAGAAGACCCGCCGGGTCAAAGATACCTCCGCAATCTATCCAATTGATCAACGGCTTCCTCAACTGATAATTTAAGTTCCTTCACCCCGTTAGAGGCACATAGCCTCGGTTAATAATAAATGGTTGAGAATAACGTTATCTAAATTGATACTCCTGCTACGAATCCACGGAACCTGAAGGTTCCTGCCTCTAACGGGGTTCATCCCTTTTATTTTATCAGAAAAATAGACAATGTTTATCTTAATCGGTCATCCTGAACCTGCCTCGCTTGAAGCGAGTCAAGGCGGGCTCGTTTCAAGATGACAATAACTGGAACTCCCCAGAATGACGCTCTCTCTCCGATTCGGGCATTGGAGCTCGAGTGTAACGAATACAAAAAATTCCTGTTGCGAAGCCCGTTGTCTGTTAGGGCGAGAGCAGGAAAGGAATTTTTTGATATGAGTAGCGA
>CAYGXX010000020.1:0-12181 GCA_964354145.1 uncultured Candidatus Saccharibacteria bacterium
TAACCCTCTCCCAAAATATGACTAATAGTTCTAGCCTTAGTGGGCGACTCGACAATAACTAATTTGGTTGATTCAGACATCTAACTTTTAATTTGAGCGGCAAGTAAATTTGCCGGCCCCAACATTTTTTACCATCCCCTTGATTTCCATCATCGTCAGTGTACTACCGACCCTTACCGTGTCAAGCTGAGTAAGATTGGTCAACTCATTCACTGATAACCCGCCAGTTTGAGTACTAAGTATATTAATGATAGTTTGTTCTTCGGATGATAAATTCAGTGCGGGAGTGATCTGCTCAGCTAAGGGAGCAATGCCTAGACTATTCAAAACATCCGTTAAGCGGGTAACCATTTGAGCCCCGTCCTTGATTAATTGGTTGGTGCCGGTTGCCTGCGGGGCAAACATACTCCCGGCCACCGCAAATACTTCACGGCCAAACTGCAGTGCTAAATCGGTCGTGATTAAAGCGCCGCTTTTCTCCCCCGCCTCTACTACCAAGACCCCTCTTGAAAGACCAGCAATAATACGATTTCTAGCCGGAAAATGATGTTTCATGGGGGGAGTGCCTACCGGATACTCCGAGACCACCGCCCCGCCTCCCTCAACAATTTGCTGAGCTAAATGCCAATTACTAGCAGGATAAAAACTCTCTCGGTCTAGTCCTGAACCAATGACAGCGATAGCTTTAGCGGAACCGACCGCTTCGGTCAAGGCGATAGTGTCAATCCCGTAGGCAAGCCCGGACACAATTGTCAAATAATGACATAATTCTCGAGATAAACATCCGGCCGCTCTGATGCCATAATCACTTGGCTTGCGCGAACCTACAATCGCCAGCGCTTCAGTCCGCAAAACCTCAGGATCTCCCCACACAAACAATTTAGCAGGAGGATCGAAAATCTGCCTCAGCAATTCAGGGTACCAGACATCACTTAAACCAACTTCTAAAAATTCCAATGATTTTTTAATCAACCAATATTATGTATAATGTGGGCGGCAGTAGTAATATTCCCGACCTATTTCACTATAACAACAATGAATCAAAAAACTATTCTTGATATCTCCACTGAATCCATTCTTAAGGTCGTTCTGGTTCTGCTAGTGCTCTGGTTTTTATATTTCGTACGCGATATTATCGCTATTATCTTCGTGTCAATTATTATCGCCTCAGCTCTTTCGCCAGTAGTGGACACGGTTTGCAAAAGTAAATGTCCCCGAGTAATCGCTGTTATCCTGGTATATTTGATCATCCTGGCTATTCTCAGTGCGATAGTCTATTTCATAGTACCCCCCTTAATTACCCAAATCCAACAGTTGGCCGCTACACTACCGGATTACTTAAAAACCTTCGGTAATTTAATCACCAGCCTTAAAAATATCAGTAACAACGCTTGGCTCAATGCCTCTCAGGAAACCCTTAATTCATTATCTAATTTCTTGGGTGGATTCTTACAAAACATCTTTAACACCACAATCGGGTTCTTTAATGGTGCCGCTGCCTTGGCCGTGATGTTTATCTTGACCCTTTATTTAATCTTGGATGAGGATGGTATTAAGAAGTTCTTTATATCATTATTTCCTATCAAACAAAAAACTCGACTCATCACCATTGCTAACAAAATCGGAGTGAAACTCGGAGGCTGGCTCCGGGGACAAGTTGTTTTGGGAATAGCGGTCGGCCTAATTGTCTATATCGGACTGATTTTGATGCATATCCCCTATGCGCTAACCCTGGCCACCCTAGCCGGGATATTAGAAATCATCCCCATTATCGGCCCTATTGTATCCGCTATCCCAGCTATCATAATAGCTTTTACCATTTCGCCTACCACTGCTCTGATGGTAACTATATTTTATATTCTAGTGCAGGAATTAGAAAATAAACTCCTGGTTCCTAAAGTAATGCAATATACAGTCGGTCTAAATCCCATCAGTATTATCATCATTATTCTGATCGGCGCTAAGCTTATGGGCATTCTCGGTATGCTGCTCGCTGTCCCTGTTGCCTCTGTCTTCTACGTTATCCTTGAGGAATGGCCTCTAATTAACAGTTCGCGCAAAGGTTAACTCCGGATCTGATTTTTCAAGAAATCAATCTCATCACGGAGCTCAATCGCAGTTTCAAAATCTAGATTCCGGGCGGCTAAATCCATCCGGTTTTCTAAATCAGCGACGAGAAGCTGTAATTCATCTTTATTGGCATTTCTTGCAAACCGAGATAATTTGCGTTTTTCATCGAACTCTCGCTTAGCTTCCGTCTCCTTTGCTTCAGTCGCAATACTGACAATCTTCCGCACAATAGAAGTGGGAGTAATCTTGTGTTGTTTATTATAGACTAGTTGTTTTTCCCGCCGCCGACTGGCTTCTTCCATTGCTGCTTGCATTGAACCAGTAACTCGATCAGCATACATAATCACCCTCCCGTCAATGTTGCGAGAAGCTCGGCCAAAAGTTTGGATAAGAGAGGTACGAGAACGTAAGAACCCCTCTTTATCAGCATCTAAAATCGCAACTAGCGAGACCTCAGGCAAATCTAACCCCTCCCGCAATAAATTAATCCCGACTATGACATCAAATTTACCTAGCCGTAAATCCCGAAGGATTTCGATGCGCTCTAGTGTTTCTACATCCGAATGCAAATATCGTACTTTAATCCCTTGATCACTCAAAAAGTCAGTTAAGTCTTCTGCCATCTTTTTGGTCAATGTAGTCACTAGTACGCGCTGACCTTTTGCTACTACTTTACTAATTTCACTCATCAAATCATCGATCTGGCCAGTGATCGGCCGCACCTCTACTTCTGGATCCACCAGTCCCGTGGGCCGCACAATCTGCTCGACTACTTGCCCGCCTTGACTCGGCGGCGAGGTAGGCTGGCTTAACTTTAATTCATAGTCATCCGGGGTCGCCGAAACATACACTACTTGATTAATATGTTGCGCAAATTCATCAAACCTTAATGGCCTATTATCCAACGCACTGGGCAACCGAAAACCATGCTCAATTAAAGTTATTTTTCGTGAATGATCGCCTTCGTACATCCCCCGAATTTGTGGGATAGTCATATGCGATTCGTCAATAAACATCAGGAAATCCTTCGGAAAGTAATCAAGTAGAGTGGATGGCATTTCGCCACTAGCCCGTCCCGACAAATACCGGGAATAATTTTCAATTCCAGAGACATAACCCACTTCCTTCAGCATTTCCATATCGTAACGGGTCCGTTGCTCTAAGCGCTGAGCTTCTACTAATTTATTCATTGATCGCAACTCTTTCAATCGCCGTTGCAACTCTTCTTCTATCTCAATAATGGCTTGGTCAATGCGCTCCACTGGGGTCACAAAATGTTTCGCCGGGTAGATTTCTAATACAGCAAGACTAGCCACTACTTCACCCGTCAAATAATCAATCTGTTTGATCTTCTCTACAGTATCTCCAAAAAATTCGATGCGATAAGCCGTATCGCTATAGGCCGGAAATATTTCCAGCACCTCGCCCTGTACCCGGAAAACCCCTCGAATAAAATTAACGTCATTGCGTTGATATTGGATATCAACCAAACGCCGGAGTAATGCCTCGCGGATATATTTTCCCCCTACTCGAATTTCCACTGCTGTGTTTCGATAATCCTCGGGGGATCCTAAACCATAAATGCACGAGACCGAAGCCACAATCAACACATCGGAGCGAGTGAGTAGTGCTTGGGTAGCTGCATGGCGCAATTTATCAATCTCTTCATTAATGGAAGCATCTTTAGCGATATAGGTATCCGTCCGGGGGACGTAGGCCTCTGGCTGGTAATAATCATAATAAGATACAAAATAATGGACGGCATTCTTCGGAAATAAATCTTTGAATTCAGCTGCCAATTGAGCAGCGAGAGTTTTATTATGAGCAATAACTAGAGTAGGTTTTTGAATCTCTTCCACTACTTTAGCCATCGTGAAGGTCTTCCCCGAACCAGTTACTCCCAGAAGGGTCTGGTGCTGATAACCTTTATGCAAACCCTCCACTAGTTTCTTGATCGCCATCGGTTGGTCCCCTGATGGTCTAAACTTACTAACTAATTTGAACTCCATATAATCACAATCTAAATGGTCTCGTTTTCTAGCCAGCCATTGGAGGAGGGATGTGATGAAATGAGTAAAATCTCTGTGGGCGGAGCTGTTGTTTGAGCCCGCAGGGCGAGTTCAGTGAGAGCGCCCAGAGATTTTTGCCATTGAACAATCCCGACGAACTGGCTGGAGCTTTGGTGTTACCTTTCTAGAAAGGTAACAAGAAATAAAAAGGTTTGCATTATTGTAAGATCCTGAAACAAGCTTAGGATGACGGAATTGTTATTTAGAATGCTTGCTTCTCCACTCGGCGATTTTTTTATGATTGCCTGACAGAAGAACAGCTGGCACTTTTTTACCCTCAAAAACTTCTGGGCGAGTATATTGGGGATACTCCAAATAAAATTTATCGCTATAGCTCTCATCTCCGAGCGATGGTTCGTTACCAATGACCCCCGGGAGTAGTCGGATGATGGACTCCAACATCGCTAAGGCGGCTACCTCTCCGCCCATCAGAACAAACTCGCCCAAACTTAATTTGATATCTATATATTTCTCAATCCGGGCATCGATGCCTTCATAGCGGCCACAGATAAACACAATATGCTTATACTTCTTAGCGAATTGAAGAGCTACTCTTTGGTCAAAAATCTTCTTGCTTGGCGCCAACAAAATTATCAGAGTCCCTACGATTCTCTTTTTGCCAATTGCTTTGCGGATGGCAGCCACCAGCGGCGCAACTTTCATAATCATCCCCGCCCTTCCACCACCGTACGGCAAATCATCCACTGTTCGATGGGCATCAGTGGTAAAATCTCGGGGATTAATGGTCTGCACCTTAACCTTACCGGTGCGGATAGCTTTTGCCAACAATCCTTCTTTGCAGAAGTCCTCAACGAGCCCCGGGAAAATTGTGATAAATGTGAACTTCATATCTCTACATTATTGTAACCCCTTAATCTTAACCTGATCTTTTGAATCAGCCATTGGAGTTCGAGCGCACCAGTCAATGCTACAGCGTAGACCCATGCGCTCTGATCTTAACCCGGGCATTGGAGCCCGAATGTCCTGAATCCAGAAAATTCCCGTTGCGAAGCCCGTTGTCTATTAGGGCGAGAGCAGTAAGGGAATTTTCTTGAGATGAATAATGAGGGCGACTGCCCGAAACTTTTGGCCACTTTTCTAGAAAAGTGGCTTAAGGGCTTTATTCTGCGGTTAATTCTTGCAAATCTTCCTTAGTGGTTGTTCCGGCTGCACTACGGGGCACTTCTTCGTTAGACCGACGACCACCAGCTCCACCCTCGGGCTCAATGATCTTAAGATTGATCCGAGCATTGATCTGGGCACCTAATACCCTAAGTAACGTCCGGATAGCCTTAGCGGTTTGACCCTCTTTGCCGATAATCTTCCCCATATCCTCCGGTGCAACAGTCAACTCAATGAGCACGCCCATCTCATCAACTTTGCGCTCCACTTGGACCTTGTCTGGATTATCGACAATGGCTTTCACCACGTACTCAACAAAATTCTTATCTTTATCGCCCATGTTCCTCCCTGAACTTAAACTAATATGCTTGATAAATTATTTAGTTTTTTCTGGTTCTGCAGCTGGTGCTTCTCCCTTATTCTCGTCATCCTGCTTGTCCGCCATAGTTCCAGCGACGGCGGAAACTTGATCACCATTCAGGATCTCTGGAGTTTCCACTTCCGGGGTTGTTTCGTTAGCAACCTCTGTCGCCGGCTGCTCTCCAACTGAAGTTGTTTTCTCAACCTGTTTTTCCTCAGCTGCCGGAGCAGCTTCTGCTGGTTTAGCCTGCTTCTTTGGCACCTTATGATATTCCACCACTGGTAAACTAAATCCCTGCTTATTCAAAAGTTTAGCCACTGTATTGGTAGGCTTAGCTCCTTTGGAGATCCAATACTCCACCCGGTCTTTTTGGACAACCAGGGGTTGATCCAAAGCCGTGGGGTTGTAACTCCCCACTATCTCGACAAATTTTCCATCCGTGGGCATGCTGTTTTCCGCGACCGTAATGCGGTACATCGGTAGATTGCGTCTGCCTTTACGGGATAATCTGATAACTAACAATTTCTTGCCTTACTACCTTAACCTTAAAGCCCCTATAAGATATGATAAAATCCCCCACCTGTCAATTGGAGTATTTTTTGGCACGAAAAAGCCCCGATCTCTCGGGGCAAAAAGTTCAATTCTCATTACTCTCTTCCTCCTCTTCCTGCTCTTCCTTATATTGACAATAGTCACCTACTCCACCCATGCGATTGAACGCCACGTTGTGGGAAGGACAGGCACCGCTACGATGCACCACATCGGGTGCGCCTTTTTTCAACACAACCTCTACATGACAGCCACATTCATAAATAGCTATGACTCTTCTCTTGCCTTGTGATTCAAGGCAGGCAAGATATGCTCTCTCTCTTTCCTTGGCCCTGCACCGCTTGCAGGGTTTCGGGTTCTGCATTGCGGGACCCGTTCCGCCGGATTGAGATACCCGATGTCCACAAGCGTAAACTATCTCCGAAGGCCTTGCCGCAGAATTTTTAGTCCTACGGCATCTTCCACAAAGCACCAAGTCCATGTAGGGCTCAACACAGTTGATATTGGGGTGGTCAATGGTATGACCACATCCATAAGTGATTTTCATGGTGTGGTCTCCTTTTCCACCCTTTTTCAGGTGCTAGGCGGTTTGATTTATCATCTGGGATGATACCACCTTATATTTTTAATATACTCCAAAATTTTCCTTTTGTCAAGGATTTTCCGCTCCCAGAGCTGTTTTTCTTCTATCCCCTAACCAGCCATTGGAGCTCGAGCGATGATGGCTCAATAAAATTACCGCTGCGCAGCCCGTTGTCTGTTAGGGCGAGAGCAGAAAGGTAGATTTTATTAGAGCCATAGCGAGGGCGACTGACTGGGACTTTTGGTTACTTTTCTAGAAAAGTAACGGAACAATTCTGGTTACTCTTTTGAAAGAGTGACAAAAACTAGAAATTCACCTATAATCTGACTATTAAAATATTGACGATGAAAATTGAGGTAAAAAATCTATTAAATCAGCCTGAAGGGAGTATTGAGAACTATCCCCTAAAGATAGCTGATTTACCTGTTGACGAGACAAAGGCTAAAATCAGTGGCGAAGCCACCCTAACTCACCTGAATGATTTTATCCTGGCTAACGTCACTGGCCAAGCCACTCTTACGGAGCCTTGTAGCCGGTGCTTAAAAGAGGTACCCTTAACTATCCTATTGAATTTTTCAAGAGAATTCCGGACCAAGATCCTGAACCAAGTTCAGGATGACGGGGGAGAAACTGCAAATGACGAAGAAGTTAATCCAATTGTGGATGGGGAGATAGACCTGGCTCCTCCATTTACCGAAGAAATCATCGCCAACATCCCCATAAAAGTATTGTGCCGAGAAGATTGCCGGGGGTTGTGCCCCCAATGCGGAACTAATTTGAATGACAATCCCTGTAAATGTGATAAAGTGGAATTTGAAATACACAATAAGATAAATTTGTAGTCCTATGGCCGCTTTACCTAAAAAGAAGATTAGCCGTGTCCGGGGAAGAACCCGCCGGGCTCATACTGCCATCAGGCTAGGAAAACTGCCTTTGTGTCCTAGCTGCCGACACCCCAAACCCGGTCACATTGCCTGCCCAGAATGTGGCTACTATGGCAAGAAAAAGATTTTAACTACCAAAACTGATAAAAGGATTGCTAAACAACTACACGAGACCAAAAAAGCTGAAGCCGCCAAAGCTAAAGCTGAGAAAAAAGCTGCCAGTAAACCCAAATCAGGATCAAAGAAAAAACTAAAAGAGTCTAAAGAGAAAAAAGGTCCCGAAAAATAATCTTTCTCATGGCATCTAACCGACATTTCGTTCGCATTATCGTCATGCAAAGTTTGTATGAGTTCCTCCAGCGCGGAGGTGATTTGCCAACCATTGTCAGGCGCAATATGGCCAACCATGAATTTGATGAGAACAACACCAAATTCATCCTGAAAATTGCCGAAGGGACTCAAAAACACTTGCCAGAAATTGATGAGATTATTACTATCTCTGCCCCCGAATGGCCGATCCCCCAAATCGCTCAAGTCGATCTTTCGATTCTGCGCTTGGCGATTTTTGAACTATTATTTGACGACGAAGTGCCCCCTAAAGCTGTCATTAATGAAGCCGTCGAGTTAAGCAAGGCTTTTGGTGGCGAAAACACTAGTAAATTTGTGAATGGCGTGCTGGGCACAGTCTATCGCAACTCCGCCAAATACCAGGAAGAAGAAACTAAAGCTTCGCAACTAACCCAGGAAGATGGAAAATAATCTCTCTGATTTAAATAAGCAATTAGGAATTACTTTTACCAACCCTGCTTTACTAGAACAGGCTTTTGTCCACCGTTCCTATTTAAATGAACATAAGTTTCCCTTGGGGCACAACGAACGACTGGAGTTTTTAGGCGATGCTGTATTAGAACTCATCGTTTCAGAATATCTCTACAAAACCTTCCTTGATAAACCCGAAGGCGAGCTCACCGCTATCCGAGCTGCCTTAGTCCGCCGAGAAACCTTAAAAGAAGTGGCTGATGAACTAGAATTCCATAAATATTTGAAACTTAGTCGAGGCGAAGCTAAAAGTGCCTCCAACCAAGCCGCTATTTTGTCAAATACGGTAGAAGCTTTAATCGGAGCTATTTATCTCGACCAAAATATAGCCGCCGCGGAAAAATTCATCAATCAATATTTGATCCCTAAAACCAATGCGATTGTTCAGGCACAAGCCTACATCGATGCTAAAAGCCATCTCCAAGAAATTGCCCAAGAGAAAGATGGGCTTACTCCCACTTATCAAGTTATCAGCGCAAGTGGGCCTGATCATAATAAAAGCTTTGAAATAGCTGTCTTCATTGGCGATCGGGAATGGGGCCGGGGCACAGGAAACTCCAAACAAACCGCAGAAATGGCTGCCGCTGCCGATGCTCTGGGTAAATATGCCGATTAACTAACATTGGGCATCTCTAGCGCCGGAACGCTAAAACCGGCAGCTTTGATGTGCCCGCCTCCCCCCATGAGGGCTGCCAAACGACTGACATCGACATCCATGGCTTCGGTCCTTAAATTAAATTTAAATTCCATCCCCCGCTCTGACCCTAATATCACCGCCTTGGCGCGGGGTACCGTGCGCATCAAATCAATCACTCCTTCTAAATCCCCATCGGTGGCGCCACAATCCATCAAGTCCTGGGCAGTGATCAGAGCAACCAGTATATTCCATCGCCGATTCCACTGCATTTTTTGTAATACCCTTCCCCACAATTTCAATCTCGGTAGGCTCTTGTCTGCATAAACATACCGGGTAATTTTCCCCAGATTCGCCCCTCTTTCCATCAAAACTCCTGCCAACTGCAATACTGCTCGGCTAGTGTTGGTATGTTGGAAACTCCCTGTGTCTGTAGAGATCCCCACCAGGAGACAGGTAGCAATATCTTTACTAATCTCTATTCCCCACTGTTCCAAGATATAAAATATTAACTCCGATGCCGAGGAAGCGGCCGCGTCCACAATGTGGACTCCAGGGGTAAGGCTTTGAATCGCATGATGATCTATAATTACTAGGCTCTGTGGCCAATCAATACGCAACTCTGTGTCAGCAAAAAATCCAGTACGTGACCAATCGCCACAGTCTACCAACACCACCATATCAAAGTCCTGGGGAGTAAATTCGCCTCGGATGCTGAAAAAATGGGGTAGAAATGATAAACGATCTGGTGGAGCATCCAAAAGAGCTACCTCGACTGTCTTTCCCAATGACTGCAAGCTTAACTTGAGTGCTAAGCTTGCTCCGACAGCATCACCATCTGGCTTAAGGTGCGAAACGATTAGGACCCTCTGCGCCGTCCGGGTTAGATTCCGAAATATCTCGATCTGTTCCTGAAACTTTGGGAAGATCATCTAAAATTTTCTCTAATCGATAGGTCAGGTCGGGTTTAGTATCTAGCTGCCATAGGATCTTGGGTACTTTCTTCACAGGCAAACTCTTATATAGAAAGGTTTGAACCTTATTGCTATGGCGCAACAATTTTTGAAAGGCCTGCTCTTGATCTTGTTCAGCGATAAAACTCACCCAGACTTTCACAGTGCTTAGATCCCGACTTACTAATATATCATTAATCGAGATAATTCCGATACTAAAATTACCTTCCTTTAATAAACACTCGGAGAGGATCCGCCGGATTTGTTCTTGCACTTTTTCGATGCGGTGACTCATAGGTAATTACGGGTTAGCTTTAATTCTCCGTCTTCAGTTCCAGCCCTTGGAGTCCGAGCGTACTGAGCCAATAAAATTGTTGCTGCGGAGCCAACTGTTCGACCCTGCGTATGCGGGGGAGTTTGGCGGAGCGGAAAGACATATTTTATTAGGCGAATAGGGAGGACGACGGGCTGGGACTTTTGCGCTACTTTTCTAGAAAAGTAGCAAAATGACTCATTTAACCAGTTGAGCTTGAATGTCTTCTACCCGCACAAACTCGACTTGATCACCCTCTTTGGCTTTGGCGGCGATATCAACCAAAAAACCAAAGTCACCGTGAGTAGCCGTCTCCACCTCTTCTGCCACTGATTTAATATTTTTGATTACTCCTTCACCAATCCTCTCACCACCGCGATAAACCCGAAAAAGATAACCTCGCTTGGCTTGGCCTTTCTC
Source organism: uncultured Candidatus Saccharibacteria bacterium (assembly GCA_964354145.1). GTDB lineage: Bacteria > Patescibacteriota > Kazan-3B-28 > Kazan-3B-28 > UBA10110 > UBA10110. The sequence goes on from CAYGXX010000020.1 coordinate 10,778, forward strand.
TACTTTGCAGCCAATAATCTTACTCTTAGCAGTACTCATAAATATTTTTAGCACTTTCCCGGTAGCTTCCACGCTTTCCTGTCTTTCCCAGCCTCCCGCCTCCACTAATAATTTGCCTAGATCATCAGTCAAATTATAGATAATATCATAAGAGAGAATATTGATGCCATCCTTTTTAGCCATCTTGGCAGCGCCAGGCAAGGTTCCTACCTTAAACCCCACCACGAAAGCCCCGCCCCCCTGGGCCGTCAAAATATCTGATTCACTAATATTCCCTGCCCCCTCGCTGATAATATTAATGACATTTCCTCGGCTGGTTTTCAAATTAGCTAAAGCCCCCGTAATTGCCTGAAGGGACCCTTGAACATCCGCTTTGACCACTATATTCAAATCTCCTCCCTGGCGAGTTTTCATCTGTTCCACCAAGGCCCCAAAATCAGCCTTCCCACCGGTCAGCTTCCGGCCAGCCGCTACCTTGCGGCTAGCAGCTAATTGGCGGGCTGACTTCTCATCTTCTGTAACTGCTAATATCTCACCAACCTGAGGGATATCCATGAATCCAACTACCCGCACGGGAGTTGACGGCCCTGCTTGATTAATTCTCTTACCCGCATGGTCGTATAGGGCACGCACCTTTCCATAGGTATTTCCAGCAACAAAAATATCTCCCACCTTCAACGTGCCAGATTTGACGATCACTGTTGCTAACTGACCTACCTTGATGTCCTGCTGGGCTTCAATAATCACTCCCTTGGCCAAACCAGTAAGGGGTGCTTTTAACTCCGCCATATCCGCTGTCAGACAAACCAGCTCCAGCAACTCGTCCACTCCCTCACCCGTTTTAGCTGAAACACCCACCAAAGGGACTTTACCTCCCCAATCTTCCGTTAAAATACTCTGAGCAGCCAGATCTTGCTTGACCCGCTCCACATTCGCCCCCGGCCGATCAATCTTAGTAACCGCTACTATTACCGGTACATTGACTGCCTTAGTTAGATCAATGGCTTCAATAGTTTGGGGTTTAACGCTCTCATCCGCCGCCACCACCAAAATTACGACGTCAGTTACCTTAGTACCCTGCGCTCGGATTGAACCGAAAGCTTCATGCCCGGGGGTGTCGAGAAAGGTGATCTTCTTACCACGGCATTCAACTTGATAAGCGCCCATATGTTGAGTGATACCACCCGATTCTTTCTCGGCTACTTTAGTTTTGCGAATATAGTCAAGGAGAGAAGTTTTTCCATGATCAACGTGCCCCATTATAGTAACCACCGGGGCCCGGGGAACTAAGTCTCCGGCTGTCTCCACAGCGGTGTCAGCTGCCTCTGTCTCGCCCTCACGCAATTTAATCTTCAATCCAAAATCATCAGCCACAATCGCCGCAGTATCAAAATCAATATTATC
>CAYGXX010000021.1:0-11920 GCA_964354145.1 uncultured Candidatus Saccharibacteria bacterium
TAAAAATATGCTCCTCAGACATCCCTAAGCCCTTGGCTAGTTTTTTGTGAGCATAGCGCATGTGGTATTCGCCGTGCACCGGAATAAAATATTTTGGCCGGAGAGAGTCTAACATTAGTTTTAACTCCTCCTGAAAAGCATGGCCGGTCACATGCACCTGCATCGTGCGATTATGAATGACCTCGGCTCCTTCCCGGCATAAGTTATTAATGATGGCGGAAACAGAGCGCTCATTACCGGGAATGGGGGAGGCGGAGATCACCACCGTGTCGCCCGGTCTGATCTTTACCTGGGTATGCTCATTAAATGCCATCCGGGACAGCGACGAACCCTGCTGCCCTTGACTGCCGGTGCTCAGGATTACTAACTTATCATCCGGGATTTTGGAAATGGTCTTAAGCGGCACCAATAAATCTTTCGGGTATTGCAAGTAGCCCAATTTGGACGCCGCCTCAAAATATTTTAACATACTGCGACCAGAGATGGTGACTTTGCGGCCATATTTTTGGGCGGCAGTCAGGACATGCTGCATCCGGTCGATCCGGGAAGCAAAAGAAGAGACAATCAACCGCCCAGAGGACATCGCAAAAATATTATCAAAACTCTCCACTACCTCTTGTTCGGAAATGGTGCAACCAGGCATCTCGGCATTAGTGCTTTCCGAGAGGAGAAGGAGAGGCTGCTCCCGCCCCCTCTCGGTAATCTTGCCGAAATCAATAGTAGTTTTATCAGGGGAGGTTAGATCAAACTTAAAATCGCCAGTATAAATCACTTTGCCCAGAGGGGTCTCCACAATAATACCAAAGCTATCTGGTATACTATGCAGCACCCTAAAGAATTTGACCCGGAAGACTCCCAACTGCAACTCATCATCTTCCCCGTAAGTATTTACTCGGATATGCTTGGCGCCAGGAAATTCGCTTAAGCGCGCCTCGATCAAAGCGGCAGCGAGAACGCTGGCATAAACGGGTACGCCCAACTCGGGACCCAGATGGGGAATGGCTCCAATATGATCTTCGTGACCATGAGAAATAATAATGCCACGGAGTTTTTTCTTGTGCTTCCTAAGGTATGAAATATCTGGGATGACATAATCAATTCCCAACATCGTCTCATCCGGGAACATCATTCCACAATCTAGGGCAACAATGTCATTGCCGTATTCAAGAAGCAGCATATTCATCCCGATGCCATCTAGCCCCCCCAAAGGGATTACCCGCAGGACATCTTTAGCGGCAATGGGGCGAGCAGACTGGCGAGATTTTTGAGGTCTTTGTGGTTTATGTCTCATTGTGAGGAGATCAAAATATAGTTAATTGGGAAGGGAAATTGGTAGCGGCTTTAGCGGGAGCAGGGGGAGATGGTTCAGTGGGGGGTAACTCATCAATCTTTTTCAGCACCGCCGGGATTTTCAAGAAATCCTCTTGCAAACCATGAAGTAAATTTGGGTTATGTAAAGCGGCTGCGGGGTGATAGATCGGAAAATAGACATATTGCCCCTGGCGCTTAGCTTTGCCGCGGCATTTAGAGATCTGCTCGGTGGGCAAGAACCAATGCAAGGCATGCCGACCCAAGAGCACAATCAGTTTAGGCTGAACCAGGTCTAGCTCTCTCTGCAAAAAAGAATGATGCTCTTCCACTTCAGTAGGCAGGGGGTCGCGATTACCCGGGGGGCGGCACTTCAATACATTAGTAATATAAACATCCTCTCGCCGCAACCCAATGCTAGAGAGGAGCTTGGCGAGGAGTTGCCCTGCTGGTCCTACAAACGGTCGGCCTTGCTCATCTTCTACTCTCCCCGGGCCCTCTCCAATAAAAACTACGGGGCTCTCCGGATCCCCTTCGCCAGGGACTGCCTGCAGACAACCAGCCCGGAGACTGCACTGGTGGGTTTTAACATCTGCGATGATCTGCTGCAGAATTGCTAATTTATCACTCATTCATTAATTCAGTAGACTGATAATCAATTGCCATAATCTGGAAGATATCCCGATACCAAAACCAATAATAGATTCCAGCTAACCCGATCATTAAAGCTAGACTAATGACTAGGACGGGGTAGAGGGTGGTCTGCCCCCGCCGGGAGAGCGTATCTCGATCTGCGATCAGCGCAGCAATATCCTGGGGTGGAAGCAACACCTTTTGACGTTTACCTGATTGGGAAGCCACTTGATGCGGAGGTGGCTCGAGAGCAGTGCCGCAATAGATGCAAAACTGATTGTCATCATGATTGCGACGAGAACATTCACTGCACTTCATAAAATTTAAGAGTTCTATTTACTCGGGTTGCGTCTGTTGAGCGCCGCCTTCCGAGAGAGATTAACCCGACCCTGCGAATCAATCTCGGTAACGATCACGGGGATAATATCTCCTTCTTTTACTATATCAGTTACTTTATTGACGCGCTTGGTATCTAATTGAGAAATATGCACCAAGCCTTCCGTGCCCGGGAAGATCTCCACAAAGGCTCCAAAATCCATTATGCGAGTAACCTTGCCCTGATAAAGAGCTCCCACTTCGGGTTCGCGGATAATATTGGCGATCTCCTCCATTGCTTGAGCGGCTAATTTAGCATCAACGGAAGAAATATAAACAGTGCCATCTTCTTCAATGTTGATCTCGGTAATATTTTTGCCGCCGGCGCGATCAATAATTCCATTGATCACTTTACCGCCCGAGCCGATAATCTCCCTGATTTTGTCCGGATGAATCTTGATGACCTCCACTCTCGGCGCATAGATAGAAATCTCCTTCCGCGGGGCGGAGAGACATTGAGCGATCACTTGCAGAACTTCTTGCCTAGCTCCGTGGGCCTGGGCCAGTGCTTGATCTAATACCTCCGCAGTTAAGCCTGGGGTTTTCACATCTAACTGGACCGCAGTAATCCCGTCTTTGGTTCCCGCGATCTTGCAATCCATATTTCCATTAAAATCTTCAATACCAGCGATATCAGTTAAAATCTTGAAATTACGGTTATTCTGAATCACCCCCATGGCGATGCCCGCTACTGGTTTTTTGATGGGCACTCCCGCATCCATCAAACTTAGGGTACTACCGCAGACCGCCGCCATTGAACTGCTACCATTGCTCGCTAAAATCTCTGATACTACCCGAATGGTGTAGGGAAACTCTTCTTTGGAAGGAATAACCGGCAGAAGAGCCTTTTCCGCTAAAGCACCGTGGCCGATCTCGCGCCGACCCGGCCCCCGCATCGGGCGCACTTCATTGGTGGCATAGGGAGGGAAATTGTAGTGGTGGAGATATCTCTTAGTCGTATTAGCATCCATAGTATCAATCATTTGCTCATCGGCTACTGAACCTAAGGTAGTGGTGGTCAAAGCTTGAGTCTCCCCACGATTAAATAAGGCTGAGCCGTGAGTGCGCGGTAAGATCCCCACTTCACAAAGGAGGGGCCGAATCTCGGTTAACTTCCGACCATCCGGCCGCCGATCTTCGGTCAGGATATGGGCTTGAAATTCCTCTTCAATAATCTGAGCAAAGGCATCTGCCACGACGATCTCTGGAGTTTCTTCAGTCCCGAACTTAACCTGCACTTCTTCGCGGAGCTGGTCCAGAAGTTCATTGCGGAGAGTTTTTTCGGGATGATAAATGGCAGCGGTGGCCCGTTCTCCCACAAACTGACGTATCTCGGATAAGAGTTCCGGGGTCGGGGAAAACAGGGGATAGGTTCGGCGGGCGGCCGGTTTCAGTTTTTTCACCAATTTCTCCTGAATCTCTAAAGTTGGCTGTAGCGCTTGATGAGCAAATTTAACTGCCTTAATGAAAGTGGCCTCATCTACTTCCCGGGCACCGGCTTCAATCATTAAAATCTTATCCTTAGTGCCAGCTACAATCAAATCCAGCCGACTATCCTTCTCAATCTGTTCATATGAAGGATTAATGACTAATTCCTCATTAATTAAGCCAACTCGCACCGCCCCCACCGGTCCGGCAAAAGGTGCATCGGTTAACATCAGCGCGGCGGAAGCCCCCACAATGGATAAGACATCTGGATCGTGCACCAAATCCGCCGACAGTACCGTGACCACAATCTGCACATCATTATAAAAACCTTTGGCAAAGAGGGGCCTTAGGGGCCGATCGGTTAAGCGCGCCGTGAGGACAGCATTTTCGGAAGCGCGTCCCTCCCTTTTGATAAACCGACTGCCAGAAATCTTGCCGGAAGCATACATTTTTTCCTCAAAATCAATAAGTAGAGGAAAATAACTAACATCGGCTTTGGGTTTATCAGTCACGATCGCTGTCGCCAAAAGCACTGTATCGCCCAAGCGCACAGTAACTGAACCGGAAGCGAGTTGCGCCAGCTTCCCCGTCTCAATAGTTAAAGCGGCATTGCCGACTTTAGTTTCAAATTTTTCCATAAGTCCTTTCCGGAGCAGGGGATAAAAGGATGGCAGTAGATCGGGCATAAAGCTTAGAGTTAAATAAACTTTTGGAATTTACTCAACTCTAGGCTCTATGACAACCCTTTCCCCTTACTTCCTAATTTTTAATTCTTTAATTAAAGATGAATACCTTCTGGGATGAGATTTCTTAAGATAATTGAGCAACCGACGACGATTACCCACAATCTTAAACAACCCTTGCCGGGAATGAAAGTCCTTGGTGTGAGCCTTCAAGTGTTTAGTTAACTCCTTCACTTTTTCAGTGAGGAGGGCAATTTGGACCTCCGATGAGCCGGTGTCCTTTTTATGGGCCTGAAAAACGCCAATAATCTTTTTCTTCTTTTCAGTGCGAACTGCCATACTTATTTTATTATATCATGTTTATTCGATTTTATCAAGGTTTTCTGCTCCCAGAGCCATTTCTGGCTCTAACTCCGCCTCCGGCACAAACTCGGAGGGTTCAGGAGCAGGTTCCTTTGGAATGTCGGGCTCCAGCACAGCATTCAACTCATCGGGGGTTAATTTAGACTTCTTATCCTGATATTCACGGATTTTTCCTACTACCACCTCTTCTGCTGCTGAAAGCTCAATATCTAATAACTTGAATCCCGCTGCCCCGGGGTGACCGCCCCCACCAAACAAAGCAGCAATCTCGGCGGCATCCACGCCTTTCTTGGTTCGGATACTACCCGAGATGGCCCGCGGCTCTTTTTCAGATAATAAAACAATGATGTCTGCGCCGGGAACGCTAGTCATTAATTCATCAATAATCCCACTGGTTTCTTCTTTCATAGCCCCAGTCTCGTCAAACCAGGATAGGGGGACTAGACTCCAACTCAATTTGTGTTCCTCATCAAACCGGATATTGGATAAGATCTTGCCCCATAACTTTAGAGTAGTCAGGGACTTGGTTTTGAAGAGGTGCTTAATGATCTCCTGCTGTCGAGCCCCAAACCCGACCATCTGGGCAGCAACGGTCAATGCCTTAGGGGTAGTATTGGCATGCTGGAAACTGCCCGTATCGCTGACAATCCCCGTGAGCAGAGCCGTGGCGATATCTTCATCTATGAGCGAGGGGCCTAGCGCTTCAATTAATCCCACTAAAATCTCGGCTGTGGCCGTAGCAGTTAAATCTACCAGATTAACCGTCCCATAGTAATCATTACTGGAATGATGATCAATATTAATAACGGGGGTGCCTTGGAATAACTTTACATTATTGGCATAGAGAGCGCCCACTTGGTCCCAATCCGCCGCATCCAACGCCACAATTAAATCAAATTGGAAGTTCCCTTCGGAAAAACTTACATCTTGCGGATTAAAATTGCCGTCTTTGGGAGTAACCACAATATTTAGTTTGCCCTCCTGAAAATTGTAGGCTAATTTATCAGCCGTGGCTCTAATACAATCAATACTAATAATGAAGTCCCGCAGGGCGGTGAGCTGAGTGGCAAATTCATCGAGCTTAGGCAAAAATTGATAATTATTGGCGATGGAGTCAGCGATGACCACAGTGGTTTTTTTGCCAAGCTTGCTTAACACCGAGTAGAATGCTACAGTACTCCCGATTGCATCGCCATCGGGTTTTTCATGAGTTACCAACAAGATGTTTTTGGACTTGTTGATTAGCTCTAAGGCTTGCTGTTTAGGGGTTAACTCCATAACTTACAGTCCTCTCTTTATTTATAAGAGGCTATCATAATAGATAAGCCGAGCCCTGTCAAACCTCAGAAGAAAAAAGTATTTACTGTAGCCAAGTTTTGCCCTAGAATGGCAAGGTAAAAATCAAGCACGCTTATGCCAATCACTAGCTCAGCCAAAAAGAAAATGCGCTCTGACCTCCGAAAACGGACTCATAATCTGGTTTATAAATTAGCCTTCAAAAAAGCGGTGAAGACCGCCCGCCAAGAAACCAGTGCCGCGTCCCTTAAAGCGGCCCAGAAAGCTCTGGATAAAGCGGTGCGGGCCAGGTTAATCCATAAAAACAAAGCTGCCCGCCTGAAGTCCCGGTTAGCCAGACAAGCTAAAAAAACTACCTAGCAGCTCACAATCTGAGCCATCAAGATATCCAAACCCACCTTAGGAGGAGTTTGGTTTTGCTTGATGGCTAAATCGATCTTCTGTAAAAGATAGAAGATCCGCTGCAGCTGAGGAAAGGAAAAATCCCGCGTGAACTCCCAACTCTTTCGCACCACAAAGGGATGTAATTTAGTCTGTGCCACGATCCGGGCAGGGGATAGTTTTTGGTTACGGAGCGATTGGATCAGCAAGATATTCCGAAATTGGTAGGCAATCATGGCCAGCAGTTCACTTTCAGCGGTACCTAAGACTAACTGAGAATTAATGAGCTGATTAGCCAGAGGCAAGTTCTTGTGAGCCAAAGCATCAATCATTTGAAAAATATTATCATGCAAAACGGGCACCACCAGTTGCCCGACGATGGATTTATTAATAGTTTGCCCGGGAGCAAAGGCAGCTAATTTATCTAATTCATTACTCAACCGCCGCACGTCGCTGCCAAAATTAGCCAATAAGTACTCCGCGACGGCAGGGTCCACCCGCAATCCCCGGGAGCGCAATTCTGCTTGCAACCAGGTTTTAGTTTGCGTGAAACTTAATGACTCATAGATTTCAGTAGGATAGTTAGCTAACTGCCGGCTTAAATCACTCTTTTTAGGAGGAAGCTGTGTTTCTATAAACACCACTATCATCGCGTCCTCAGGAGAAAGACGAGTTAGCCACTTCGCTACCCAATCCTCTGCTTCCGGCAAACCCTCCGCAATTAAATTCTGGATGACCAAAAACCTCTGGGTTGAGATTAGGGATTGAGCTTCAATGAGGCTAGCCAGTTCCCCTAGACCGCATTTGCTTGCATCTATTAATGAGTAATCCAGCCCGGGAGCATTTTTTTCCGCTTCCGCTTTGAGCGCGCGGAGTCTTTCTTGAATTCTGAAATCATCTGTACCAAATAGAGAGTAAATCATGGCTGAATCGGTTTAGGTGATGAATCTGGACTAGTAGCTTCAACGGCAGTGGTTTCAGGCGGCACATTGCCCAGATTAGTCTCCACTTTGGGCGCCGTTTTCGCCCCGACTAAATATTTAGCAGGCCACGGCACGTAGTGACTCTTAAAGATATCCTTGCGTACTTCCTTGCCATTAGCATTATAAACATACCGGTAGAGAATAGTATCCGCTCCCCGGTGAGCGGTATCAATCTTCTTTTCTTCCCCTTCTGGCAAAGTAGAGGTCTCCACATACACTGGCGAAGGTGGTTCGGTGATGTTGAAGATCCGGGGGCCATCCAGCTCTACTCGGCGACCCGCTTTGGTCCCATAAAAATCAAAATATAAATTATCTCCATCAACATAAGTATGAATTAAGATGTGATCCGCCGTATCATTCTTAAACTGCATATCGGGATAGGGTTGGTAAACCGTAGCGTCCGTCCCTGCTGGTTCATAATAAGACACCCGATAGCTATGATTTTGCCGGGCTAAAATAGGGTAACCGCCATTGAGCGCTGCTCGAAAAGCAGTGGTGGAAACCTGACACAAACCGCCGCCAAACTCCGGCGTTGTCTCATCCCCCTTGATCACCAATTCGGGCAGATAGCCGGTGGTCTCATTCACCTCCCCTAAAACTTTATTGAAGGAAAAAGTGGTACCCGGCGCTACTAATACCTTATCAAATTTAGCCGCTCCTATTTTAATATTGTGTCGCCGATTTTTAGGGCTACCAGTGAAATTTGATTCACCTCGGGCGACCAACTCACTGATGCCCAGATTATTCAACTCTCCTAGCTTAACTCGGGGCTCAATATAGTTAGCCGCTACCTCTACTCGGTGCTGCTCGGTGAGCAAATTAGTTTGTATGGCTTCTGCTGTCTTAGCAACCTGCAGATTAATACCTAATTGATCAGGCTGGAATTTAATGACCTTACCATCCTTGATAGTTAGATTGGCATCTTGTACTAGTTGATCGACTTGTATTTTGAGATCCTCCACATACTTAGCTAAATCAGCCGGACGCAAATGCACCACTAAAGAGTTACGCTGCTTAACTACCTCGACCCATTCCCATAAATTATTTGGGGGCAGTTTTATTTCACGATCTCTTAACACCAACAAGTAGGGAATAGCTAAGCTCTGGTTGATTTTATCGGCAGTTATCTGAGTCAACTCGTCATTAAAAACTGGAGGGGATTCATTAATAGGAAGAGTTAAAGGAGTAAAATCTAACATCTGCCACCGCCGCTCTAGCAAACTACTCAATTCAGCGCTATCCAATATTCTGCCCCCAATAGCAGGCTTAATAGTGGCCTGCCGCTGGCTGATTATCACATCACCGTCTATCCCGGCTCGATTAACCTTCCGTTTCAGTTGGGTAATGACTTGCTCTGACTTATTCAATTGTTCTTGGTAGGTCACCGGGACTATCACTCCAAGACACATCGCCCGCAGGCGCTGCGCCAAATTACCTATAACATTGCTGCTTCGCCCAAATTGGAAGGCAGCTTGGGCAATGGATTCCGGTGCCCAGACTAATCCAAAATCTCTGGGCAAATAGCTCTGGGAAAAGCCAGTAGTTTCCAAAACGATTTGTTGACGCCGCAAACTCTGGACTAAGCCTTTAGCTGATTGGGTAGCCTCTGCCAGAGTTTGCCCCCCCAATTTGGTCTGGCCCACTCGGACACCCGGGAAGATGCGACCAGCATAAGTTACATCGGATACTAAATAGAATCCGGTCATTAATAAAACTAGCCCTCCTACTGCCAGCCAGCCCATCCCTTGATAAGAAGTACAGTGGCGTGATCTCATGTTTCTAATTTAAGAATCTCTTGCAATACTTGGTGTGCCAGTTCTTGTTTAGTCGGCAAAACTGAGGTAGGGGACAAGGTTAAATAAAATACTCCGGAAGAGATTTGTTTATCGCTGATAGGCCAAACCAGCTGCTGTCCATCAGGAAAAAGAATAGTTAAGAAACCATCCTTGCTTACTACCTCTACTTTGACTTGATGGTCCACCAACCGTTCTGTTTGCACTCCAACTTTGATTAAGCTTATTAAATAATGAAGCCAATAATGAGGAGAGCCACAATATTGACTACTTTGATCATGGGATTGATCGCCGGACCAGCCGTATCTTTATAGGGATCACCCACTGTGTCGCCCGTTACTGCCGCTTTATGACTTTCTGACCCTTTGCCTCCTAAATGGCCTGACTCAATATATTTTTTAGCATTATCCCAGGCTGCTCCCCCGGTAGTCATAGAGATGGCCACAAAGATTCCTGTAACGATACTGCCTACCAGCATACCTCCCAGGGCCACCGGACCCAGAATCAATCCGACTAGAATAGGAGTCACCACCGGGATGAGAGCTGGAATTAGCATTTCGTTAAGTGCCGCTCGCGTCACAATATCTACCGCTTTAGCGTAATCGGGCTTGGCTTTTCCCTCCATCAAGCCAGTAATCTCCTTAAATTGCCGGCGGACTTCCCTAACTACACTGCCCGCTGCTTTGCCAACCGCTTCCATAGACACCGCTGCAAAGAGATATGGCAGCAACCCTCCAATAAACAATCCGGCCAGAACTTTTGGATCGCCCAGACTAAATTGATAGGTTGTATGAGTCAACTGTTGCAAATCCTGAGCATAGGCTGTGAACAATACCACCGCCGCTAGACCAGCGGAACCAATAGCATAACCCTTAGTAATAGCTTTAGTGGTATTGCCCACCGCGTCCAGCGGATCGGTGACCTGCCTCACCGCTGCAGGCAACTCGGCCATCTCAGCGATCCCGCCTGCGTTATCAGTAATGGGACCGTAAGCATCGATCGCCACAATCATCCCCGTCATCGATAACATAGACATCGCCGCGAGGGCGATCCCATACAAACCAGCCAAGGCATACGCCCCCAAAATAGCCGCCACAATCACCAGTACTGGCCAGGCCACTGATTTCATTCCTACTGCCAGGCCCGCAATAATATTAGTACCATGTCCGGTCTCTGAAGCTGCTGCAATGTGTCTTACCGGTGAAAAACTGGTTGAAGTATAGTATTCCGTGATCAAAACAATCAAAGCAGTTACCCCTAGACCAATTAAAGAGGCGCCAAACAAATTCCCGCTAGAAAACGGGGGAATCAATACTCTTTGGCTAGCCCAATAAAACCCAAACGCTGCCAAAACCCCGCTTACCCCTAAACCAAGGTAGAGCGCCGACATAATCTTTTTACTCTTGCCCAGCTTCACAAATAAAGTTCCTATCACAGAGGCGATGATAGAGATAGCCCCCAGCAGTAATGGAAATACTATTATATCCGACTGCCCGTTATACAATAATTTGCCTAGAATCATTGCCGCCACCGCTGTTACTGCATATGTTTCAAACAGGTCAGCGGCCATCCCAGCACAATCACCCACGTTATCACCTACATTATCGGCGATAACGGCGGGATTGCGGGGGTCATCTTCAGGAATGTTGGCTTCCACCTTACCTACTAAATCAGCTCCCACATCTGCCGCCTTAGTATAAATACCCCCGCCCAGCCGGGCAAAGATAGAAATTAAACTTCCTCCAAACCCTAGCCCCACCAAGGCCTGGGTATCCCGGAAGATAGCATAAAACAAACTAACCGAGAGCAGAGCCAACCCCACCACAAATAAACCGGTTACGGCCCCTCCCTTAAAAGCTACATCCAAAGCGGCGGGCATACCTAAGTGGGCCGCTTGGGCAGTGCGGACATTAGCCCGCACCGAAACATTCATCCCAATGAAACCAGCTAGACTAGAAAAGATCGCCCCCACCAAAAAACCCAGAGCAACTTTGTAGCCCAGGGCTATCCAAATTATTGCCACTAACACTGCGGCCACTAGCGCAATTGTAAAGTATTGGCGGGAGAGATAAGCCCGGGCGCCTTGTTGAATTGCCGCAGCAATCTCCCGCATTCGAGCATTGCCTGCTGGTAATCTCAGCACCCACCAAATTAAACCACTAGCGTACAGAATCGCTACCATTGCACTTAAGACCGCTGACCACAAAACAGCTTCAACAAAATTCATAGTTTTGATAAATAATTATCGTTAATAAATCTCACACTATATTATATAACTTGCCCCGGGAAGAAGAAGTTTACCTATCCCTGATTATAGATTATTTAAGACTCGCTGATAAACCTTAAGGGTCTCGGTGGCCATTTGATTAAAGGAGTACTTTTTAACCTGCTTGAAACCAGCCGCCCGGAGCTCTTGCTTCAAGGAGTAGCTCTTAGCCACCTCCGCTATGGCTTTTACCATATCCTCTACTTTTTCAGGATCAAAGTAGTGGGCTGCCTCTCCCAGCACTTCAGGCATACAGGAAGCGCGGGAGGAGACCACCGGCGTTCCACAAGCCATCGCTTCTAAAGGCGGCAGGCCAAACCCCTCGTATAAGGAGGGAAAGACAAATAAGTCGGCTCCATTATAAATATAGGGTAAGTCCGCATCCGGGACATAACCCGTTAGGACAACTTC
>CAYGXX010000022.1:0-11594 GCA_964354145.1 uncultured Candidatus Saccharibacteria bacterium
TTTTATGATTGATAATGGCGATGTAGTGGAGATTGATAAAACTAGCGCCCGGAAGCTCCGCGAGACCGTTCCGGCGGGGGTGATTATGGTGGATGGGCTAGGGGTGGGTGATGTGGGGGAGATCGTGCTTAGAGACCGCCAAGCCATGGCCAAGGAAGGGATGTTTGTAATTATCGCTACGATTGAAAAGAAGACCGGCAAACTAATTAGCAGTCCTGATATTATCTCGCGCGGATTTGTGTATATGCGGGAGCAGGAGGATTTAATTAATCGCACCCGCAGCGAGGTAAGGCGAATTTTAGGCGGCAAGCGCAAAGGCAGACGTGTGCCCGATGAGTGGAATAATGTCAAACAAAAGATCCGCGAAGAGATCGGTCACTTTCTATATAAAGAAACCCAGCGCCGTCCAATGATTCTGCCGGTAGTGATCGAAGTTTAATTTGGTAATAACCTACCCGCAGCAGGTTTGGCTTAAGCTAAGTTATAATAAAGCGAATCTATTGATCGGCTTCGTCGGAGGCGATCTTTTTGAGTATGCCTTCCTCGGTACTTTTCTCTAATTCTATCTCTTGGTTGAGTGCTGCGGTATCCTTGGCATACATCTTATCAATAGTCTGCTCTAATTCATCCAGCACTTCTGCCGCTGATTTGCCGGTTTTTAGGTCAGCCAGCGCTTTGTTGACGGCGGCACCTTGCAAACCCAAATCTCGCGCTTCGTTGAAGATATTATCGGCTTGGTCATTAGCCGCCATCGCTTGGGCGACTAACTCCTTCAATTTTTGTTCTAACTCTTCTTTATCCATGTTAGATCTCCTTAAACTTAAGGGTTTGGTTAGGTTTATTGTCCGAGTAAGATATCCACCTGGGGAGGGATTGCGACGCCGGGCCCCCGCAGCCCCGGGCGGTGAACGGTCTTTATCGTGTTAGCCCGGTAGGGGTCGGCGGTCTGCGAGCGATTGAGGATTTCCAGTTTCTGGTCCCTGGGGATGGGCGATCCAGGCGAAGGACTGACGAGGTTCAGACCGAGCGCAGCTTGGTTAATCGTCCTGACCACGCGCGGGATATGGTCAAAGACCAGAATGACCAGGGATCCTTCAAGTGAGCTCTTGTCCGGAGGAACCGGGCTTTCGCGGATTACGTCGGGAAGAGCCCTGTAGAAGAGAGGGAATATCGACCCGACCCATTCCTCGGCGATCTTTTTCCGACAGTTCTCGATTCCCCTGCCGCTGCTCCCCTCTTCCATCCATGAATAGAGCCTGTGGAGCAGGTCAAGAGCCCACTGGAGCTTGTACCCGCCGAATGCCAGCGTCGGACCGCCGGGGATGGAGGTCATGATTCTGTCTGCGCGATCGATGTCCGTCTTCAATGTGCTCAGCATCTCAATAAGGAGAAGCTGTTCATTCATACGCTCGCCAGTGAGTGTGAATGGCGGGTTTAATTTAGCTTCGAGCTTCTCGTCTACATCATCATACCATCCACGGAATACTTCTCCTTCAGCCAAAGCTTTAGGAGGACTAAAGGTTTCAAGGTTTTCCTTTATTCTTGTCTCTTCCGCAACTCTTGCCTCTTCTGCCACTCTGGCTTCCTTTTCAGCCTTTCTTTTTGCTTCCTCTGCTGCTCTGGCTTCTTCAGCAACTCTTTTTGCCTCTTCCTCCTCAGCAACTCTTGCCTCTTCGGCTCTGGCCTTTTCAGCAATCCTTGCTTCCTCGACCGCTTTTGCTTGTTCGGCTGTCTCGGCTGCGGGGGGTTGAGGTTGTTCAGGAGCCTTCCCTTCTATCGGAGATGGTTCTACTGTCTCAGGGGCGGCTGGGGGTGGAATAACTGCTGGTTCACCAGGTGCTGGTAGGTTCTTCTCTGCAGCGTATTCTTTTTGTAACTCTCGTAGCTTAGTAGCCTCTAAGGCGGGCTCTCTTTTCGGGACTCCGGGACCGATGCGGGTGATGAGAACAAATCTTTCATCCGAGGTAATATTTTCTACTTCCCACTCTTCCCAATCTTTATCTCCTCCTGCTCTGTAATGGACTTTGCCGCCAATCCGGAAGGGCATGAGAACTGTCTCTGTTTCTGCTGTCTTAGGGGCGATAGGGGCTGTTTCCGCTTTCTTTTTTTCTTGAGCAATTCTTTTTTCTTCTGCTTGGCGAGCAATGTCCTCCTTCTGCTTTTCCAGTAATGTCTCGTATGCTGCTAAATCCTTGTAGCCCATGTTTGTGAGCCAAATATCTGACGGTTGCAGATCAGATGTAGGGAGAGAACTAATCTCACCAGTATCCCACTTAACTTTGGCCACACCAGAGCCTGCTTTCATATCAGCTAATTCCTCAATAATCCCCAGAACTCCTTCTGGCTTATTTTCAAAATCAACACTGGTGCGGCCGACCCGATCCCCAATTTGCCAAAGACGAGGCTCAGTTTCCACCGCAGGTTTGGAATACTCTTCGTCAGGTTTTTCTACTGGCTCCGGAGCTTGTTCGCCAGCGGTAGGTATCCCCTCTTTCTTGGCGGCTTCATGATTTCGTCCAAAAACTCTTTCATAATAAATATCGGGGACGCTCTTTTCTGCTAGCTCTTCTTGCGTCATTGCCATAGCGCCTAGTTCTCTTAAAGTTTGTTTATCACGCTTGAGTTGACCAGCCCAGCGCCTGTCTCTTAACCAGAAAAGGCTCATTTCTGCTTGAGCCGCCTTAGCTTGACGGGCATTAATGGCTTCGCCGTAAGCAATTTTAGCCCACGCCTCTTCGCGAGACAAGTCTTCCACTTCAACTTTCTGCACAATTTCAGCATCTTTTAATTTATCTTTTGCCGCCTTAAGTAAAACATTAACAGAGTCCAATAAGGTTTCGTAATACTCTCTGTCCTCATCATTAAGGGCGGTGTTGGAATCAATTTCCTTTTGGTAAACCGCTGCTTTTTGACTAAGCAAGCGTACCTCCTTGTTGGCGGCGATTAATGCGACTGCATTCTCACGTTTGCGTTCAGTAATTTCGGCAAGCTTCCCCTCCAGCATACCTTGCAGTTTTGTCTGCTCCGCTTCAAGACCCCTTTTCTTACTCTCGTATAAAGTCTTTCTCCATCTAGAAAACAACGAGGGCATCAAGGGTTTGTTAACCCGGTTCCTGATCGCGTCTTCGCCGTACAATTCCTGAGTTTTTCTATTGCGCGCTGCTCTGACTTCAGCCTTTTTGCGAGCCTGTTCTTGCTCGGCTGCTTCCTCATCCTGACGAGCATACTCTGCCGCCGAGAGCCGAGGGGGCAATTCTTGGCTGTGGTCTTGGTTAGGTTCGGGGGCATCAGGGGTATTAGTTCTGACCATCTTGAGATAAATTAATAGTTATTAGTTTATTATATCATGATATCAGATTTTTGTCAATCTAGGAGCCCTTTTTTGGCATTTTCCTCCTATAATCTATCCTATGCTATAATTAACCTGTTATCTAGGCAATTTTTTGATGGCTAGAGCTAAAAAAAAGAAAAGACCCTACCGCTATCGTTCCTATCAGACCTCTAAGTGGGTAGAGGGGCTGAATTTGGATCTAGAGTTAGAACCGCATATCTTGCGCGAGATCATAGCGGTGCTCTCCCTAGGCTTAGGTGTGTTTACTCTTCTGGCGATCCTGGGAGTTGCTGGTAGTGTGGGCAATATCTTCTTCGCTGCTTTGCGGTTGGGGCTGGGTTGGACTAGTTTTATTTTGCCGATAGTACTTGTCGGAGCAGGCATTGCTTTGTTTTACCCAGTGAAATATAAATTTACCACCACTAATACCGTGGGCTTAGTACTGCTGGTTATTTCTTTGTCTGCTCTACTACATTTATTTGTGGCGCCGGAAAGTGGTTTGTGGGTGGCACAGAGCGGCGCCGGCGGCGGCTATATTGGGCTGGGGATTGTTCTGGCGTTGGTCCGCTTGGTAGATTTTTGGGCGACCCTGCTGATTTTAATAGTAGCTTTGGCTATCTCTTTGCTGTTTGTCTTCGGTCAGCCCTTGCGAGAACTTTACTACCGCGCCAAATTGAATATCCCTGCTTTCCCCCGTTCCCCCAAGTTGGTTATTCATAATGTGGGTAGGAAGGGCAGTGGGTCCCAAAAAGAGGACGAGGAAGAAACCAAAGAAGCTCCGGAATCCCTCAAGCCGGGGGAGGCGGATTTGGAAGTCGCTCCGACCTTTGTTCGGAAAAAAATGCCTGATGAGGCAGCTGATTTCATTCCTCAATTTGCCCCTTCGGGGGATTTCAAACTGCCGCCGGTGGATCTTTTGAGTGATGCCGTGACCAAAGTAGACAGCGGTAATATTCGGCAGAATGTGAGCATTATCCAAGAGACCTTGGAGGATTTTGGCATTCAGGTAGAGATGTCCGAAGTTAATGTTGGTCCCACGGTGACGCAATATACGCTCAAACCCGCGGCCGGCATCAAACTTTCCCGGATTAATAATCTATCCAATGATCTGTCACTTGCTTTGGCGGCCCATCCCATTAGGATTGAAGCCCCAATTCCCGGGAGGTCTCTAGTGGGCATTGAAGTACCCAATAAAAAAGCCTCCTTGGTGCGCCTGCGGGAGCTGATCGAATCCGATGCCTTTAAGGCGGTGCGCTCCAACCTTCGCATGCCCCTCGGGCGCGATGTCGCCGGCACTCCAGTAGCTACGGATTTAGTTCGGATGCCTCACTTGCTCATTGCGGGAGCGACTGGTATGGGTAAAAGCGTTTTTTTGAACTCACTCTTGATCAGTTTGATCTATCAGAACTCTCCGGCAGACTTGCGGCTAGTTTTGGTGGACCCCAAAAGGGTAGAGTTCACTGCCTATAATGATGTACCTCATCTGTTGGCGCCGGTGATCGTGGATCCTTATAAAACTATTAGTGCTCTCCGGTGGCTGGTAGCGGAAATGGAGCGCCGCTATAAAGTGTTCGCTGAACATAAAGTAAGATTTATTGAGGCATTTAATCGGGAACATCCGGATTCCCGGATGCCGTACATTGTCTTAACTATTGATGAGCTGGCGGATTTAATGGCGGTGTCAGCTCGCGAAGTTGAAGCCTATATCTGCCGCTTGGCTCAAATGTCGCGGGCAGTGGGCATTCATTTGGTGTTGGCAACCCAGCGACCGTCAGTAGATGTCATTACGGGGCTAATCAAAGCGAATTTTCCTTCTCGCCTAGCATTTGCAGTAACCTCCGGGACGGATTCTCGCACTATTTTAGATACGGTTGGTGCTGATAAATTGGTGGGCAACGGAGATATGTTATTCCAACCCTCCGATGCCAGCAAGCCACGGCGGATTCAGGGCGTTTTTGTGAGCGATAAAGAGATTAAAGCGGTGACGGATTTCGTGAAACAGCAGGACAATCCCCAGTATGTTAACGAATTAATCGCTGAAACTAAAGAATCAAAACAGGCTGAGATTGAATTAGAGGGTGATCCCCTCTTAAATGAGGCTATTGAATTAGTTGTTCGCACCGGCAAAGCCTCGGCCTCGTATTTGCAAAGAAGATTTCGGATCGGTTACGCTCGCGCCGCTCGCCTCTTGGATTTATTAGAAATGAAGGGAATAGTTGGTCCCGGTGAAGGGGCAAAGCCAAGAGAGATTTTAATGTCGCGCACAGAATTGGTAGGGCGAGTGGCTGGTAGCACCCCATCTTCAGAAGAAGAATTTAAAGAAGGTCAAGATTATTAATTTATCTGTCATCCTCGGGCTTGACCCGGGGATCCAGACAGAAAAAGAAAAAGATATTTTGTTTATTTTATTTTCTGGATTCCCGATCAGGTCGGGAATGACAAAGAAGAAATAGAATGGCGAGCGAATTTTCCTTTGATATTGTCTCCGAGATTGACCAGCAGGAATTAGTCAATGCTCTTGACCAAGCTCGCCGCGAGATTGCTATCCGATACGATTTTAAGGACATTTATGTCGACATTAAACAAGAAAAGGGCGAGTTAGTAATTGTGGCCCCCACTGAGTTTAAGTTCAATGCCGTGATGGATATAATTAAATCCAAGTTGCTTCGGCGTAATCTAGATTTGCGGATTTTAGGGGTGAGCAAAACTGAGCCCGCCAGCGGCGGGGCAGTCCGAGCAATTATCCCTCTGGTTGAAGGGATCTCTCAGGACACGGCTAAATTAATTAACAAAATCATCCGCGACCAAACGCCCAAGATCAAGACTGTCATTCAAGGCGAGGCGGTCCGGGTGAGCTCAAAAAGCAAGGATGAACTGCAGGCAGTGATGGTCTACTTAAAGCAAAAGCCAGAAATCACGATCCCTGTCCAATTCACTAACTATCGCTAACAGTTTTATTAAGCTAAAATATAAATATGAATCCAACTAAAATCGCTCCCAAGATTTCTGATAATTTAGCTGATACTCTTGGCCAGATTGAAAAGAAATACGGCAAAGGGGCAGTGATGCGTCTAGGCGATGCTGAACACGTGGAGGTAGAGGTTATCCCTACCGGTTCCTTAACTTTAGATATAGCTCTGGGGGTGGGTGGGATTCCTCGAGGCCGGGTAACTGAGATTTTTGGCCCTGAATCTTCCGGCAAAACTACCCTGGCTCTCCATATGATTGCTCAGGCTCAAAAACATGGTGGGACAGCTGCCTTCGTGGATGCTGAGCATGCCCTAGATCCGGAATATGCCCGGCGGATCGGCGTAGATACCAAAAACCTGTTGATTTCCCAGCCGGATAACGGTGAGCAAGCCCTAGATATTGTAGAAGCCTTAGTGCGGTCTAACTCAGTCGAGGTGATTGTCATTGATTCAGTAGCAGCGCTAGTGCCGAGGGCGGAGATAGAGGGAGATATGGGAGATTCCCATATGGGGCTCCAGGCGCGGTTGATGAGCCAGGCTTTAAGAAAGATCACTGCTTGTGTGAGTAAGTCCAGGACCTCGGTAGTTTTCATCAACCAGTTGAGGATGAAGATCGGCATTATGTTCGGCAATCCAGAGACCACTACGGGTGGCAATGCTCTCAAATATTACTCTTCGGTGCGGTTGGACATTCGGCGGATTGAAGCAATCAAGTCCGGTGAGGAAACGGTGGGTAATCGGGTGCGAGTCAAAGTAGTCAAAAATAAAGTAGCAGCTCCTTTCCGGCAAGCCGAGTTTGATCTAATGTTTACTCAGGGCATATCGCGGGAAGGCGAACTACTGGATCTGGGCTTGAGCCGCGGGATAATCAGTAAATCAGGTACTTGGTACGAATTTGAAGGGGAAAAGATCGGCCAGGGCAAAGAAGCCGCCAAAGAACTATTGAGGGCAGACAAAAAAGTATCCGAGAAGCTCGAAAGAATGATCCGGACTACCGCCTAGTGAGTTTAGGCCGAGATAATTACTGGGGTGCCATTGGGCGCCCAGTTATACAATACTTTAGCCGGATCAATCCCCACTCTGACACAACCATGAGACATTACTTTGCCTAAGTGCATGTAATCTTCGTAGAGCTTACCATTAGTATACAGACGACCATCTTTAATCTCTCCCTCTACTCGGTTGCCTTGCTTAACCTTCCAGTGAGGCAGAGCATGGAGACCATAGCCAAGGAATCCCCATTCGTTATATAGCGCCATCCAATTATCCATAAAGAGATGGTATTTGCTGGAATAGGCAGTATCTATGTGAACAAGGATTTTATACTTTCCTTTCGGAGTGGCATAACCAGCCTTGCCGCTAGAAATGGGAGTATCTAAAATCACTACATTGTTTTCAATCGCCCAAAGGCGTTGGTCGCTCAACCAGATTTTGATTTGTTTACCCATCGTGTCCTGATAGCTTAGTTCGTTGCCTACTTGAACAATCCACTTAATAACGGGGCCGGTCATAATTGTTGATCCCAAATGAAGTTTGAAATATTCTTGATACAAGGCTTTGCGGATCACCGCTTGGATCGGAATATTAAAAGTGACCACGCCGCGGGGGCGGATGCTTTCTTTGTCATTAATTGAACTGTCTATTAGAATGCGGGCCCGATCAATCCAAGCCGAGGTGGCAAATGAACTAGAGCGGCCGTCAGTGCCGTCAAAATAGATGCTGCTTAAATAGAGCTCTTGAGTTGGCCAGGCTTCCGCCCCAATGTTTCTTAACTTGACCATCAGGAATCCGGGTTGGCTGGGCTCTAAGATTGGGTCAACGCTCTGTTCCGCAATCTCATATTGGTAGGCTGGAAGGAGCTCCTGAGCGCGAGTAGTTCTGGCAAACCAAATGAAACCGCCGGCAATTAAGCTGGAGGAGACCAGGATTACACCTATAGTTTGGAGAATTTTTATGTTTATTTTCACCTTTTAAGGATTTAAACTAATTTTTTATTATATCAAAAAAATCGCCTCTGGTCAAGAAAATTCTTGACTTATAGGAGAGGCTGTGGTAGTTTATAATGAATTTGGTTCCTTGAAAGGAAGTGATATCATGACCAGGACCAGACGTAAAGACCGATGTCGGGGGGACACGGCAGTGTTATTCCCCGATACGTCTATCCCGGGCGCAATACTTTTCAGCGTGAAGTTCGTCTTCATGGGGTATCACCCCACAGACGGAGAATTTGAGAAATCGTTCTCTGGACGAGTTAAGACCAGAAACCAAAATGAGGCCATTCTGAAGGCCTTAGATCTGGTTGTCCAGCGGTATCCTCAGTACTTTTTCCAATACCAGGTGGGCCCTCGAATTGGATCAGGAGCTTACCTGGTTTATAAGAATGGGCAGCACTTTTTTGTTCGTGCCGCCAATGCCAAAGAGGCTGCTCTCTTAATTCCAGGGAACAAAAAAGTTTTTTTCATTCAGGTGAAGCCTTGCCCTTAACTTATGTTAGGGGCTTTCTAGAACAGCAGAGACAGAGTTTTAGGAAAGTCAGTGTAATTAATTATGACTGCGCTGGCTAAAAATACCACTACGAGAATTACTAATGTCCAAAACAGCCAATGCAAGCCCTCTTCCACCTCATCGGGCAATACAATAATATAGCTTCCCTTTTTTGGGACCAGCTTTTTGAGCTTTGTTAAACCTTTAGGTTTTTTAGTAGCTTTAGTATCCGCCATAATTATCTTTTATTGGGCTCGCCTCGATTCGGCGAAGCGGGCAATATCATTATAACAAACTCCCCTTTCGGGGGTTTATTGGTAAAATATTCAGCTAGATCGGCAACGCTGCCTGCTTTAACCTCTTCAAATTTTTTAGTCAGTTCGCGGAAGATCATTCCTTGCCTATTGCCCAGGAATTTTTCTATGTCGCGTAGAGTCCTTGCCACCCGCATAGGCGACTCATAGATTAAAATAGGTAGATCTTCATCAGCGATTTTCCTAAATAAGGTTTCGCGCCCTTTTTTCTTAGGTAAAAATCCTAGGAAGATAAAATTGTCGGTGGGTTCTCCAGCGATGCTAAGGGCGGCAGTGAGAGCCGAGGCTCCCGGGATTGCCAAGATTTCTACACCAGCCCTACGTGCCGCTTTGACAAGCCTGCCAGCGGGGTCCTGGATGCCGGGGGTCCCCGCGTCAGTAATTAGGGCGATGTTTTTCCCAGCGGACAATTGCTCTACTAAATAATCGATTTTATTTATCCGGCTGTGTTGGTGGTAAGAAATGAGAGGCGTACCGATATTATAATGAGACACTAATTTTTTGCTGGTGCGAGTGTCCTCGGCAGCGATTAAATCTACCATGCGTAAAATTTCCAAAGCCCGCAGGGTAATATCCCCCAAATTGCCGATCGGCGTGGCGACCACGTAAAGCGTTCCCATTAATCCAATATTTTAATATTTTTTGGAAACCAGATCCTCGAGCAATTTGGTTTGCTTGAGCAGCTCTTTATCCTGTTTGTCCAGATGAGCTAAGATATGTTCGATGTCTCTATAGCTCGATTCGGTGGTTTTGAATTCTTCTTCCGCTCTAATTTCGGCATGCCGGTTTTGGATATTCTGACCCACTAGAATCAACGGCATCAAGAGAAGCTGGATGATGTTTCCTAAAAAGAGCAGAAAAGCGAAGGGATACGGATCGAATGGCTTATCTGCAAAATATGTTTGCCAAAGCATCCAGCCCGCTATAAGAACCGTAAATAGATAGACGGCATACATAGTGCCTACAGCCATGGTAAGGGTTAAGGCAATTTTATCATGTACCCCTAGCTGGCTTTGATGAAGCATATTAACATTTTTAGGACGATGCCTTTTGTGCGATCCTTTATGTTCAGTTAATGTCATAAATCCTCCGTATTTTATTTATAATTTCTCGATGTTTTGATATAACTTGATCCAGTCAGTAATTGTTAGGGTCTGAGCGCGGCGTTCTGGGGCAATTCGGCTTTTTGCTAGAACTTGTTTGGCTTTAGCATCGTCTAGGTGTAACCCACCGGCTAGAGAATTATGTAATTGTTTGCGGCGTTCCCCAAAACCTGCTTTGACCAGCCGGAAAAACTTTTTTTCATCAATCTGGGCGGGTAGTTGCCGGTGAGGAATAATTCGGATTACCGCTGAATCCACTTTAGGTTGAGGCCAGAAGTTTTGTTTAGGTACCAGGGTAATTATTTCGGCGCTGCTGTAAAATTGCACCGCGACACTCAGGAGATTGGCATCAGGGGGCTCCGAGGTCATGCGTTCAGCGACCTCACGCTGCACCATCAACACCATCATAACAGGGCGATATTTGCTTTCCAGGAAAAAGCGAATAATCGCTGAGGTGAGGTAATAAGGCAAGTTGGCTACTAATTTGTACTTTTTCTTCGGAAAATATTCTTTGAAGAAAGCATCACTCAAAGCCAGAGCATTACCTTCCACAATCTTCATATTGGAGAGGTCGGAGTTTATTCCCCGGCAAGCTTTGGCCATACTGACATCCTTTTCAATAGCTACTACTCGCTTAGCAGTCTGCGCCAAGGCTCGGGTGAGAGTGCCTAGCCCCGGTCCGATCTCCAATATCTCATCTTTATCCGTTAGGCGCGCAGCTTTAGTAATCTCCTGTAAAATCTGTGCATTGGTTAAAAAATGTTGCCCGAGCCTTTTTTGGGCAAGCAGGTTGTATTCCCGCAAGATCAAGCGGATAGTATTTAAATCAGTTAGGTCCACTCCAGTGAGTTTAATAGTAGTAAGTTAGAACGCCTGCCCCTCCGTCATCCTGAGCTCGTTTCCCTGGCCGGGCAGGCGGGATCTTTCTTGGAGATGCTGAAATAAATTCAGCATGACATGTGACGAATGGGAGTCAACTAGATTTTATAGTAGCGAATATTGATAATCCCTGCTCCCAGGGGAGCAAGCTTCGCGAATGCCACGTGATTGAGGTCTAGATCGATGCCGGTCCAGTCCTCCGGACCGAAGTCATTTACTACCACATCAACATACTTTCCTGATTTGATTGCTATTACCCGAAGCGTAGAGCCTCGGGGGAATTGCCGGCTGGCAGTATTCATGCCGTTGCCAAAGACATACCAACTGGCATACCCCTCGTAAATTTGGGATTTCGGGACCTTTAGGGCTTCCTCGCTTTTCTTGATCTCTTCTTGTACCTTTTGCAGGGTAGCTTTCATATTGGCAGCGACGATGGGGTTGCGGTCAGCAGGCTTGGTAGTGATGCTTACTGTAGTTTGAGCGTCCAGCCGGCTGGCGGGCCGTGGTGCCACTG
>CAYGXX010000023.1:0-11472 GCA_964354145.1 uncultured Candidatus Saccharibacteria bacterium
AATTTCGCTACCTTAGGACCGTTCATTAATGTTACCTTTCTTTTTTGAAAGGGTTAATCATTTCTGATTAACACTCATGGTCGCCCATGAGATCGGACTATATCATCTCGTCAGTTCATCACTAACAAGTTTGGCGTATAGTCTCTGAGGATTCTTTCTTTGGAATATCTCCGTTTGCCGCCGCGATTCATTTGTTCTCGCAAAGATAATACCTTTAAGTAATCAATGTTATTTGTCGTTGATTGTGACAAAATATTGACTACTTCTTTGAAACGAAGGAATTCTTGATGCTTCGTACCTATTAATGGGAAGCGATCAAAGAAAGGGATAACTTTAGTGGCCAGATCAACTAGATTATTGACCTCATAATACCACCCGTTGTTTCCTGCTTTTCGCAAACTTCCGCATTGCAGTGTTCGCTGAAAAAGATACAAAGGTTCATCATCTTGTTGAGAAACATTAAATGCAGCAGATAGTTTCCAATTTCGTTTATAATCGGTTCTCCGACGACAAACAACCATGAAACTACCTTCGCCCATAGCAAATCCCGATAGGAAATTGCCAAGGGCAGGGGAAATTGATTTCATCGAAAGTCTTTCCTGCTGATTGCCTGCACCTGACGCTTTGTGAGTCTCGATCATATCTATATTGTATATGATTAGGACTAGCGCAGGATACTACATCTTTCACAGAACAGGTGTTCCAGCATATAGCCAAATTTTACAACTACCATGGTCGATAGTTACGGCCGCCATTCACCAGGGCTTAGTGTTTCAGCTTTTCCTGTAAATACAGAATAACCAATCTACGTGACCTTCTGGCATTGGGCAAGCATCAGTCCCTATACATCCTCTTTCGAGTTGGCAGAGACCTGCGTTTTTGCTAAACAGTCGCATGAAAAACTTTAGCTGTGGCCTCCTTGACCCTAGAAAACTAAAATCGTGGAGGCAGTCCTTATTCCGAAGTTACGGACGCTTTTTTGCCGAGTTCCTTAAAGAGGGTTATCTCGATCGCCTTAGTCTACTCGACCTACCTACCCGTGTCGGTTTGTGGTACGGATACCAGCAATTCTCGCAGAGAGGTTTTTCTTGACGGTTTGGATGAGTCAAATCGCGCTCTGGCAAGCCAGAACACTTTCCATTACTTCTCGCAGTTGCCTTACGGCGGCTCCCCGGATTTGCCAAAGGAACCCTACTTAAAGCTTAGACGGGTAAACCTGTGCCCGCTTGACCTACCAACCCGTGTCACCCCATAGCTAAATTGAACACATCTGCAACCAGGCGTCCATCCCAACTTGCGTCAGGACGACCTTCCTGGCGTAGAACGCGCCCAATTTCGGACGAATTGCTTGTAGTACAGGAATATTAACCTGTTGTCCATCGACTACGCCTTGCGGCCTCGCCTTAGGACCGACTAACCCTGAGATGATTAACATAGCCCAGGAAACCTTAGGTTTTCGGCGCGCAGGTTTTTCACCTGCGTTGTCACGTTACTCGTGCCGACATTCTCACTTCTGCTCGCTCCACCCCAGCTCTCGCTGGAACTTCACAGCCGAGCAGAACGCTCTTCTACTACTAGTTCCGATGAATCGGAACTAATCTGCAACTTCGGTACTCAGCTTGAGCCCCGATAAATTTTCGGCGCAGAAATGCATCGACCAGTGAGCTGTTACGCTTTCTTTAAAGGGTGGCTGCTTCTAAGCCAACCTCCTGGTTGTTTATGTATTTCTACTTCCTTTCACACTTAGCTGAGATTTAGGGACCTTAATTGGCAGTCTGGGTTTTTCCCCTCTCGCCCATGGCGCTTAGCCGTCACAGACTGACTCCCATGTTATTGACCGAGAAGTATTCGGAGTTTAATTGGACACGGTACGGTTTCCCGCCCGAATCCATTCAGTAGCTCTACCACTTCCGGGAACACATGAGGCTATACCTAAATATATTTCGAAGAGAACCAGCTATCTCCGGGTTCGATTGGAATTTCTCCGCTAATCACAGTTCATCCCCTCACTTTTCAACGTAAGTGGGTGCGGCCCTCCACTGCTTTTTAGGGCAGCTTCAGCCTGACCATAATTAGATCACCCGGTTTCGGGTCTAATCCCAACAACTAAATCGCGCTATTCACACTCGCTTTCGCTACGACTCCGAACGTTTGACGTTCTTAGTCTCGCTGTTGAGATTAACTCGTCGGCTCATTCTACAAAAGGCACGCCGTCACCCCGCTTGCGCGGGGCTCCGACTTTTAAACGGGCAGTTGGTTTCAGGTACTATTTCACTCCCCTCTCGGGGGACTTTTCACCTTTCCCTCACGGTACTAGTTCACTATCGGTGAGAAGCAGTATTTAGCCTTGCCAGATGGTCCTGGCGATTTCCGACAGGATTTCACGAGTCCCGCCGTACTTAAGGAAACTGCTCAGAGTTATTTTCTTTTCGCATACGGGACTATCACCCGCTATGGTTGCTCTTTCCAGAGACCTTCTGCTAAGAAAATAATTTTTGACTCCTGACTTGATCTATTGCTCAAGAATGCAATTCCTTTTAACTCCCTTATTGCAACGCCAATAGGCTTTAACACAATAAGAGTTTAGGCTCTTCCCTTTTCGCTCGCCACTACTAAGGGAATAAAAATTTTTCTATATTCCTCATGCTACTAAGATGTTTCAGTTCGCACGGTTCGCTCTTTAAGGCTTATATATTCAGCCCTAAAGTATCTTGTTCATCACAAGATGGGTTGCCCCATTCAGACATCCCCGGATCAAAGGTTGCTTGGCACCTACCCGAGGCTTATCGCAGCCTGCTACGTCTTTCATCGTCTACTTCTCCCAAGGCATCCACCAACAGCCCTTAAGTAACTTGACCTTATCTCAAGAGTTTAATCTTAATCGGTAGTTACAATAAACTAAGGACAGTTTATTAATTTGTGGACCTAATTTTCAAGTTACGGAACGCCCTATGAATACTGGGCGAGTCTAATATGAAAAGTTTGAATATCCACCCTTCGCATAATCTTTTTGCGAATTAGGCTATTTAGCCTCTTCGCAAAGTAGATAATGCTTCGGGGGATTAAATTCTGGGATAAATATGCAATGAGCTAACCCGTCCTGCGCTCAATCTCATCGCAAGTAGATCATTTGTCTCTTGCGATATAGATATCGCTACGGAGGGTTTTATCTTCGCTCGCGAAGATAAAAAAATAAGGGCCTCAACCCTTACTTCTAGAAAAGTCTTTTTAGGGTTGAATTAGGTAAATCGTTCAACTAAATATAAAGCTCCGGCAATCGTTCTGGAAACCAAGGAAATTGTGAGATATTTGTCCAAGCCCGTTACTTATCTATATATGTGATTTGATTTTTGTTTACTTTGGCATCTTATCAAAAAGGCTTAACCAAAGCAAGGATATTCTAGCTCATTTTGGAGAATTAGTCAATAATGAGCTCTGGCACCTTAAAATCCTCCTATGGCTTGGCCCTGATACAATAGAGTTATGGACGATATCAAGGCCGATTTAGCCAACCTGAGGGTTCGGGAGCGTAATCCACACCTCCACTCCGAGCTCCATCTTTTGGTGGATGAGGCTAGAAATCTCTTCAAGGAAACGGCCAAAAAAGGACCGGGTTCCTTTAGTTTTTACCTAGGGTTTTTTAAGCGCTTAGGGGTTCAAGAAATTAGACAGCTTTTAGCAGAGGTGAAGGAAAGTAAGATTGATAATCCAGGCAAATTATTCTGGTGGAAAGTGCGAGAAAATTTAAAAAACAAAAAACCTTAATGCCAATTTTCTCGCATCCTGAGCATGGCCGAAGGATCTAATTTTAAATTAAAAGATAACATCTCTTAACTCTTTTATTCCCCGAGTGTAATCGAGGGGTTACCTTATATCCCGTCATCCTGAACTTGTTTCAGGATCTTCCCACTGTCATCCCGACCATAGTGGAGGGATCTGGTCGCTTTCAAAGCGACCTTAATTTCTGTTACTTTTCTGGAAAAGTAACCAAAAGCTTCAGCCCGTCGTCCTCACTATTCGCCTAATAAAATTGTCTTTCCGCTCTGCCAAACTTGCTTACGCTTCGAACAGTTGGCTCCGCAGCAACAATTTTATTGGCTCATTAACGCTCGGGCTCCAAGGGCTGATTTTGAGAGACAGAAACACCCACCTCCAATGGGCAGACCCCAAAAGACAAAAACCACAAACAAAAAAGCCGGAAGGGATCCGGCCTTAAATGAACGATTAAAGAAGAGGGTGACGTTCTCAGGGATGAAAACTAGATATGGCCCTCTGGTAGCGAACCCATCCTGCCGAAGCAGGCAGTGAATGCTTGATTGGCTGTTGGCCAAAGTGCTGTAGGGCGTCTTTGCAATCTTGCTCAGTTACCACTCCGTCACCGGACGTTTTGACTTCGTTGACGAAAATCTCGAAGGCATGTTCAATACCTTTCTGACCCAGTGATTGCCAGACTTTCTTACCGATAGCATCGTTGGCTTTTTCCACATCTTCCGGTAAAAGATGCTCTATCTTGGTGATGATATCTTGTTCATCCAAAGCCATAACGAAAAAGTACCGGGGGCTGAAAAGGCCAACGTATGAGTCATCCAATCCCGGATAAGACTCACTGCTGTAGCCATAATGAAGAATCTTTACTCCAAATAGCTTCACGGTTTTTTCACCTCCTTAAGGTGCAAGATACTTTATAATAGCATAAAACTGGCAACCCCACCTCTCCTCCTCTTACCAAGGGGAGGTTGGGAGGGGTAATGTATACTAAAATTAAGGTAACCCCTCGATTTCATTTGCTATAACAAATTTCACTCGGGGAATAATAATATGGTTAAGAAGATACTAACTTACAACAGCAAGAAGCTGCGGGAGAAGTCCCAGCCGGTGAAGAGACTGGATAAAGCTGCCATGCGGTTGATCAAAGACTTAGTGGAAACTTTGCGTTGCAGTGGCGGGGTTGGTTTGTCAGCGCCGCAAATTGGAGTACTTAAGCGAGTGCTAGTTTATGAATACAAAAAACCTAAAGAGTCCACTGATAAAACCCCCGACCTGTCACTCACGATTTTAATCAACCCTGAAATTATCAAGACCTCTGCTAAAACTGAAATGGGCGAAGAGGGTTGCCTGTCTTTCCCTAATTTGTTTGGCCAGGTCGAGCGCTATAAAAAAATTACCGTTAAGGCTCTTGGTATTAATAATAAAGAAATCAAATTTGAGGCAAAGGATTTAGAAGCGCGGATTATCCAACATGAAACAGACCATTTAGAGGGAATCTTATTTGTTGATCGGCTAGCAAGCCCCAAACAAATCTATACCTATCAAATTTAAATGAGAGGATGAGGCATGAAAACAGCTGATAAAAAATACCGAGTAATCTTCATGGGCACACCCGAATTTGCCGTGCCTTCTCTACAAGCTTTATTAGAAAACCCTCAATTAGATATTGCTGCTGTTATCACGCAACCAGACAAACCTGTCGGCAGGAATGGTATGCCCCAACCTAGTCCGATTAAACAACTGGCTTTAGCGCAGGGCTTAGTCGTCTGGACACCGGCTAAACTCAAAAACAACATGGATATCATTGCCCAGATTAAAACAACTAATCCAGATGTCATTATCGTGGCTGCTTATGGCAAAATTCTGCCCCAGGAGATTCTGGACATCCCGAAAGAAAGTATCGTAAATGTCCATGGATCTTACCTCCCCAAATATCGGGGGGCTTCTCCCATCGCTGCTGCCATCCTGAACGGTGATACCACTACCGGAATCACCCTAATGAAGATGGTGCTAGAGGTAGATGCCGGCCCTATTATTGCTATCAGCAAGCCCGTACCTATAGAAGCAACTCAAACCCAGCTCTCACTTAGCCATCTATTAGCAAAGGTCGGAGCTGACTTATTAGAAAAAAATTTAATTCCATATCTGGAAGGTCGGATTATGCTAACGCCACAAGATGAGTCTCGAGCCACTTACACCCATCTCATTGAAAAAGAGGACGGCCTAATTAACTGGCAGGAAGCCGCCGAAATCACTGAACGTAAAATCAGGGCCTACTGCCCTAAACCCGGCGCTTATACTTTCTGGCAGGGCAAGCGTCTAAAAATTGCTTTTGGAAGAGTTATACCAACTCAGGGGTCATTCAAAACTGGCGAGGTCTGGCTGACTCCCGATAACCATATTGCTGTTACTACATCTGAAGACAGCCTCCAGTTAGAGATAATCTGCTTAGAAGGCAAGAGCCTAACCGGAGACCGGGATTTTCTGCGGGGCCACCCTACCATAGTAGGAGCCGTACTGGGCTAGTTTTGGTATAATTAGATTGGTTACTATTTTGCCAACTAGGTAATACTTATAAAGAAAGGGGGACAAACGTATGCCGTATCTTTATCTCTTAATCGGTATCGTGGACCTGATCTTGGTCTTCATCCAAAAAGAGTGGGCCTTTACTCTCGCAGTAGTGCTTGGTATTATTTATGTCATTTTCGGCCTCTACGAGATCTTCATGCCTAAAAAATAATTTAGGTATGCAAAACAAAAATAGCTAGCTATTATTTAAATATTAACAAAACCTCTGCCTCTTAGGGCAGAGGTTTTGTGATGGTCCCCTTTCGCTTCATCTCATCGGGAATAGGAAATTATCCTCCCTGTCCTTCCGTAGCTTTATGCGAAGGAGGATCCCGATATAGATAGCGCTTCGGAGGATTTCATAACGGTCTTGTAATCAAAAAATAAATAGCCGCCGCGATAATGACAATCTGTGGGAGAAGCCCCCAAAACCAATTCAGGCCTTGGCCGTTATATTGCAATGTCTGGGTATGCCAATGATGAAACTGCTTCATTACTGGCAACCGATACCAAGCCGGCCAAAATAAACCTATCGTTTCAATTAAATCAGGTAAGATAGCTATGATACTCAGGGAAAAAGCATAAATCCAGCGATCAACTGGCACCAAACTAAAAAACAATACCAGAGTAATAACGGCATCAACTCCGATCCGCAGAAGAAAATTAGGCGCGCTTAGATGAAAACCACCAATCGTATCCCGATGTGGAATGGCGTCTAAAACAAAGTGGCTAGTTAGAGCCGCCAAAGCCGCTGGCCCTGCCTCCGGTGCATATGCGGCAATCACTGTTCCCACTAAGAAATGCGGCGCAATCAACATAACCCCATTATAACTGCTGGGGATAAGAAATAAACTATTGGCTCTGGAGGCTAAAAATACTTCAAAAATGCCAGAAACGCCTTGACGAAGAAGGACTTTTATACTACAATGTTATAATTTCCTGGACATTGATATTATTACCTAGACAAAAAACCCTTGGCCGAAGGAGGTGGTTCAACAGCCACCGGTTGGTGGATCAACTCCTTCGCTACTCGTTACGGGCGCCGATCACGCCCGCTATTGTTCCTTAAAACAAAAATCAAAACTTTGTTTCATCTTGCACCTTTGAACAAAAACGGTTAACTTCGGGCTCTGCTCGTTGAAACCATAAGAGTGGCAAAGGGTTTGGTCATTATTTGATCGGTTTATGACCATGGACACCGTCAGTTGGTGCGTTTCATCGCTTTGATGATTTCTCGCCAACCTGACATAAAAAGGCTGGCAGCACCAAATTATTTTTTCTTGGGTGTCTCGTCCAGCCTTTTTCTTATACTAAAATAATGAAACATCTTCTTTATTTTGTCATCCTCGAGCCAGAGGCAAAGCCATCCGACATCGGGAATCTAGACAGAAAAAAGAAAATGTTTCTTTTTGTTTTATGTCTGGATTCCCGATCCCATCCGTCGCTCTGAAGAGCTATGGAGGGCTGACGCGAGTCGGGAATGACAGTAATACAATAGAACACGGTATATACCGTGTTCTATTCGGGTTGAATTTGAGATTAGATTGATTAGGCTTGGATGTGCGATTCCAGATCATTCAGCGCATAATTCACATTGCCAATCCAGTGGGCATAAGGCTTCACATACTTCCATCTAGCTACCATACCTGAAGCAGTGGGCTCCCCATCTTCTTTGTCGTATTTATATAGGAGTTCGGAAGTATACTCAATTGATTCAGCCCAAGAAGTGAAATCCCGGGTTTTACCAAAGTTAGCACTCCCTTTCCGAAAGTCCTTGATCCCCCAGGCATTGTAGTCCCCGCCTAAGTGCTTGCCATAACCGCTTTCGGCGTTGGAGAGAGCCACGATCATCTCCCAGTTAGAATACTTCAAGAGCTCACTGGCTGGGATAGGGCTTTTCTTTTCCCCCAAGAAAGCTTGCACCTTTGGCAAAATCACCCGGTTTTCCGGGAGAATTTTTAGGCTATCTGCCAAAAGATTTGTTTGCAATGACGCCGATATAATAAAAGGCGCTAGCACTGTAATCATGCTACCCATATTTCTCCTGTTTTTAGTTGTAAACCCCCTCCTTAGACAACCTTATCCGTATCAGACCAACTTACTCCAAAACACCCCTTATGTCAAGGGTTTTCCCGCTCCCAGAGCTGATTATCCCAGAGGGGCTTAGGTGATGATTTTGGGGTTGGTAATGACTCCGTAAATGGCTTTCTTCTTGCTATTGCGCTTGGCCCATTGGATATCACCATAGGACCAATGCCAATACTCTTTGGGGTAATTAGACAAACCAGCTTGGGCAAGAGCATTAAACATTAGTTGCCTGTTTCTCTGGATATATGCTGGTAATTTTGGCTGGGAAGATAAGGCATTTTCCTGATAGGTTAACCTCCTGCTTTTCATTGGTACTTTGCGACCACTTTTTATCAAGCGCAAATCAATAGCTCCGCCAGTCATATGACCGGAAGCCCACTTCCCCTTGGAATCGGCTACATATTTATTTACTTCTTTTAATACTCTTTGCTTTGTCCACTTGGGATGTCGCTTAGAAAACCTAGCAATAAACCCGTTAAAAATACCTTCTTGCACATATTGTGGTCGCCAAGCATCACCAATCAAAAAATTTACACCCTTTGGTAAATAACCCTGGGCTTTATGGAGCATTACGGCAACAGTTTGGCGCAAATAGGCTGTCTTTTCGCGCTTCATTCGTTTCTTGCCTAAACGAATAACCACTCCCGGGCAAGCTTTTTTTAGATCCACTAATTGTTCCCCGCATTCCTTGATGGTAATCATATCAATACATGTAGCCCAGGCTTTGCTCTACCGAGCTTCCATCTTCGCATGAGCTACGCCGGACACGACGCAGGGCAGTCTTCGCTTTTTTAACATATATACTGGCAAAGCCAGGCGTAGTCTGCCCGTCCTTCGCTTCATCTCATCGGAAATAGGAAATTATCCTCTTCCGATATAGATAGCGCTACGGAGGGCAACTTTCGCTCTGCGAAAGTTGGTGGAGCTAGACGGAATCCCCGCCAGCAACGCTAAGCGTAGCTTTGCGGGCTGGGAACTCACGCCAGAGCAACTTGCCCCCGTTAAAAATTTATGGTGGACCTGGGCGGACTCGAACCGCCTACCTCAGCAATGCGAATGCTGCGCTCTACCGGGTGAGCTACAGGCCCTGGACTTATTTTTAACGGGGGGGTGTTTGTTGCGAACCTGCCTACCGGCAGGTAGGCGCCAGTCAAACTACAGGCCCATTTATATAATGTAACCCTTCGATTGCACTCAGGGATTAATTTATTGTCTGAGCATAGTCGAAGACATACCTGAATTTTTAACTATACATTTTTATATTCTATCGTTTTTTGGCCAATTTTGACCATATCCCCTTCTTTCGCTCCAATCTTCCGGAGTTCTGCCAATACGCCCATCCGCCGCAACACTTTATACAATCGACCCAAGGCTTGTTCATTATCAATATCAGTTCGGATTAATAGCTTCTCGATCCTTTCTCCCTTCACAAACAACTTCCTCCGGAGTCGCCCTACCTCAAAACGAGTACTTGGCAAATCAGCCAAAGTATATACCTTGATGTCCGCGCTAGGACTGGGAATAGCTTTAAGCTGCTGCACTACTTCCCGGAGTAAATCTTGCACTCCGGTATGAGCCGCCCCGGAAATATAAAATACTGGTCGACCGGTGAATTTTAATTTTTTAATGGCTTTGAGCCGCTCTGGAGTTATGGCATCAATTTTGGTGAACACCACTATTTGCGGCTTGGCAGCTAAGTCCCTACTATATTTTTTTAGTTCTGAATTAATAATTTTAAATTGGGTCTTGGGATTATCTAAAGTAGCATCGATCAAATGCAGAAGTAATTTAGTCCGTTCCACATGCTTCAAGAAATCTATTCCCAAGCCCTTGCCTTTATGAGCACCTTCGATCAGCCCGGGAATATCAGCGGCTAAGAAGCGCTTGCCGCCAAAATCAACAATCCCTAAATTGGGCACTAAGGTAGTGAAGGCATAGTCAGCAATTTTGGGTCGAGCATTAGAGATAACCGAAAGGAGAGTAGATTTGCCGGCATTAGGCAGACCGATGATGCCAACTTCTGCGATTATCTTCAAGCGTAGGGTAATGTCTTTCTCTTCGCCGGGTTCACCCAACTCGGCAAAGCGCGGCACCTGAAAATTAGCCCGGGCGAACTTCGCGTTGCCGAATCCCCCCTTGCCCCCCTCAGCCACTCTAAACCTTACTCCATCCTCATTGAGATCGGCGATAATATATTCTTTAATTTTGCGCTTCTCAACATCCATAGTGATAATCTGCGTACCTACTGGCACTTTCAAGATAAGGTCCTTGCCGGATTTGCCCGTGCGCTTGTTAGCCCAACCTCGTTCACCATGTTCCGCCCGGACATTCCGCTCGCGCAAAAAATAGGCCAGGCTATTTTCGTTATGGTCAGCTACCAAGTAGATACTGCCACCACTCCCCCCATCACCTCCGTCAGGGCCGCCTTTGGGCATATTCCGACTGCGCTGAAAGCTGGCCAAGCCATTGCCGCCGTCGCCAGCCTCCACATGGATTTTCACTTCATCTGCAAATGCCATATCGACTAGTTAACTAATCCCATTATACAAGGGGATGTAAAAAAATCCCGCCCCAGTTTAACAAACTGGAGCGGGAGCAAGGCCAACCAACTTTAAAAGAATCTGCGTTTAATCAAGAAGGCGAGGACACCATTAGCTGAGATCAACCCTGCCCATACCCCCATTGGCATGCCCGTTTCGGTAGTAGTACCACCAGTCGAAGTAGGTGCCAAGTAGGTGTAATAGCTGGTCGCATATTTGCCATCACTGCGGGTAACTTTTACTTCATAGGTTACACTGGAAGTAATCTGGCCCAGCTTAGGAGCAGTGACTTTGATTTGTGTATCACTCCAGCTCGAAATAGTGGCACCATATTGACCGAAGGTAACTGAACCGGAAGTAGTGCCAAAGTTGGTACCGTAAATAGTCACCACCACATCCACGTTTGCCAAGCCTGAATTCGGGTCGAGATAACTAATGTAAGGATCGTTAACGGTTACCGTATCGTAACTAAATATGGCAGCTGCGCTAGACTTACCGCCAGCTGTTA
>CAYGXX010000024.1:0-10757 GCA_964354145.1 uncultured Candidatus Saccharibacteria bacterium
CCCGGCAGCGTGATTTTACTAACTCATTTTGGCGCCAATTGGCAGTGATAATTATATCGATTATAATTATCCAAATTGTCGGCCCCTATGTGATTTTCTGGGGGACAAATATCGCTGCCAACCAGTTTAAATGGTTCTAAGTTAGGGAAGCGAATTTAGGCCAGTGACCCCCCGGAGGGCTAATTTGAAGTATTGCTATAAACGGGTAAAATAAAGCTATGTCTACACGGGAGCGTTTAAGGAAACAGCAGCGATTAGATGAGCGCCGGGCCGCTCTTCGGGAGCTTCGGGCCCAGCGTAATTTGTACCGAGTGGCTTTTCCTTGGAAGAAGCTGATTTGGGCAGTGGGCAGCACAGCAATGATTGCTTTGCTGGTTTGGCTGGTCCCTAAAGGGATTATCTGGGCGAGTGATTTGAACCAGGTTTCAGGTCCTTTCGGCGAAATTAGCCGCCGGGATTTTAATAATAGTAAATATGCCACGATGGTTACCAGTGCTGGCGATATCAAGATAGAACTGCTTGGTGACATCGCTCCCCAAACCGTAGCTAGCTTTGTTGTCCTTGCCAACAAGGATTTTTATGATGGTGTGAAGTTCCATCGGGTGATTAAGGATTTTATGATCCAAACGGGAGACCCCTTGTCTAAAGATGATGATATCAGTAATGATGGCACGGGCGGCCCTGGATATACCTTCCCGGATGAAATCACTGATGAGAGCCCTAAATTAGTTAGAGGGGGAGTAGCGATGGCTAATTCGGGACCGGATACCAATGGCAGCCAATTTTTTATTATTACCGCTGCCTCTCTATCTGATCTGGATGGCCAATACACGCCTTTTGGCCAGGTAGTTTATGGGATGGATGTGGTGGACAAAATTGGCAATACCCCCACGGATAAGAAAGATGACCGGCCCAAGACAGATATTATTGTCAAAGATATTATCATTAGCGCTAGTTAAAAATCTATGTTTGAGAAGACAAAAAAATTATTTGAATTGCAAGGCAAAGCCAAACGGTTGCAAGGCGCCTTGCGCGAGATGAAGTTCACCGGCGTAGAGTTGGGCGGCAAGGTTAAAGTGACGGTTACGGGTGATCAGAAAGTGACTGAGATTTCCATTGATGATAGTTTAGTGAATCTAGAAGAGAAGAGTAGCTTAATCAAGTTTTTAACCCAGGCTACTAATGCCGCTATAAAGCGCGCACAGCAGGCGGCAACTAGCAAGACCAAGGAGATTATGGGGGGCTTGGGTATCCCAGGATTATAGGTGCAAGTATATCTTCGACTCCCTGCCCACTCGCCTCGCGGCGGAGCGGGCCGGCAGGCGGGCGCTCAGACAATAATCCCTGGAACATCTGACGTTCCCTGAGTGTAATCGAAGGGTCACATTAATTTGTTCGATATGTATTCGTTACCGAAATCGGTCTCAAAGTTGATTGAAGAGCTCAGCAAGTTGCCGGGAATTGGGCCTAAAACAGCTTCCCGGCTAGCTTTTTATTTGATTAAGAATCCTAGCTTAGATGTGAAATTATTAGGTGAAGCCTTCCTCGATTTGAAGGAAAACCTCATTTATTGTTCGGAGTGTCATAATGTAGCGGATAGCGATCCCTGCGCAATTTGTACAGACAAAACTAGAGATATCCAGGTTTTATGCGTAGTAGAAGAACCCATAGATGTCTTAGTAATTGAGAAATCGGGGAGCTATCGGGGTAAGTACCATGTTTTGGGGGGTCGGCTCTCGCCGTTGGAGGGGATAACGGCAACAGATTTGAATTTGGCTTCCCTGGCGCCAAGAATTAAAGATGCCCAGATCTCCGAGGTGATTCTTGCCACCAACCATAATGTAGAGGGGGAGACTACAGCGATGTACATCACCAAATTACTGGGACCCATCGGAGTAAAAATCAGCCGGATCGCCTCAGGTCTCCCGATGGGGAGTGACTTGGAATATGCCGATGAGGTGACATTAGTGCGTGCTTTTGAAGGGAGGCGGGAGGTATGAAAGAACCTCGCCTGACACTTTTGTTGCAAGCGCTATTCGCTACTTTCTTGTGGTCAGCTTCCAAAATAGTTTTAAAGCTGGGATTAGATGTGCTCTCGCCGTGGCTTCTAATTGGGTGTGTCCAGGCGGTAGCATTTTTCAGTTTATTGATTTACAGCCGGTTTTATCCGATTCGATTAAAACAGCCGCTTAAATCTGCTGAGATTTATACCTTAGTGTTATTAGGGG
Organism: uncultured Candidatus Saccharibacteria bacterium; assembly: GCA_964354145.1. GTDB lineage: Bacteria > Patescibacteriota > Kazan-3B-28 > Kazan-3B-28 > UBA10110 > UBA10110. The sequence continues at coordinate 2,229 of CAYGXX010000024.1, forward strand.
TAATGGGCTTTGTCGCTGCCCCTGTGTTTTCTGTGATTGGCTTGAAATATGTAACTGGCCTCACAGCTGGTTTAGTGGCAGGATTGGGATCGGTTTTAGTGGTAGTCTTGGGTTGGTTGATCCTGAAAGAGCGTCCTAAGAACTGGCAGACGGCCGGTATTTTATTGGCTGTGCTGGGCGCTTATGTCTTTTTGGGTGATGGCCATTTTACCGGCTCGCTATTCGGGATATTGATGTTGGTACTGTCGGAATTGGGTTATGCGTTTAATATTGTGTTGACTCGGTCAGTGATGCGGCAGCCGGGAGACCAGGCCTTGTTAGTGGCCTTAGTGGGATCATTTGCGGGCATGATTATTTTATTGCCGGTAGGTCTGCTTGCTGGTGGAGGGACAGCGTTAGGTTATTGGCAAACCTGGTTGATCATTGGAGCGGTTGGTCTGATTTTTGCTTTTGCCGGGCTAGTGTGGAATTATACCCTAAATTATTTGCTTTCATTTGAAGCCTCAGTCTTACAAAACACCATGTTAATTCAAATCGGATTGCTTTCTTGGGTTTTCCTCCGCGAAACTATTACTTGGTACCATTGGCTGGGTGCGATAATAGTATTGGTAGGTGCTTATTTAGTCAATCAGCAATTATTAAAGCATTCTTATGCATCCAGCCGAACTTAGGTTTTATAATACACTGACTCGGCAAAAAGAGATTTTTCATTCCCTACGGCGTGGCTTAGTTTCTTTGTATTCCTGCGGTCCGACTGTTTACCAGGCGGCGCATATTGGCAACCTCAAAACCTATTTATTTGTGGATATTTTGAAGAGGGCGCTGGAATATGATGGGTTTAAGGTGAAACACATTATGAATATCACTGATGTGGGGCACTTAACTTCCGATGCCGATGTAGGGGAGGATAAGGTAGAAATGGCGGCGAGAAAAGAGCATAAGACCGCCAAGGAAATTACCCATTATTATGCCGATCTGTTCCAAAAAGATTTACTGGCACTGAATATCGAAAAGCCGGCTAAATTTGCCTGGGCGAGCCAGTATATTAGAGAACAAATCAGATTAGTTCAGGAATTAGAGAAGAAAGGATACATCTACAAAACTGATGATGGCATCTATTTTGATACTGCCAAGTTCCCCGAATATGGGAAATTAGCTAAGACCGGGTCTGGGCAGGCGAGAGTTTGCCATAGTGGCGAAAAACATAACGGAGCCGATTTTGCGTTGTGGAAATTTTCTAAGCCCGGTGAAAAGCGCCAGCAAGAATGGTCCTCACCCTGGGGAGTGGGTTACCCGGGCTGGCATGTAGAATGTTCGGCTATTTCCACAAAGGAATTAAGCCAGCCTTTTGATATTCATACCGGCGGTGAAGACCATATTGCCATCCATCACAACAACGAAATTGCCCAAAGCGAGGCGGCTTACGGGAAGCCCTTAGCCAACTATTGGCTTCATAGTATGTTTTTGCTGGTGAGTGATACCAAAATGGCTAAGAGCCAAGGAAATTTTATCACTCTGCCTGATTTAATCATCCAAGGCTATGACCCATTGGTATTTCGCTATTTAGTGATTTCCAGTCATTATCGCAACAAATTAAATTTCTCTAAAGACGCCATGGATGGGGCTCAAAATTCTTTGAATAAATTGCGCGAACTGTTCTGGCAAAGAGCCCGAGGGGGCAAAGTATTAGAAAATCATCGCAAAGCTTTCATGTTAGCGCTCGGCGATGATTTGAATATGCCGGAAGCGATGAAAGAAGTCTGGGCGGTAGTTAAATCTGACGAAAGTTTGGCTGACAAACAAGCCACGGTTTTAGATTTTGATCGGGTGTTGGGATTCAACCTCAAAAATTATCGTCCGCCGGTTATTCCTAAAGAAATTATCAATTTAGCTAACCAGCGTGATCAAGCTCGTGTCACACACGGGTGGAAAAAAGCTGATGAGATAAGACAACAGATTGATGACCAGGGGTATGAAGTATCAGATACTACCTCAGGTGTTTCTGTTGTACGTCCAAAGAAGTAGTGTTAGTGTCATCCTGAGCCCATTCGACTTCGCTCAGAGTAAACTCCGTCGAGGGGCTACCTTATAATCTGTCATCCTGGACCGACTGGCCAAAGGCCAAGTTAGGATTCAGGATCCAGGCCTGGATTCCGGATCTAGTCCGGAATGACAAACAAAAAAGAAAACCCCGCCCAAAGGAGTAAAGGCGGGGGGCGTGGTTTGTCTACGGGCAGAACAGAGAACCTGACCTCCCACGCAAGGATCATTTCGCATCGTCTTGATTATAGATTATTTCTGTTCTTGGCGGAAGAGGAGATAGGAATAAATCACAGGTACGAGCCCAGCCAATGCAATACCGACCATCGGGATGTAAAAATTCCAGGGGGTCGGCCACAAAGGCGTAGTAAAGAATAACAATCCGCCGATCACAAACGTATATCCGCCCAGGTGATGGGTCTTTTTCCAGTTAGTATCAGAAGATAGTGTCCAGGGGGTGCGGATACCCATAAAGAAATTGGATTTGATCTGGTGCAGGTAATTCCCGATGAAAATAAACATTACTCCCACGGCAATCGGGACAACCGCGTCAATTCGCCAAGATTGGCCGGTAACGGCAATCCAAGTGGTTGTCAGGAACAAAAACAACATAAATGCCATCATAAAATTGCGAATCATTTGGTAGAACCCCAAAGATTCGTGAAAATGCTTCCGGCGCGGTTCTAAAATAGGAATCAATAAAAATAATACATATAACCCTAGCATCATTGCTGGGATACCCAGAGCGTGACCTAAAGGAGTGGTCCAACCATCAACCCGGCCGGTGATTCCCCAGTGTGACGGCACACGGGCAGGTAGTTGAGGGTAAACCCACCATCCGACTATAGCTGCAATCGCAACAGTTAACCAAGAAAACCACTCATTGCGAATGTTGAATTTAAGATATTTTGATTCCATACAATTTCCTTTCTATTCGGTAGTCCCTCGACTCCACTCGGGAACTAATCATTTTATTCCCCGACTAAACCTGCTTTCTGCAGGTGCATGGAGGGGTTACTTTATTAAATAAAATTACAGTTATATTAATTGAGTGGATCTCTGCCGAATATTTCCAAGAGATGATTTAACACCTCGTAAAACACGGTAGTATTTAGGGAATAGATGATTTTTTGTCCCTTCCGTTCAGAAGTGACTAAGTTGGCTTGTTTGAGCACTGAAAAATGGTGGGAAAGTGAGGGGAGCGACAGGGCGGGGAAGCGAGAGGCAATCTGGCCCGCCGTCATATCTTTTCTCTGAAGCAGCCTTAATATTTTTCTCCGCGTATGGTCAGATAAGGCATGGAGAGCAATAGATAGCGCTTGTATAGGCATATATTTAGATAGTTAAACAACTATCTAAATATTATCAATAATCTACTGACCTGTCAAGTATAAATTCATCATTCCGAGCCACCCCCCGTCATCCTGAACTTGTTTCAGGATCTTGGTCCTCATTTTTTCCTATGAATTCCTGGTTTATAATGGATTATGTAAGCTGTTGTTTAAGGTTGTTAGGAGTATTGGGGCGTGGCCCCTGGCCGAAATTGGTTGATTGGTGCACATTGGTAAATTGGTGTTACATTAAATCACAAAGTGATTTTTCATTGGGGCGTGGCCAAGCGGTAAGGCAACGGCCTTTGGAGCCGTGATCGCAGGTCCGAATCCTGCCGCCCCAGCCACATGTTGGCGATATCCGTCAGTTGACGGAGGAGCCAGACAGGTGCGTCCCGGAGCTGATGCTACTGTAATAACAGCCCGCCCTAGGCGAGGCGTTTACAGTAAGGAATGCTAACGGGACCAATTAGAACCCAGTGTGTAGGTTAGAACCAAAACCAGTGAAAACTGATACTTCTGCTACCACTGGAGGATGCAGTAGTGGGTAAACGCACCTTACCCACCTTGCTAGGCAGGGTGGGATTTTCTTTATTGTTGATATAGAATTTAAGTATGCCTGAAGACATAGAACAAGTTTTAGTGGTAAAAGCTGATTGGGTGCGCCAGCTCTGTCGTAAGGGGTTTTCTATAGATATCCACCTTGATTTTCTGGCTGAATTGCCCCAGAAGGCTTTTTTTATGCCTCGCCCAGAAGCGGAAAAAGATCCTAGTTTTCGGCAGATTATTCCCTATGTGCTGATTTGTTATCAAGGTAAATATCTGACAGTAACGCGTCAATCTACCCAAACAGAATCCAGGCTTCATAATAAAGTTAGCTTAGGCATAGGCGGACATATTAATCCAGTTGATGGCGAGCCGGAAAATATTTTGGATGCCGGATTGCGGCGGGAATTAAGCGAAGAATTGGCAGTTAATGCTCCGCCGGGGTTAACCGATCTTAAGCTAATTGGTTTAATTTGTGATGATACGGATGAAGTGAGTAAGGTGCATCTGGGCGTAGTCTTGCGATGGGATGTTGATAAGCCAGTGGCTATTCGCGAGACTGACAAGATGAACGGGGAGTATATGACGTTAGATGGAATTAGTGCGCATAAAGATTATTTTGAAAACTGGTCCCGGATTGTTTACGGCAGTTTAGTTATTCCAGTCGGAAAGCATTCCAACTGAAAATCAGCCTGCAGAATACATAATTCTTTATTAAGGGAGAAGTTTTTGATATATTGAAGCTACTTTGGCGGTTATCTTTCTGCGGTGGGGAATTACAGAAAGATAAATCTCGACCGTCTGCACTTTGAGGAGGAAGAGACCATGGGTGGACCCTATCTCAGCAAAAAGGAGATAAGACGATATTTTCGGGCGATTATTGAGGCGCTAAATGAGTGCGAACTTCATTTCTCGCCTTCTCCTCGGTTGGAGGGCAAACGCTCTTGTCATGGATGGTATTCAGAGGGTGTAATTACCATCAAGAACACCCCTAGAACCTGTAATGTGGTACTTTATCTGATTCACGAAGCTTTACATCATTCGTTTCCTCGTAGGCGAGAGAAGACCATCGAGCACTTAGCCAGACAATCATTCTGTACATTTACTACTGCCCAGTTGGATGTTATACGGGGATATATCCCTGTCTCTTGACATCGCAACACGGTTGACTTAGTTAAACCACCATATTAGAATATCCGTGCACATTCTTTAAGAGTAGTGGGGTTACTTACAGGGAGAATAGCTCAGCGGTAGAGCGAGAGCCCTGAACAGCTCTAGGTCAGCGGTTCGAATCCGTTCCTCCCTGCTCTGACTTCGGCCTTTCCCTGCACTACCTCCTATAGACTCCCCATCGCTCGATGGGGAGTTCCTTTATTCTTGAGGATCAAAGTAGTTAAATTATATTAGAGGTTATTATAATTAGCAGATGGATAAAGCAGTTTATATTTTGCATGGGTTGGGGGCGGATTCGCACGCAAATTGGTTTCCTTGGCTTAAACAAAAACTAAAAGATGAAGGTTATACAGTGGCAGTACCAGATTTTCCGCGGGCGTCGGTCCCTAAATTAGATGAGTGGTTAGCCGTGCTGCGCAGCGTCATCGGCCAGTATGGGGAAGGCATTTTGATTGGGCATAGCTTAGGTGGACTACTTGCAGTGCAATACCTTCTTAACGGCGGAAAATCACCCAAAGTTATTTTAACGTCTACTCCTTATGCTAAATTCCCACTAGCTCCGGAGATTGATGATTTCTTCCCTCAAGAAACCACATTATTTGAGATTAAGAATCTCACTGAGTTTGTTATTCTCCAATCTGACAATGACCCTTATTTGCTCCCCGATGATGGCGCTAAGTGGGCTAAGGCTTTGGGCGGCAAATTAGTTATCTTACCCGGACAAGGGCATCTTCTAGCCGAGGAATTTCCGGAAATTTGCGCTTATTTATAAGGATAAGTCAAGTTGGTAATTTGATGAGATTCCGGTATACTGGGCAGTAAAGTACCGATTTTAACATAGACATGCCGAGATCGGCGTACCCTTTTGACAAGGAACTGCTCATGAGCGGGAAATTTCCCTCAAGGAAAAAACCTGGTCGTCTTCTCTCTATTCTCATCGACCTTCTCCGAGACAAGGGAGTCTTTCAGCCCGATGAGGAATCTCCCGAGTCTCTTGCTAAGCTAGTGGGTGCCCTGGTTCAGAAAGGGCGTATCCATAGCTTTGATGCAGAGAAGGTCACAAGGGGTAGGAGCAGAGGGAGAGGCAGGTACAAGGCCCTCCTGGACCTACTTCTAGAGGTGGGTATTCTGGACGATGAGGACCTCCGTCACTTTCTAGTCTAAGGTGATTCCTCTCTCCAGCCCAGCTCAAAACAGAAGGGTCCTCGCAGGGACCCTGTTTTTTTATCTGGATTGTTGGCACTCGGTTGACAGGAGTGCTAAACTTGCTTTAAATAGGGAATTGAGATAGTATTGATACCTTAAAGATAAGGAGGTAAGTATGTTGCAACCCATTGGTTCTAGATTACTAGTAGAACCCTTAGCTACCGAGGATAAAACCCAAGCGGGGATTTTGCTCCCCGAGACCACTAAAGAGAAGCCCCAAAGAGGAAGAGTAGTATCAATTGGCGCCGGGAAGATGAAAGAAGGTGGGATAAAGGAAACCATCGATGTGAAAGAGGGTGATGTGATTTATTTCACTAAATATGGCCCCACTGAAATTAAGGTAGGAGATAAAGAGTTTTATTTGATTGATTTTGATGATGTATTGGGGGTCGAGCAGTAATAAAAACTTGTCATTATCGGGCTTGACCCGATAATCCAGACAGAAAAAGAAAAAGATATTTTGTTTATTTTCTTTTCTGGATTCCCGATTAGGTCGGGAATGACAAAAATGAGGAAAGAATAACTATGGCGAAAGAGATTAAATACAGTGAAGATGTGCGCGCGGCTCTCAAAAAGGGCGCGGATAAATTAGCTAATGCCGTACGAGTGACTTTAGGGCCCAAGGGTCGTAATGTCATTTTGGATAAAGGCTTTGGTTCCCCGACAATTACTAATGACGGTGTGACCATTGCTAAAGATGTTGAGCTGGAGGATAAGTTCGAAAACATGGGAGCTCAATTAGTTAAAGAGGCGGCGAGTCACACCAATGATGTGGCGGGAGATGGAACAACTACTGCCACGATCCTGGCACAAGCCATTATTCATCGCGGATTCGAAACAGTGAAATCCGGTGTCAATGTCATTGATATCAAACATGGCATTGAAAAAGCAGTCGCTAGGATTGTAGAGGGGCTGCAGAGTTTGAAAAAATCCATTTCCACTAAAGAAGAGAAAGCTCAGGTGGCAACCATCTCAGCTGGTGACCCTGAAATCGGCACTCGGATTGCCGAGTTAATGGAAAGAATCGGCGATGAAGCGCCCATCACGGTGGAAGATTCGCCTACTTTTGGTATTAGCACTGAGGTAGTGGAAGGGATGCAAGTCGCCAAGGGCTATCTGAGCCCCTATATGGTGACAGATGCAGCGAAGATGGAAGCTGTGATGGAAAACCCATCTATTTTAATTACCAGTCAAAAAATCACTTCTCTCCAAGAGATTTTGCCTTTGATCGAATCGATGGTCAAAGAAGGGAAGAAAGATTTATTTATCATGGCGGAAGATGTTTCTGGTGAGGCTTTAACGACACTAGTGTTAAATAAAATCCGCGGTGTATTTAATGCGCTGGCAGTGGCTGCTCCCTCATTCGGCGAGAATCGCAAAGCTATTTTGGAAGACATTGCAATTCTGACTGGCACGGATGTGGTTTCAGAGGACAAAGGCATGAAATTAGAATCAGTTATTTCAGCTTCATTGGGGCATGCGGGGAAGGTAATTGCGACCAAGGACAGTACTACCATTGTCAATGGCGCTGGCGATAAATTTAAGATTGATGCTAGAATCAATCAACTCAAATTACAATTAGAAAAAGAAGTTTCTCAGTACGAAAAGGACAAACTTAAAGAAAGGTTGGCAAAGCTTTCTGGCGGAGTGGGTGTCTTGAAAGTTGGCGCGGCTACCGAAATTGAATTAAAAGAGAAAAAGCATCGCATTGAAGATGCTGTCCAGGCAACCAAGGCAGCCGTGGAAGAGGGAATTGTAGCAGGGGGCGGAGTGGCACTCCTAAATGCTAAAAAATTCTTAGATGGGTTTATTGGTATTAATGCCGATGAGAATTATGGAATTGAGATTGTCAGGAATGTCTTGGCTGAGCCATTGAAGCAAATTGCTATTAACGCGGGGAAAGATCCGGCGTTGGTACTAGAGAGGGTGATGCAGCAGATGGAGGGATTTGGTTATGATGCGGCGAAAGATCAATTTAATGTGAACATGATTGAAGCGGGGATTGTGGATCCTACTAAGGTTACCCGCTCTGCTTTGCAGAATGCGGCCTCGGTGGCAGCTATGATTTTGACCACAGAAGCGGGAATTGCTGAAAAACCGACCAAGAAACAGCCAGGTTATCCACCGATGCCATCTGGGGATGAGTTTGATGGAGAGTTCTAACTAACCCCTCCTGCCCTCCCCTTATCCTAAGGGGAGGTCTCCGACCCAGTGGGTCTCAAGACCTGGAGGG
>CAYGXX010000025.1:0-10582 GCA_964354145.1 uncultured Candidatus Saccharibacteria bacterium
GAAACACCTATGAAAGCAGTTATCAGAACGGGAGGCAAACAATATTTAGTGAGCGAAGGTGATGTTTTGGCGGTGGAGAAACTGCCTGAGGAAGCTGGCGCTAAAATTGCCATCGCAGATGTTTTAATGGTCTCAGACGATGAAGGCAAGGAGATTAAGCTAGGCGATCCGGTTTTGGCTAACACCAAAGTCGAAGCCGAGGTAGTAGAACAGATTAAAGCGGATAAAATCCGAGTATTTAAAATGCGCCGGCGGAAGCGTTATCGCAAAACTATGGGCCATCGGCAAAAACTGACCCAAATTAAAATAGTGAGCATCACTGCTTGAAAACCTGCCAGCTGGCAGGTTTTTTTTGATATGTCTCACTATTGTCATCCTCGGGCTGGGGACGTCTGACGTTCCTTGACCCGAGGATCCAGACATGAAAACAAACAAAAACATTTCTGTTTCTGTCTAGATTCCCGCCTGCGCGGGAATGACAATATAGAAGGGTATTACAAGCCGTTGCTATAGTCGGGAGTATGGAGAGTTTTGAAGTCTTCGAAAGGATACAGAACTACCCAGACTTTGCCCACGATGAGGTAGCGAGGCAGTTTCCCCCAAATGCGGGAATCGGAGCTATTGGGCCGGTTATCTCCCAACACAAAATACTCGTCTTCGCCTAGCGTGGTTTTGACCTCGCCGCTAGTGTAAACCTTGATGTAAGGTTCATCTAATGTAATGCCGCTAGGGTTAGCTTGGTTGTAAACAGTGACTATGCCCTCGTGGACATAAACGGTTTCGCCGGGCAAGCCAACAATTCTCTTAATGAAGCTAAAAGCAACATTTTGAGGGTATTTAAAGACAATAACATCGCCTCGGTGGGGGGCATGGAATCTGTATGATACCTGGTCCACAATGATATATTGATTATTTTCGAAGTTGGGCTCCATCGACTGCCCGCTGACATAGAAGGGTTGAATCAGGAAAAAGCGGATAAGGAAAGCCACTCCCAAAACGGTAGTGACAGTCTTGAAAACATCATAGATAAATACTACGGTGCCGACAAAAACCACCAGGAAAAGATTCCGAGGTTTCTTCTGCGCAGAATGATCCGAAGCACTTAGTTCGCTGTGCATGAATTTATTATAAAATCACTTTATCTAAATCACAAAGGATTTTTGATATTTATTCTGGTGGGCCCAAGAGGACTCGAACCTCTGACCTTTCGGATGTGAACCGAACGCTCTAACCAACTGAGCTATGAGCCCAAGATTTCATAGTAATTATATCTAGCAAATCAATTGTTGACTACTCCTGATGTTTCAGGTAATATTCTAAAGAAGTTTAATGAGCACGGTTGAGGGATTGGGAGCATCCTGCCCCGCCCCAGTTGAAGGCAACTGGAGCGGGATTCACTCCCGAGATGATCTCACCGGAAGTATAAGGAAAAACTGATGAAAAAACCGACAGTAGAACAGATGTTGGAAGCGGGGTTGCATTTTGGCCACCAAACCTCTCGGTGGCACCCAAACATGAGCCCGTATATTTTTGGTAGCCGCGAGGGTATCCATATCATTGATCTCACTAAAACCGAGGAGAGGTTAGGCGATGCTCTGAATTTTGTCGAACAGTTGGGACGAGAGGGCGGGATGTTGATGCTAGTAGGCACCAAGCGCCAAGCGAGCAGCATAATCGAGGAACTGGCTAAAACTAACGGTTTGCCTTATGTTTCTCGGCATTGGCCCGGCGGGTTACTTACTAATTGGCCAACCATGAAGGGGCGAATTCGCTATCTCAGACAGGTTCGCGAGCAGGTCGCTAAAAAGGATTTTGGTGATATGACCAAACAAGAGATCGGTTTGTTAGAGAAAAAACTAGCCTTATTGGAGGATGCTTTTGGTGGCCTAGATCCTTTGGAGGATTTACCTGATGCACTATTTATTGTGGATATCATTCGAGAAAAAATTGCCTTGCGAGAGGCTAAGAAATTAGGCATTCCCGTAATCGCTATGGTAGATACTAACGCTGATCCTGCGGGTATCGATTGGATGGTTCCTGCCAACGACGATGCCAAGCAAGGTATCCAATTAATCACTCAGACCGTTGTGGCTGCCTTTATTTCTAACAGGAGAACTAAAGCCCAGATTGCAGCCGATAAGAAGGCTGAAGAGGAAGCCGCTCCGGTTTCTGAGCCGGAACTAGCGGAGGTTTTGGCGCAAAAGGAGGTAGTCGAGGTAGTCGAAAAGCAGGAGGAGGCTGAAAAAGAATCATCACCTCTTAAAGGAAAGAAGACTAGCATTAAACAATAAAAATTATGGCCACCCCAAAATTAGGCGATATTAAGAAATTAAGAGAGTTGACCGGCGCAGGCATGATGGATGCCAAAGCTGCGTTGGAGAGTGCCGAGGGCGATTTTGAAAAAGCCACTAAGTTATTAATGGAAAAGGGCGCAGAGTTGGCAGAGAGTAAGGCTGACCGCAGCGCCTTGCAAGGGGTGATAGTTTCTTACATCCACCCGGGTGATCGCATTGGAGTTCTCCTGGAACTAAATTGTGAGACTGATTTTGTTGCCCGCAATGAAGACTTTCGGAAGCTAGCCCATAATTTGGCTCTGCAAGTCGCCGGCATGCACCCAATTTATATTTCCCCTGAGGATGTACCGGCGGAAGTAGTAGAGAAGGAGCGCGAGGTCTACGCTGCTCAGGTACAAGATAAATCCAAGGCAGCAGCCGAAAAAGCCGTCCAAGGGAAACTGGAAGATTTTTATACCTCCGTTTGTCTTATTAAACAGCCATTTGTGTTGAACCAAGAATTGATGGTAGAAAATATTATTGCTGAGACCATCGGGGTCTTAAAAGAGAATATCAAAGTGGCGCGGTTTGTGCGTTTTGAAGTGGGGGATCGGTCATAGGATGGACAATATCAAAAATGAGTTGATTCAGAAGATCGCTGGCATTAAGCAGCATCTGATGTCGGAGTTTGCTAGTGTGCGGAGTGGCCGAGCCCATGCCGCCCTCTTAGATAAAGTCCAAGTCGAGGTCTATGGCCAAAGGCTGCCTATCAATAATTTAGCCACTGTTTCGGTGCCTGAGCCCCGGCAACTACTGGTACAACCTTGGGATAGGGCTAATGTCAGCGCGGTGGAAAAAGCTATCGTAGCAGCCGATTTGGGGTTGAGCGTAGTTAATGAAGGGGACAAGGTCCGAGTGAGCATACCACCCTTAAGCAACGAGCGCCGGGAAGAATTAGTAAAGTTGGTACAACGGATGGCGGAGGAGGCTAGGGTGGCTGTCCGCAATCTCCGCCGGGAGGCTTTCGAAGCCTTAGATAGACAGTCTGGTCAGGGCGGGGTAGGCGAAGATGACCTGGAACGCTGGAAGAGGGATTATCAAACTTTGGTTGATAGCGCTGTTTCTGAGATTGACAAACAAATGGAAGTTAAAGCGACTGAATTACGAGTAGTGTAAAAACCTATGCAAACTGCAGTCAAACATCTAGCCATTGTGATGGATGGAAATCGCCGCTGGGCTAGAGAGCGGGGGTTGCCCATCATGCGCGGTCACCAAGCCGGAGTTTTGGCGTTGGAAAGAGTGGTGCGGGCTTGTAATGAGAGAGGGATCAAATACCTCACTGTTTATGGCTTTTCGACGGAGAATTGGAAGAGAACTAAGACTGAGGTAAAATTTTTAACAAAGATTATCGAGGCGGCAGTCAAAAAATATACTGATCTATTGGATCAGGAAGGTTGGCAACTTCGAGTGATGGGCCGGATTAAAGATTTTCCTAAAACCACCCAGAGTTCGTTTGCTAAATCAATCGCCCAATTAAAACGTCATCAAAACGGAATTTTGACGATCGGTCTAAGTTACGGTGGCCGAGATGAGATCTTGCGGGCAATCGAGAAAACCAAATTCCACAAAAGCAAAATGACCGAAAAAGACTTTGCCGAATTATTAGATACTCAGGGTTTGCCAGATCCGGATTTAATTATTCGGACGGGTGGGCAGATGCGCTTAAGTAATTTTTTGCCTTGGCAATCTACTTATAGCGAACTGTATTTTACTCCTACTTTTTGGCCGGATTTTAATGCTAAGCACCTCGATCGGGCGCTCCGAGAATATGCCAAGCGGCAGAGGAATTTTGGTGAATAATGTCTCCTGAATTTTTAGCTGAACTCAAGAGGAGAGGTCAACTAGTCACTGACTATATTTTAAGTTATCCGGCTATAGCTCAAATTGCTCCAGATTATTTGCGGGAAGGAGTAATTTTCTATGTCCAGAAAGGGGGGAAACGATTGCGGCCGGCTCTCACCATGTGGGCTTGTGAATTGGCAGGCGGAACCACCGAAATGGCTTTACCGGCGGCAGCGGCCATTGAACTATCTCATACCTGGACCCTCGTGCATGATGATATTATTGACAATGATGAACTGCGGCGAGGGAGCCCTAGTATGCATGCTTACTATCGGCAGGCTTGGCGAGATCGGGTGGGAGAAGAGAATTTAGAGTCTTGGTCGCGTAATCTCGCTATGTTGGTGGGTGATATCCAGCAAGCTGTGGCTATTAGTATGTTAAATACTTCCAAATCTATCGATCCGGCTGTTACCTCGTGGTTGGTCAACAATCTGACTACTAGTTGGACAACCGAGGTATTAAATGGAGAGATGTTGGATATGGAGTTTTCAATTCAGCCATGGGAACAGGTCTCTGAAGCCCAAATTTTGGATATGTTGGATAAAAAGACCGCCTCAACCCTCGCCTGGTGCGGTCGGGCAGGCGCCTTGATCGGACTGGGAAAATTAGATTTAGAAAACCCCCTGGTTAAAGTGATAGAAACTATTTGTCGCCAGGCGGGGTTAGCTTTCCAATTACAAGATGACATCCTAGGTCTTTTGGGCAATGAAGCCGAGTTAGGCAAGCCAGTAGGTTCAGATATTCGGGAGGGCAAGAGAACCATCATGGCGGCATATGTGTATGCTCAAACAGATGCGGCGGGAAAAGAATTAATTAAAAGAGTATTAGGTAATAAGGTAGCGAGCAGCTTAGATATCAAGGAAGTAACAGATTTATTGGTGCAATCAGGAGGTGTGAATTATACACAACAACTGGCCAAGGGCTATATTCAGCAAGCCCAGGCTCTTTTAGTCAGCTTGCCGGACAGTCCTGCCAAGCAGTATTTTAAAGAGTGGATAGATTTTATTGTTGAGAGGTCTTTTTAAATGTTAATTGCTGTTCTAGTTTTTCTATTGGTCTTTAGTGTGGTGGTGTTGGCTCATGAGTTGGGTCACTACTACTTTGCGATCAAGGCGGGAGCCCGGGTCGAAGAATTTGGTTTTGGTCTGCCTCCGAGAATTTGGGGGCGCCGGAGGGGGGACACTATTTACTCTCTTAATTTAATTCCCTTCGGGGGGTTCATCCGCTTATATGGAGAAGATGACAGTTTTATCAAGGATAAAAAGTCATTCATCAGCAAAAAGCCTCTGCAGAAATTGAGCATTGTGGCAGGGGGTGTATTGATGAATTTTGTTTTGGGTTTTGTAGTAATGATGATCGGTTTTTGGCTAGGTATGCCCCCACTGGCTAGCCCGGCGGAAAGGTATGTGAGTGAGGCCAGCCGGAGCGAAACTCGGGCATTGGTAGTGGCTACAGTTAAGGATTCTGTCGCCGCCAAGGCGGGGTTACTGGCGGGGGACTATATTTTGGCTTCGGGTGATCAAAAGTTCAATGATCCAGCAGTATTTAAGGATTTTATCCAGCACCGAGCAGGGAAATCTACCCCTGTGTTGGTTAAGCGGCAGCGCCAAGAGTTAACTTTAGAGATGACCCCAGTTAAAGGAAAATCTGGGCTAGCTGAAGTAGGGGTGCTACTGGATCGCAGCGTAGATAAGGTGCACTATATTTGGTGGCAAGTTCCAGGGATTGCCTTGCAAGAAACCCTGAAAGTGATCTGGCTTGTAGTCGTGAGTATTGCCAGTCTAATTTATAAAATCTTTGCCACCGCAAGTTTGCCAGCAGAAATTTCTGGGCCGGTAGGCATTGCCAAAATCACTATTGATATGGTCAAATTAGGCTTGCTAAGAGTTCTCCAATTTATAATATTTCTTTCTATAAACCTGGGAGTGATTAATGTGGTGCCTTTCCCGGGGCTGGATGGGGGTCGATTAGTATTTGTGGCGATAGAATGGCTCCGCCGAGGGAAAAGAGTGTCGGGACAGATCGAGAGCGCCATCAATACAGTGGGCTTTGTTTTGCTGGTGGCTTTGATTACCGTGATAACTTATAAAGATATTTTGAAATTAATTTAGATGATTCTACTGGACGGCAAAAAATTGGCAGCAGAACAAAAAGAAAAGTTGCGGAAACGCATTGCAGTCTTAAAGAAGCGGGGGGTCACACCAGGATTAGCTGTCGTTATGGTGGGTCAATATCCAGCTTCCCTGGTTTATGTTAGAAACAAACAGAAATTGTGTACTGATTTAGGCTTGAATTTTTATTTGACAGAGTTTAAAGCGTCAGCAACAGCTAAATCCATTAAGAAAAAGATCGGCGAATTGAATAAAGACAAAAAAGTTCATGGCATTATTATTCAGTTGCCTTTGCCAGCCAAACTTAACCCACTGGATTTGATTTCCGCAGTGGACCCAAAGAAAGATGTGGATGGGTTACACCCCATGAATATGGGGCTTTTGCCCTGTGGCGGCGAACTCTTTGTGCCAGCTACTCCTAAGGGGGTGATGGCGTTATTGCAAAAATATAAAATCTCTCTAGCGGGGAAAAAGGTAGTCGTCGTAGGATGTGGTTATGTAGCTGGCTTACCGTTAAGCTTGTTATTAATGAGAGCTAAAGCTACTGTGACCATCGCCCAAGACGAAACCAAAGATTTAACCGAGTTGCTGAAAGGAGCAGATATTGTCGTTTCGGCAGTTGGCCTACCTGGTTTGATCAAGGGCAGGATGATCAAAGCCGGAGCCACAGTGATCGATGTTGGCATTACTAAAAAGGGCGATCAGTGGGTCGGCGATGTAGATTTTTCTTCAGTGTCTCGGAAGGCTCGCTACCTTACTCCCGTGCCAGGAGGGGTAGGTCCGCTAACCGTGAGTGCCCTGATCGATAACTTGGTGACGGCGGCTGAATATTAAAGCAGGGGAGCACAGATTTTTCCTCCTCTTGACAACCTCCCGACCTTATATTAAATGTATATGTATTATTCAGAGGGGGCTTTGTTTCATATTAGTTAATTATTACTTATGCCAAATCAAGAGCTGTATGTGTCTCGGGCTGGTTTAGAGGAGTTGAAGGCTGAATTGGAGCGGTTATTAGAGGAGCGCAAAGATATCACCGAGCGCATTAAGGAAGCGCGGGAGTTGGGTGATCTTTCTGAAAATGCCGAGTATACCGAGGCTAAAAATAAACAATCCTTTGTCGAGGGTCGAATTGCCGAAATCGAAACTATTTTGAAAGTGGCAAAAGTGATTGATGAAAATAACAAAGCCAACGGGAGGGTGTCACTGGGCTCTCGTGTTAAAGTCAAAGTCGCCGGCGATATGCGGGAATATAATATTACCGGTTCGAATGAAGCCAGTCCCTTGCAAGGCAGGATTTCCAATGAATCCCCCTTGGGCCAAGCTTTGATGGGCCACAAAAAAGGAGATGTGGTAGATATTGCCACCCCGGATGGCCCCAAGAAATGCGAGATAATCGAGATACGCTAGATAGTTAGCTGCCAGCGTCATTTGGCTTTAGTGGCCAGATAAAAGCTGGTATAATTTGATTTGTATACCAGTTAAGCGCAGATCCTGAATTGAATTCAGGATGACGAATATGAGCGAGTTTGATGAATTACGGGAAGTCCGCTTGGGAAAACTCCAGGCTTTATCAGCTAAAAAGATTGATCCTTTTCCCTCCAAAGCCCATAAGGTCTACACTAACCAGGAGGTAGAGCGAAAGTTTGCCACGTGGGCAGAAAAACATAAGAAAATTACTTTAGCCGGGCGGCTAATGTCCAAACGGGAACATGGTGGCTTGGTGTTTGGTGAGCTCCGAGATTTTAGCGGTGATTTTCAGGTTTTATTTAAGCAAGATGTGTTGCCGGCTAAAAATTGGAGTCTATTAAACGAATTGATTGATATTGGCGATTTTATCGAAGCGAAGGGCACACTATTTTTAACTCAAAAACAAGAGAAAACACTACTTGTAGAGAAATTTACTATTCTAGCTAAATCTCTTCGTCCTCTACCGGAAAAATGGCATGGTTTGGTGGATACCGAAACTAGGTTTCGGCAGCGCTATTTAGATCTTTTGATGAACCCGGAAGTTAAACAACGTTTTGTCCTGCGGCACCAATTAGTCCAAGGGATTCGCAATTTTTTGGTCAAAACCGGGTTTATTGAAGTAGATACCCCAGCACTACAACCTTTACCGGGAGGAGCTTTAGCCGCCCCTTTTGTCACGCATTACGATGCCTTAGACACAGACGTTTATCTTCGCATTGCTCCCGAACTTTATTTGAAACGATTGATCGTGGGCGGGTTTGAGAAGGTTTTCGAGTTTGCCCGGGTATTCCGGAATGAAGGGGTATCCACCCAACATTTGCAAGATTTTACGATGCTGGAATTCTACGAAGCGTACAGTGATTATGAAGAGTTGATGAAATTTACTGAAAAAATGTTAGCCACAGTGATCAAGAAAATATTTGGTACCGTCCAGATTACCGTGGGTGACCGGGTGATAGATTTTACCTCACCATGGCCTCGCTACAGTTTTCAGGAATTAATCCAGCAGGAAACTGGCGTGGATATCGATGCTTGCCCGACGGTGGATATGTTACAACAAGCCATTGCCAATAAAAACATTCATCTGACTTATACGGGCAAGGTTAGTCGGGGGAAATTGATTGATGAGCTATACAAGGAAACAGTGAGATCTAAATTAGTTAACCCCACTTTTTTGGTAGATTATCCGTTAGATCTTTCGCCGTTGGCTAAGAGAAAGGACAAGGAGCCCGATAAAGTTCAACGCTTCCAGTTGGTGATCTCGGGGGTGGAGATTGTGAATGCCTTCAGTGAACTGAATGATCCCTTGGACCAAAAGACAAGGTTTGATGAGCAAGCACGCAATAAACAAGCGGGGGATCTGGAAGCCCATTCAATGGATGCTGATTTTATTAAGGCACTGGAATATGGGATGCCCCCGACCGCTGGGTTTGGCATGGGCATAGATCGATTAGTCGCTTTACTCACTAACGCCGATTCCATCCGCGAAGCGGTGTTGTTCCCGTTTGTTAAACCCCGTTAAACGAAATGCCCAAAAACAATTTTGATTTATAATTTGAACAATTTTATGCCAGAAGTACCAGGATACAACCCGGAGCGTGAGAAAACTATCAAACTAAATCCTGTAGAAAAAGAAGCTCTAACAGCTTACGATGAGGAATTTTTTATTCCGCATGTTGCAGATGGGCAAGATATTTTAGTTGGTCGCGGTTTAGCAGACGGTGATTTTTATATTAGATGTGATTTTTCGGCCTTTGCTGAAAAGCTAAAAGCAGTTACACCAGAAAAATTAGAGGAACTTTTTGCGGCTGCCGGCAAGCTTGAACAGCAAGCCCCTGACTTAGATGAAGACACAAGAAGATTACTAAATTCATGTTGGAGAACGGCAAGAGTTACGCGCAATATGCTTGGGGAGGTTGGGTCTGAATTTCAAAGAAATCAAAGTTTCAGCGAGTATTCAACGAAAACTGTGGATGGGAAAAAAGTATGCGTTAAACCACTTTCAAAAAGTCAGGGGCTTGCTGTTTGCTCTGAATATGCCTTGATGACTCACCACGTTTTGGAAAAATTAGGTATCCAGTCTTCAATCGTAATCGGTGCTTTTTCCGAGGATCCAAAAGACGAGCTCGCCGGAAGACATACTTTTCTGGTGTTGGAAGGTGGTAAATACGTTTTTGACCCAACTCATACCGCACAACAGAAAGATGGCTGGCCGCCAAAAGTATTTGTTCCAGAAACTCCTCTTATTGTTGACTCACTTAGAGACATGGAAACAGATGACAGTAGACCGTTCGGCCGAAAAATCACTTGTAAAGATTTACTAACAAAGGAAGAAAAAATTTATGGTTCAGGAGCAGTATAAAATCGTTCAAATTAATTTTTAAGGATAATTGTTTTTGGGCACATCGCCCAACAGCCCTCTAACGAGGTAAAAAATACGTAAGGAATTACATAATTAAGTAGGTAATTAAATAAGTAAAGATGAAATTAAAGGATTTTTTGGAGTTAAATTCTAGAGAGCGGGCTAAACTGGCTGAGCGATTGGCTGTAAAGGGTTATGTTGGTAATTTGGATGATCTGGCTGAACTAGGCAAACAACATAATCAACTGATGGCCGAATTGGACCAAGCCAGAGCCGAGCATAATCGCTTGGCTAGCGAGAAAAATATTGAAGCGGGCAGGGATGCTGCCTCGCGAGTGGCTGATTTAGAGACTAAATTTAAAGAGGTTCACCAACAATTAACTCCTTTATGGAGAGCTATTCCCAACGTGCCGGATAAGGATGTACCGGAAGGTGGAGAGGAGAATAATAAAGTTATTGGCCAATCT
>CAYGXX010000026.1:0-10281 GCA_964354145.1 uncultured Candidatus Saccharibacteria bacterium
GGAAAAAATAATAACCCCCTCAAGTTGGAGAGGAAATGATACCCCTCTTAAGATAAGAGGGGTAGGCAGTGCCCCGCGATAGCGACATCTATATCGGAAGAGGATAAATATCATATTTCCGATGAGATGGAGCTTATGCTGGGGGAGTTATGAGAACCGTTAAAAATAGGATGGGGATAAGGCCAGATTGACAAAAACTTGCTTCCTAGCTACACTTTTCCTGTGGGTGGAGATGATAATTTTAGTTTTAATAAAAAATAAACCGGCGGCGAGCATGCTTCCGGTGTCTTATTATTAAGTATTTATGGCTATGAAGAAAGTAGCATTGCATAGGTTAGTCTCGCTGATAGCGGGTGTGTCTTTAGCGTTCAGTAGTTTAGTGCCAGGCGGAGCTGCAGCATTGGCTTTTCACGAAGAGTGCAGTGACGCAAATATAATTGTTAATGGCAGCTTCGAGGATCCAGTAGTTGCTAATGAAGCCAATTGGGATATTTATGATTCCATCCCTGGCTGGCAGGCAGAATGGCGGGAGGATGTACCAGCTATTTGGAACGATTTTCAACGGCCACCGGCTCAAATTGAATTGGAAAAAGGTTATTCTGGTTGGCTAGCCCAAGATGGCAACCAACTCACCGAATTAGATACTGACTGGGCGGGACCAAATGGGCCATTAAATGGCGAGCCGGCTTCTATCCATCTATGGCAAGATGTTGCCACGGTTCCCGGTGCTAACTATGAAATTAAATTTTGGACTTCACCTCGGCCTGGGATAGGTACAGTTGACAATGTAACGGAAGCGAAGTTTGGCAGTACCATTTTAGGCGTTATTACTGAAGACGGCGCTACTAATACTAATACAGCTTGGACAGAATATGTTTACACAGCGGCTGCCGTTGCGGCCACGACTCGACTTATGTTCACCGATTTGGGAACAGCCAATTCTTTGGGAGGATTTCTGGACAATGTGACCGTATCTCGGATTTGTGAGCCTGAGCCGGATCCTTGCGAATTTGGTGACCAGACCGGCTGGTATGGCGAATATTTCAACTATTCCCGGAACCATCCCGATATGAATCTTGATTCCAGTTTATGGCCGGATAAAACACACGGCGACCCGATGGGGAGTGTTGCACCTTGGACAGCCGATTGGTATACGGGGCAATACTTCCGATTCTGGCAGGTGGATGCCAATTTGGCTTTTGGTGAAAACTTTTTCCCATTTGATCCACCCAAAGACGAAGAAATTGATAACGGGCACGACTATCATTTCGGAGCGCATTGGACCAGCAAGGTCACTGCTCCCGCGGACGGCGATTACACCTTCACTTTAAGGAGTGATGATGATGCGTGGTTGTACTTGGATGGCGTATTAATAGCTGAGACTAGCGGAGTTCATCCTCCTCAAACTATCAACGGAACAATGACACTCACTACCACGCCTAAAATTTTGGATGTTTATTTTGCCGAGCGGCATGTAGTGCAGTCTCATATGTATTTCTCTTTTACCGGCGACATTTTCCCGCAAATTGTTCCCTATAACCGCGCTTGTCCGCAGCCTGTGCCGGAATTATCCTTAGAAAAAACTGGTGAGTATGATATAGAAACCAACCAGATTGGTTACACTATTACTTGGAATGTGACCGGTGAAGGTACTCTTTACGACGTGACTATTACCGACGAAGTTCCTACGGGTACTACTTTTGTTTCTGCTGATAATGGCGGAAATGAATCCGGTGGTGTTGTCACCTGGCTGCTGGGTCATAAAACCGCTCCTGCCAGTGGTGAAGTCCACTTTGTCGTTTCAGTGGATTCAGCCGAACCCTGGGCAGATACAGTAGTTGCTTATAACCCTGGGCTCCAAAAGGGAGGAGGCCCTCTGCCGGCAGAGAGAATGGATGCCAATAAAGCGCTTGGCGAAGAAACCGATACCGATGCCCCTCCGATCAATTATGTCAGTTTGGGTTTTGGTGGTGATATCGTCCTGGGATTCAATAATTATATTATTGATGGAACAGGCGCTGATATTCATGTAATTGAAACTAGCTACGATAATCCTCCTGCCAGTTCTTATCCAGAAAAAATAGAGGTTCTTGCTTCTCAAAATGGGTCAAGTTGGGTGTCGCTAGGGACACAAACCAGAAGCGAGATTAATCATGATAATGATTTTGATCTTGGCGATGGTGTGCTGCTCTGGGCAAGATACCTTAAATTGGTAGATAAAACCGATCCTGCTAGTTTCCCCAATGATGCTGACGGTTATGATGTGGCGGGAGTAACGGCGCTGCACTCTGGCCCAGCTGAATGTATGATTGATAACGCTGCTAATATCTCTGGTTTTTCTTACGACCAGAAAACTGTTGAGGCTAATGCTAACACTACTACCCCGATTAATCAGTTAGCTTGTAGGGCCGATGATACCACTATCATTGCCCACAAGATTGTCTGTGATTCAGAAACTGATCTTCCTAATTGGGGAAATGGCGGGCCGGATATCAATACTAACACTGCCCAAGATTGGGTTAACCAACATCCGGGTTGCCATTTTGTTGAAGGTTGGGATTTCCAGTGGGGTCCCCAGAATGCTTATGATCCAGGTGACATATTGATTGGCCCCGCTAATGCTCCCTGGCAGACTATGCCTCCGACTGACGCTAATGGAATGACCACAATTAAGCTCACGCCTGAAGAAATTGGTAACAATAGCTATCTTTGGTTCCGTGAGGTGCTCCAAGATGGATATATTCCATTCACTTTTGATCAAAATGGTGATACTAACGTAGATAACGTTAGTGCCGAGCTCTATTGCCACATCGATGTGCTCAACTATGACAACTACGATCGCATTGATGGAATTGAGTTAGGTAAAACCTATAATTGTGTCGGGTTTAATACTCCTTCTAAACCCCCCGCCCACACTGTTTATGGGATGAAATTCAACGATAAGGACGGCGATGGGACTAAAGATGAGGGCGACAACGGTTTGGGCAAGTGGACTATTTATGCCAGCAAATTTGTTCAGACCATTCAAGTCGAAGCCCAAAATAGTCTCCCGACCAGTCCTGAATTTTTCACGGATGAATTAGATAATGGCAAAGAATATATTTTGCGCGTGTCTGGAATATATGATGCTAATGATGGCATCACCACTGATGCTAAATACTCTATTCGTTCTGGTCCAGATTGGACGGACATAGTGGAAAATTACGAATGGTATGGCGCGACGCTGTTGGATCTCTTTGTTGACAATGTTGCACCGAACTGGGGCGTCTTCAATCCCAGTCATGTCTATTGGAGAACAATTACCGGTACGGGCGCTCAAGTTAAATTACAAATTTATGAAATCTATGCCCAAAATGACAGCGGAGCGCTAACTGTCGATGTTTATGAAGTAATCGATAAACAAATCACTGATGATGAGGGCAACTATCATTTTGTCTTCCCGGAAGATATCGGGGAGGTGATGATTTCCGAGCAAACTCAAGACGGTTGGTTAGAAACTCTGCCGTCTCCAGAAGGTTATTATATGGTTTCTACTGATGAGAATTACGCAGATAAAGATTTTGGCAACTATTACACTGTACAACTGCCAGGCTCGGTTACCGGTATGAAGTTTAATGATTATGATGACAACGGCATCAAGGATGGAAACGACAATGGGCTGCCTGGCTGGACGATCTACGCCGGTCAGCTGCAAGATACTTTTGAAGTAAATTCTTACTACGAAGATCCAGATATGCCAGCGGTGGTTAATTCCGGCATCTTAGAGAACGGGCAGAAGTATTTCTTGCGTGTTTCCCAGACCTTCTTAGCCGGGGATAGCATCACTGCTGACGCCAAATACTCCATCCGCAGCGGTCCGGACTGGACAGACATAGTAGAAAATTATGGCGGCTATGAGCCAGGTCTTCTCGAACTCTGGATGGATAGTGCACTAGTTAATTGGGGTGCATTCAACGCGAGTCATGTTTATTGGCACACGGTGGTAGGCAATGGTAATCCAGCATACTTCTATATCAAAGATATCTGGCCTATCAACAATCAAGGGAAGTTAAAGGTTGAAGTCTTCAAAGTCGTAGCGGAAGCTGTTACGGGTGAGGATGGCAGTTATGATTTAGTTTTGCCTGACGAGCTCACTGGCGAGGTAGTAATTGCTGAAGAAACTCAAGAAGGTTGGACACAAACCTATCCGATGCCGGATGGCTATCATACGGTATCTGCTGATGGTTTGACTCCTGACATTAACTTTGGCAACCACGATACCACTATCCAAGAAGGTGGCAATAACCCGACTGGTGGTGAAGAAAATCCTCCTACTGGCGGTGGTGGTGGAAGTGCCCAAGGCGATATCACGGGTGATAACGGAACTGGCCCCGCTCTTAATCCAAGTGGTGGCACTGGCGGTGGCGGAGAAGGTGGTGGTCCAATCGTAACTAGTCCAACCGGCGGTGAGTCTGGTGGACAGGAAGTAGCGGGAGAAACGGAAGAGAATAATGGCGGTGGTAGTGGTGGCACTGGTGGTTCTTCTGGCCATCAAATTGCTCTGGGTGATGAAGGCAATGTGCAGGATCAAGGCGATGTGTTGGGAGAGGAAACTGATGATCAAGATACTTGCGGAGATCAAGAAAATTGCAATGTTTGGAAGATCTTGGGTATCGGAGGCATTTCGCTGTTATTGCTGTTATTGATTCTTTATACCATCTATAAGTTAACTCGCAAACAACAAGGCAATCGTTAAGTAGTTCTCACTTAAGATCCTTCGACTCCGCTCAGAATAACAGACAAAAAAGCCAGCCCAAGAAAATTGGGCTGGCTTTAGAATTAACCACCCGTCTATATAGGAGGAGTTGACAAAATAAGATTTTACTGGTATAATATTATAACAATCTGAATCTTATCTTTTTTGTCATTCCGAACGAAGTCGAGGAATCTAGAGGAAGAGATCCTTCGACTCCACTTCGTTCCGCTCAGGATGACAATTGAGTAAACTGAAGGTAAAACCAAAACAAAAAGTGAAAAATCAAAAAGAAAAATTAATGGAGATTTATCCTAAGTGGGGCCGAGGCATCCTACTAGCTGCCAAGGTATTTTTGGTCGCTAGCTCATCCGTTCTTCTGGTGTCGGCTTACCATCCAGTTTGGGCTCAAAGTTTGCTGGGCAAAGAAATAGAGATTGTTCGTTTAACTAACGACTTACGCCAAAAGCAAGGACTGTCCCAGTTGACCATAAGTAATGAGCTTAATATTTCCGCCCAAGCCAAAGCCAGCGATATGGCTGTTAATAGTTATTTTGGGCATGTGGATAAAAATGGCAATAGGATGTCTTATTGGATGATAATGGCTGGTTATAATTATTTACGGGCTGGCGAAAATCTGGCTAAGGGTTTTTCTGACCCGGAAGATTTAATAGAGGCCTGGGTGAATAGTCCGACTCATTATGCTAATTTAGTGAATACGCATTATCAAGAGATTGGAGTAGGTGTAGCACAAGGTTATATTGACGGGCGTTTCACCACTTTTGTTGTTCAACATTTCGGCGAACCAATGCCCGTTATTAGTTTGAATCCTATTAATATAGCCAAACAGGTTAAGGGCGTAATGGGTGATAGTTCGTCTTTAATTGCAGTCGATGATAATCCAATGATGGTACCATCTTGGCAGCCGTCCAATTCCCGCAATGAATCAACCACTATCAATACCTCTCCGGCTGGGTTGCTATGGGTGGCTTACCAAGATACTAAAAATATCTTGCAACAGCCCGTCCTGCCCGTATCTCTCGCAGCGGGAGTCGCTGATGTAGGCTTGCCTCAAAGAGGATATCAAGTAGCTCAGATATTGTTTATGGTATTAGCCTTCTTAGGGTTTTGGAGTTGGGTATCATTATTGATGTGGCCAGTTTATGCTTGGTTGAGAAAATTGAAAAATAAAATCTAATCACTAGGTTAATTCACGGGTATAGAAAAACCGCCGAGAGGCGGCTTTTTCATTGGGAGGTTGTGCCTGTTCTTTAACTGCCGATCTTCCCGTCCTGGGTTCTGGTGGGGACGAAGAAGGAGGCCGATAATGAAACAATTCCACCAAAGACCAGCAGCACCACACAGAATAGTGCAGGCTTGAGGTCTGATGGGAGCAGCAGGAGTAAGGATCCGAGAGGGAGCATGGATGCAACCAAGCAAGCCATGCATATGGCGTTTAATGTCACTTTGATGACCATGGATGTTCTCCTTTTTCTGTGCAAGGTGCAGGTTAGGCAAATTTATCATGTAATTGAATTATTGTTTACCAGAGCTAATTTCTTGACATAAGGAGTAAAAAGGTGTAAATTAAGGGCAGTTTGAACATCGAATTCAATCGTCATCCTGAACTCGTTTCAGGATCTCTCCACTGGAGATGCTGAAATCCCAGCATACGCAGGACACGTAAATTCAGCATGACAGAGAAGAGGTTTTTGATGACAAAGGATAAGTTTTAATACAAATGGGGGTTAAACAACTGATTAATTTCAGTTGATATTAATTAGTAATGCTATGAGCGCCTTAGATAAATACAATTTGACTGGCCAAAAAATTCGCTACTCGTTTATTAATGTATTAACGGGCTCAGATTTATCGACCCGCAGATTGGCAGTGATGGAAGCCAAAAGCCAAAACGAGGGGCCGGTCTTGTGGTTGGTGGGCTGCCTGCATGGCGAAGAAGTTGGTGGCATTGCTATCATCCAGGAATTATTTAAGCGCCTCAAAAAAGAGCCGCTCATCCGGGGGGCAGTCCATGCTTTTCCTTTAGCTAACCCGATGGGCTTTGAGATGATGTCTCGAAATATTGGGGTGAATGAAGAAGATCTTAATCGGTCTTTCCCCGGAAATCCCAAAGGCTCTTTGGCAGAGCGGATTGCCGACAAGATCTTTGCTACTATTATTGCCACCCAACCCACCTTAGTTTTGGATCTGCATAACGATTGGACCCAATCCATTCCTTACACTTTGATTGATCCCTATCCGGGCGCTGAGCACAAAGAAGCCTACGAAAAAGTTAAAACTTTTGCTGAGCAGACTGGGCTGGTGGTTATTAACGAACAGGAAGATCCCGATGACAAGGACGACTTAAAACGAAGCTTGTCTGGTAGTTTGCTTACGAAGAACATCCCTGCCATCACTTTGGAATTGGGTGAGGCTTATGTCGTGAATGAAAAAAATCTGGAAGAAGGTGTTAAAGCTATCTGGAATATTTTGGAGAAGCTAGATATGGTTAACCCTTCCATCCAAAGAATGGATTATGCTGTTCCAGCTGATTTGCAGGGCAAGATTTTACATTATTCTCACCAGCCGGTGAGTTCCAGCTCCGGCATTATTCGATTCAAAGTTAAACCAGGTCAATTAGTGAAAAAGGACCAGCCGATTGCCAAAATCTATAATGTGTTTGGCAAATTGGAGCAAACCTTGTCGGCCGATCGCGACGGGATTGTGCTGGGTCTTTCGGATTCTTCTGTGGCGCTTCCCGGCGAACCCATCGTTTCTTTCGGATTTCTATAAACTATCGCTTCCCTGGTGGAATGCTCCTGGCGGTAGTTTTAGGATATAATAGAGGCAGTATTTTTAACCTTTTTATCATATGGAGAAGACGTATAACTTTGCGCGAGATGGGTTTATGTATTTATTGAGTTACGCTACATTGCTGGTTTCCAGCGTGGCGATGAATTTCCTTCTGAAGGGGATAATTAACCACTATGTGCCGGATGCCTTAGACCGGACTGGTTTCTTAACTAGTAGTAGCTTAGTCGGGTTCTTAGCCGCCGTGATCATTGCCTTTCCGATTTTCCTGTATGTCAATTACCTGGCGAATAAAATGCTTGGTCAAGGCAAAATAATTCACGATACCGGAGTGCGTCGGTGGCTTCTCTATATTACTTTAGTGGTAGTCATCCTAGTTATTATTTGGCAGTTGGTTGCTCTGTTGCTCTTTTACCTGAGTGGCAATTTGGCCCTGAGATTTGCTTTACATACTCTGATTACGCTGGTAATTGCATTTACTGTTCTCTGGTACCAATGGTGGCATTTGCGTTTCTTTGATGGCACAGCAAAACAGGTGAGTGCTGGTTTTAAGATTTTTGAATGGGCAGTAATCGCGATGATAGCTGCTGGGGTAATTTGGACATTCTTTATCATTGATAACCCATCAGTTATTCGGCAAAAACGGTTGGACGATACCCGAGTTCAGCGATTGACAGCGATCAGTGGTGCTCTTCAAGAATATTACGGCAATAAGTTAGCTGGTCATCAGGCCTTGCCTGCTACTTTGCAGCAATTAGTAAGCGATGCTCGCATATTCATTGAAACAGATGGCTTAATCGATCCGGTTACCAAAGAGCAGTTTGAATATAAGGTTTTGGGAGTAAAAAGTTACGAGTTGTGTGCCACCTTCACTACCGATAATACTAAAGAGACCTCTACTGTTACTGATCTGACCGGAACACCGAAATTTGTTGGCGCTAATTCATTCGCGCATCCCGCGGGGCATAAGTGTTTTGACCTAACTGTCCAGTAAAGTAAATTAAATCCACACCATGCCGGTTTTAGGATATATTATCAGCGCAGTTTTAGTCGTCAGTTTAATTTCCCTGATTGGGGTAGTATTTTTCTGGGTTAATCAGAAATTAGTCGACAAGATTGTGCCTTGGTTGGTGGCGTTTGCGGCAGGGACATTATTATCTGCTGCCTGGTTTGACTTGATTCCAGAAAGTCTGGAACAAATTGGTCAGCGTGCTTTAGTCGGAGTGGTAGTAGGCATCCTGCTATTTTTGCTGTTAGAACAAGTGCTCCATTGGCATCATGAACATCGGCCTGATTGTGGGGAGTGCGGGAAGAAATCCAAAAAAGTGATGGGCTACTCGGTGTTGGTCGGGGATGGTTTGCATAATTTTTTGGACGGTGTGATCATCGCTTCAGCATTTATGTCTGGCTTATCAATTGGTTTAGCAACTACTGCGGCGGTGCTGTTTCATGAAATTCCGCAAGAATTAGGGGATTTTGGCGTCTTGTTGCACAGCGGATTTTCTAGAACCAAAGCGCTTTATTTTAATTTTATTTCTGCCCTAACTGCCGTGATGGGCGGGTTAGTGGCTTACTATGCTTTGAACTCACTGGAGGCGCTAGTGCCTTACGCAGTGGCCGTAGCGGCAGGCGGGCTGCTGTATATTGCGCTTACGGATTTGTTTGCTGAGCTTAAAGGTGGCAAGGAACTATTGTTGCGATTGTGTCAGCTTATTATTTTGATCGGGGGGATAGTACTTATTTATTGGGTAGTCCGATTTGAATAAGAAATATTCGCAGTTTTTGGATGGTTGTTCCATCCCGATAAAACGCAAGGTAAAATTGTCGCGGTTTTGCACTATGAAAGTAGGCGGACCGGCGGATTTATTTGTGGAAGCCAAAACCAAATCAGAATTGGTGGAAGTTTTGCAATTAGCGTATAAGTTGGGCATCAGATATTTTGTTTTAGCTGGTGGTAGTAATGTTGTGTTTCCGGATAAAGGTTGGCGGGGATTAGTAGTCAGATATTTATGCGATCGCATCAAAATTGGTTCAGGGAAAAAATTTGCGGAGGTGGAGGCGGGGGCAATGTTGGGTGATCTGGTGCGCCGCTTATTAAAACAAAATTTCGGGGGGTTTAATTTTCTGGCGAATATTCCCGGGAGCGTTGGCGGAGCAATCGTAGGAAACGCTGGCTGCTATGGCAAGGAGATTAAAGATGTGTTGAAATCAGTGGAGGTTTTTAATGTTAAAACTGGGAAAATTACCAATATGAAGCCGGGCGAATTGGGGTTTGCTTACCGTCACTCTAAATTGAAAGAACGCCCAGAGTTAGTAGTATTGGGTGCCACTTTCAGATTGGAGAAGGTCAATAGAAAACAAGCGTTAAGAGAGATCGCCGAGGAAAAACAATTGCGCAGAGATAAACATCCTCAGGCGCCTTCTTGCGGTAGTTGGTTCAAAAATCCTAGCCGCTCCGAGCCAGCGTGGAAGTTTATTGAATTGGCAGGGGTGAAAGGCACGGCGGTAGGAGGCGCTAAGATGTCTAACAAGCACGCTAATTTTTTAGTCAATTATCATCACGCGACAGCTGCTGATATCGTTAAATTATCCGGGCTGGTGCAGCGAAAGGTCAGGGCCAAGACTAGTGTCGATTTGCAGCCAGAAGTTAAAATTATCAATTAGTTAGATAGACTTGACTTGACTTAATCCCATGAGTCTGTTAGTATAGGCACTCGAACCTTGACCTTGAGAAAAGG
>CAYGXX010000027.1:0-9474 GCA_964354145.1 uncultured Candidatus Saccharibacteria bacterium
CTTGTCCGTCCGTAGCTCACAAGAAGCGAAGGAGGATCCCGATATAGATAGCGCTACGCAGGGCAGTCTTCGCTTTTTATTAATGAATACTGGCGGAGCCAGGCGAAGCTTGGAAAGCGAAGCCTGGTGGGTGAGGGAGGGATTGAACCTCCGACTTCTGTCTTATCAGGACAGCGTTCTACCACTGAACTACTCACCCAAATTTTCAGTTTGTACGGCTCGCCTCGCTAAAGCTTTGGCGAAGCGGGCGGGCAGGTCAGGACTGCGCTCTAACCAACTGCCTGTCCTCCATAGTGAAATCTATATTGCAAGAGGCTAATGACCTATTTGCAATGAGATTGAACGACGGAGGAAGCTATGCGCCTACAATTTCAAAGGTATATGCGATGGCTGGCACCCTCAAATCAGATGTTCAAAAAATGCTAATTTATCTATCTACATAGAGTAAAGTAACAATTCTGAGCTGTTTTGGCAATCACCTATGGTTTTCTGGTAAAATGAGGACATGGCGGTTGTCAAAACAAAGGGGATTATTATCAAGAGAATTAATTTGGGAGAGGCTGATAAGATCCTGACGATTCTGACGGCCGAACGCGGTAAAATCCGGGCAATTGCCAAGGGAATGCGCCGCCCCCAGGCCAAACTGGGTGGTTTTTTGGAACTTTTTCGTTATAATGAGTACCTCTTGGCTGAGGGGAGAAACCTGGATGTCATTACCGGGGCTTCGACCATTGAGACTTTCCGGCAGATTAGCCTGAATTTGCGCAAAATTGGTTTAGCTTATTATGTGGCTGAGATCATTGATCGATTAATAGAAGAGACTCAGGAGGCCGATCAGATATTTGAATTAGTTTACTCAGTATTCAAGGAAATTAGTTCCGCTAGACTGCCTTTAGATTTTATTAAGAGTTTTTTTGAACTTAATATCTTGTCAGCTCTGGGATTTAAGCCAGAGTTGGGAAAGTGTATTGTCTGCGAAAAACTAATTGACCCTACTCAACGATTTGGTTTCAGTATTATGCTGGGCGGGTTAGTGGATAATGATCACCTATTTAGTGATCCTACTGCCATAATTTTAGATCAGCCTACTGCGGAAGTGTTGTGTACGATGGTTAATGCGCCTTTGAAGCATTTCTATCACTATAAAAATTTGCCCGAAATTATCCTGCAAGTAGCTAAAATCAGTGCCGATTTCTTGGAATATATGTTAGAGAAAAATCTGCGCTCCAAAGAGTTCTTAGAAGAAGTATTAGAGTTTTAATGGATTGCGCCAGCCCTCCGTAGCTTTATGCGAAGGAGGGTCATCCTAGCTTTTCGACCGTCATCCTGAACTTGTGTTAGCCCTCCGTAGCCTGGGCGAAGGAGGGGATTCAGGATTTCCCCAGCCGTCATTCCGGACTTGATCCGGAATCTAATCTCTTGTGTCATCCCGAGCTCGTCGAGGGATCTGGCCGCTTTGGAAAGCGACCTTAATTCTTGCTACTTTTCTAGAAAAGTAGCCAAAAGTCCCAGCCCGTCATCCTCGCTATTCGCCTAATAAAATTACCTTTCGGCTCTGCTAAACTCATCCCTAAAGGGATTTCGGACAGTTAGCTCCGCCAGCAGTAATTTTATTGGCTCATTAACGCTCGGACTCCAAGGGCTGGTTTAGGGCTCAGAAGCCCAACGGCTCATCCGCGGCGAGCCGTTGAAGAGACTATACTTCCCTTCCCCTGCCAACAGCTACAATGGCAAAGTGACTATAGTTCCTCCTAAAAAACCATGTATTTTTCCGGAAATCTACTTTTTCCGATAGATCACTGCTATGGGATCGCTGTATATCAACTGCCAATCCGGTTGATTAGACAGGGCTTGTGCCAGTGGCAGATTGGAATGAGTTAGTACCCAGTCAACACCATATCTATCTTGCATCCCTTGGAGAGCTCCAGCACCCGCGAACATGATAGACATCGAATCTCGAAAGACAAATCTGTTGCCTATCCGCCAACAAGACATTCTGCCATCAATAAAAACTTTTTGTTCCGGAAACTGCCAAACCAAGAATCCTCCCCAATCATAGGGATTGTACATATGGGAGCCAAGCTGATCGGGGTGCGCTTTAGCCCACTGGACTGCCTGCAAGGGGTAACCCTTCAGAGCGGATATGATAGTTAAATTTCCAGCGTCTTTCGTGAGCCAGATTAAATTGGATATAATAAAATAACTAACCATCCCTACAATCAGAACCACCAGCCAACGGTAGCGCATTAAATAGTTGGTTATTAGCACGACCTGGTGATTGATAGCCTCTGCTAAGAACCCGACGCTCATAAGTAGAAAGAAGGGCAAATTGCGCCGGGATATAAATGCTAGCACTAGTAATACCAGAGCAATAACCAACCGCGTTGGCTCGATCTTGCGATAAGTAAATATTAAAACTAACGCTAATAGGATCAGATAGGGCAGGAACCATTGCCCCGAGGCATCGAAAAGGGGGAGGGGTTGCCACTCCACAATATGTTTTAGGGCAAAAGAGTTAGTAAACACTGCATAGAACTCTTGGTAGAGTTTCCAACCATAGGGATTAACCAAGGTTATAGCACCAGATGCAAGTCCTACCCAAAATAGGTGTTTTAATTGGTTTAATTGCAGGGTCGGCTCAGGATCTTTCCAATGCTTTGCTATGCGAGGGTAATTAGTATGGAGCCACCACTTAACTTCCTCCACTATAAAAATTAATACTAGGATGCCCAGCCCCATCAAAAATCCGCCGTGCAGATTGGCCCATAGCCCGAATATGGGGACATACCACCAGAGACTTTTAATCTCTCCCTTGCGATACCGGTAAAATGACCAGAGCACCAGAGCTACCCCTAGTATGGTGAGCATTTGCATCCGTACGCCCCACCGTGCCATGGCGGCTAATATAGCCAATGCCGTGGCTATGAATTTAGATTTATAATCAGCGTTTACACGAGAGACAGCTAACCAAAATGCTCCAATAATGATTAGCGCAAAAATCAAGGCCAGCGCCTCCGCCCCCAGATACTGATAAATAAAGGCCAGTATTCCTTCACTAAGCCATTCGTGATTCACCCAAGGGTAATTGGGCATAGTGTAAGCATAAGGATCAAATTTAGGAATATGGAGCGTGCGCAGTAAATCAAGACCAGAACGCAGTTGCCAACCAAAATCAGGGTCTGTTAATGGGCGGCTAACCATTACAAGAAGTACCAGAAAAAGGAGTTTATCAATCAAATCTGTGCTTAACCACCAATCCCGCAACCACTTAATGATGCGCCATTGTTTTGCCATAGTTTTATTCTATCAAAATCGTAACCCATATTATGCATTGGCTAACCGAGTTAGATTTGGTGCATAGGGTAATATAATTATAAGTATTGAGTATGGATAAGATAATGTTAAACAAGTATTCGGCGGGGGACAGGGATAGCCAGCCGATGAAAAACGGATGAGCTGATCTCGGCCGTTGACAAACCCTCCAGCGTGTCATAATATAGCTGACTTGATTGCACCCTATAACAGCCAACAGTGGCTTGAAATAAATCGGTGCAGGAAGGCACCTTGAAAATTTAATCTAAGGAGGTCGCCAAGATGCGACAGATACTTTCTTCTCTGATGATCGCCATGCTTTTGCTGGGCATAGTTTCATGCGCCAGTAGAGACAGTGCGGTCACCCCTGTGACGCCTACCATAATGTCCGAATCGGATACGGTAAGAGATATCTCTTATCTCCCTTCGGTGTATTGCGGTGAGGCAACTGTAGTACCTCTCATTGCTGGTCAAAGTACCACTATCGGCGAGGTCATTGTCGCAAACGATGACCAGTTCCTCTACGTAGAGTATGTCACCCAGGCCCCTTGGGTTTTGGTCGAAACCCATATTGCTGTATCTGATTCCCTGGAAGGCATCCCCCAAACCAAGACGGGGAACCCGAAAGTCGGGCAATTCGCCTATAACATCGACAGCGAGATCGGCCTGGTTTGGTCTAGAGGCACGCTGCTTTATGTTGCAGCCGATGCGGAGGTTTGGAAGCTGGACGAAAACGGTCAAGTGGTTCAGGAGGAGACAGCTTGGGGTGAAGGCATAAGCTTCCCAGGCAACAATTGGGCCATGTATTTCAACCATACAGTGCAGAGCAACCCGGAGAATGGGGAGCTTATTTGGGCCAAACGCGCTGGAGGAACTTCTTTTGATGAGGGCTATGGAATCACAACGCTTTCGGACAATTCGACAGTCGTGACAGGAGGGTTTTATGGGCCAGCCACATTCGGACCGGGAGAACCGAACCAGACAGTCCTGACTTCCGCTGGTTATTCCAATAATGTCTTCATCGCGCGTTACAACCCGGACGGTACCCTCGCCTGGGCGAAAGGCGCCGAAGGAACACCTTCTAGTAATCGTAACTACTGCTATGGGATCACAACGCTTTCGGATGATTCGACAGTCGTGACAGGATGGTTTTATGAATCAGTCACATTCGGACCGGGTGAGCCGAACCAGACAATCCTGTCTTGTACTGGAGGTGGACTTTGGGATTGCGATATCTTCATCGCGCGTTACAACCCCGACGGCACCCTTGCCTGGGTGAAACGCGCCGGAGGAACATCTTATGATGAGGGTAATGGAATCACGACGCTTTCAGACAATTCAATAGTCGTAACAGGACAGTTCTATGCCTCGGCTACATTCGGATCGGGGGAGCCGAACCAAACGATCCTGACTCTCACTAGTCATTCTGATATCTTCGTCGCTCGGTACAACCCGAACGGCACACTAGTCTGGGCAAAACAAGCCGGAGGAACATATGGAAATGGTGCTGCTTGGGGCAGGGGAATCACGACGCTTTCAGACAATTCGACGGTCGTGACAGGCGAGTTCAATGGACCGGCCAGATTCGGAACTGGCGAACCCAACCAAACAGTCCTGACTTCCGTTGGAGGTAACGATATCTTCATCGCACGTTATAACCCCGACGGCACTCTTGCCTGGGCGAAACGCGCTGGAGGAGTATCTTCCGGCGGTGATGGGTGCTGTAGCATCACGACGCTTTCAGACAATTCGACGGTCGTGACAGGATTCTTTGAAGGGCCGGCCACATTCGGATCGGGCGAACCCAACCAAACAGTCCTGGCTTCCGCTGGCTGGCAAGATATCTTTGTTGCACATTACAACCCCGACGGCACTCTTGCCTGGGCGAAACGCGCTGGAGGAGATTATACCCGTGATTGCGGTAATGGAATCACAGCACTCTCAGACGATTCGGTGGTCGTGACAGGAATTTTCAATGTGTCGGCTACATTCGGGCCGGGTGAGCCGAACCAAACAGTCCTAAGCTGTATTGGGGACAGCGTCTGGGATTGCGATATCTTCATCGCCCGTTACAACCCGGACGGTACCCTCGCCTGGGCGAAACGCGCCGGAGCTTACGAAAATGATAGCGGCATGGGAATCACGACGCTTTCGGATGATTCGGCGGTGGCAACAGGATATTACAATGGATCGGCTACATATGGCTATGCTACATTCGGACCCGGAGAGCCGAACCAGACAGTCTTGACTTCCGCTGGTCATGGGGATATCTTCATCGCGCGATTTGTCGAATAGCCAACGTACCTGCCAGAATGAATATACCTTTTTTAAATGACATTTCCATGCCCCTTGATTATTCAAGGGGCTTTTTTATTTTATCCTTCCAAGTTCTATAATGAATCGTGATGTTTAGAACAGCTCCAAAACCCCTCCCAAAATCTCTTTGGGGGACACTAAAATCAAACTGTTCTGCCGGCAGACAAGATCCAATAACCGGTTTTTAAAAAAGTTAGAGCCTGATTTTCTGCCGGCGGTTGTGGAAAGCGCGATGCACCCCAGTACCAAACAAACCGGAAATTGCTAAGCCGCAATTTCAACGGTATGTTGGTGCGGGGCAAGCCTCTTTTAGCCTTTTACTTTTTTGTATTTGTTGTGAAAGTTTCGATGCACTTCTTTAAGTTGGGGATTAGTGAGGTGGGTGTAGATTTGCGTAGTAGTGATAGATGAATGGCCGAGCATAGCTTGCACCGAGCGAATGTCCGCTCCATTTATTAGTAAATCTGTTGCGAAGCTGTGCCTAAGGACATGGGGAGTTACTTTTTTGACTATTCCAGCGGCGACGGCATGTTTTTGGACGATGCGTTGAATACTGCGAGGGGTTAAAGGTTCGTGCGGAGTTGCCCCAGCGTAGGAAATGAAAGCGGCTTCAGCGTTGTCGGTACGGCGGTTAAAATATTGTTTCACTAGACCAATCGCTTCGGGGGATAGAAAGACTACGCGGGGCTTATCGCCCTTGCCGCGGACCATAAATTCTCCGCGTTTGAGGTCGATGTGTTTACGAGTGAGATTAGTTAATTCCGACACCCGCAGACCGGTAGAAAATAAGACAGTTAAAATGGTTAAGTCGCGGAGGGATTCCAATTTATCGTCCTGGGGCACAGATTCAAAAATGCTGTTTAATTCATCTAATGAAAGAAAGTCAATCTGGCGTTCGCTGGTTTTGGCGAGCTCTATTTTTTCGGCCGGCAAGGATTTAACATCTTGCTTAGCTAAAAACTTCAAAAAAGCCCGCAGAGCGATGATGTGGTAATTTTGGGTGATTAATTTTAGGGGTTTACCCGTACTGTCTTTAGTGTGATTTAAATATAGCCGGTATTTGCGAACTAAGGGCAGAGTAATGAGGGTAGGGGAAAATCTTTTAGTACCGTTGCGAGTGGCAAATTCAGCAAATCTGCCCAGATAATGGGCGTAGTTTTCAATGGTCTTAGGGCTACGGTTTTTCTCGATCTCTAAATAGTCCAGAAAATCGTCGATATGAGTTTCGGTAGCGTTCATATTTATATTGTACGACATAACTCGACTCGTCATTCCCGACTTGATCGGGAATCCAGAAATAAAACTAAATATCTTTTTCGCCACCCATTTGTCCCGGCAAACGGGTGGCCCCAAACCGGCCGCCCGACCTCCGTCGAGCTACCCATAATGTAAAATCGCCTTACCGCTAATGGGCCGAACTCCTCTGCTATACAGCAGAGTCAAACAACGGCCCCGCGACGGCGATTTTCCAAATGGCTAACACTCGACTCCGGAGGGCGGTAAAAAAGCAGGCCTATTAACGGGGCGGTCCCCGGTTAGAGCTTCTCGGCTATCTGAGATGACCTACCTCTAACGGGGTAGATAATCTAATGGATTCATTAGGGAACCGCTGTGGCGGATTTCGAAGTGAAGATGAGGGCCAGTGGAACGCCCCGTACTCCCCATAATGGCGATCAGCTGCCCTTGTTGAACATAATCACCATTATTGACTTTAAATTGAGCTAGATGTCCATAATAAGTGGACCAGCCACTGCCATGATTAATGGCGATCAGATTGCCGTAACCACCGTTGTATCCGGTCTTAGTTTGAACTACCCCAGCCGCACTGGCATAAATTCCCCAGCCATTTAGTCGGTTAAGATCTAACGCCATGTGCCCTCGGCGAGGCTTTTGACTAATAAAGTGGGTTGGGCTTTCGGTGGGCCAAATGAACTTACCCGTATACGGTATTGGGTTATAGGCAGGGACATTAACTCCGGCGGAGGGTGATACTTGAGTCTTCGGGATAACTGCCCCAGGGATTAATAGTTCATCTCCGGCATGGATAGTTTCTTCGGCAGTCAGGCCGTTATATTTTTCGATGTCATCAACCTTCACTTTGTAGCGAGAGGCGAGACTGCTTAGGGTATCATTTTTCTTGACCGTCACATATAAGCCGTCAACTGGAGGGATGCGCAGTTCCTGCCCGGTCTTCAGGGTATTACTGGAAAGATTATTAGCGTATTTGATAGTTAGGGCAGTCAAACCGAAATCGGCTGCCAATGTATTGAGCGATTCACCTGAACGCACAGTATATTTGATTGTTTCCTTGCGGGAGCTCCGGCTGATAATGGTGTCAGTTCCGCCTGTCTTAAAGAAATAATCACCGGTAGTGTCTAGGGGTACACTATATTCCTCTGCATTGAGAGGGTTGCCGAACTCCTCAATGCCGGCGATGGATGCTAATTGGGCGATGGTTCGATAACGTCCACCTGTGCCAGTGGCGGGTCCGCCAGTGTCTGATTGAGGATAGACCCTCAATCCAGAAATAATGACAATGGCCGCTAGACCAATGATCCACCAGCGGGTATTGTAAACCGCCAGGTGACGGGTCATCTGTTGTAAGCTCAACGCTTGTTTGCCACCAGATCCTTTACTAAGCTTAATGGTTTTTAGTCCACGTTTCCGATGTCCGAGCTGTTGCAGCAAGTCGGCGGCTGGCGAGAGATTAATTTTTGTGCCCCTTCCGCGATGGAGCCGAGAAGGGCGAAAAGGGGGTTGTCCCGAAATATTAATAGGTGTCCTCACGGTTTAAGAATAGGCCAGAACTAGCGAGGGTCTTTGCCTCGCCCGTATATGATCTTAGATTTAAAAAGCCTATCAGGAAGCCTTCTACAACCAAGAGCTATCCTAACACAAGGGGTATTATTTGTCAACGAGGGAAAATGTCAATTTACCTGTATGGAAGCCACTTTTTCTGCCAGTATGCTTTCCCCAGTATCGGTGGTGATAATAAGAGATAATCGGTATAAACCGGGGTTTTTAGGGGCGGGGATAATGCCGCTGAAAACGCTAGATTGGTTGGCATCTTGCAGAGGATACCGACTATTGTTCAGCAGCAGATCGACAGTCTTGGTGTCTGACGAAACCGGTATGAAAAAGCGGAAGGTATCTCCGGCTTTGACCGGGTTAGGTTTAATGCGAAGGTTGCTTAGATCTATCTCTGGCTCGGGGGTTTGGATATCAATATTGATCGCCGGGCTCGCTGAGCTACGAATCCCATATTTATTAATAGCAGTGGCGGTAATTTTGTGTTTACCTCGTTTAATGGCCTGCTGTAGGTTACCGGAGAAGCTGCCACTCTTATCTACTTCTAAAGTACTGTTTAACCCGGCGTCAATGTAAATTTCTACTTTAGTGTCAACCGGCGCCCGTCCGGAGATGATCGGGGTGGCGGTGTTGAATATGGCATTGTTAGTCGGAACTGTTACAGTCGGGGCAGTGGGAGGGGTAGGGTCAAAAGCCTCGATAGCTATATTTTTAGTCAGGTGTTTATAGGTAAACGCCAAAGCAATGAGTTGAGGCTGACTGGGGGCGCGGAGGAGAATACGTTTAGAAACGTCTGCGGGGACGGCAGTGGGTTTGGTGATGTCAGCTTGTCCGCTGAGGGTAGTTACAGCAATATCAGTGCCATCTAACAACTGACCTTGAGTGTTTTTGAGTCGAACGTCAATATAAATCTGATTAATCCCGTTAGCGGGGATAATACTATTCTCGGGTTTAATGTCAAATTGGATCCGGGGAGTAGCGATGTTCATCCAAGAACGGTATAAGATCGATAATCCATCCGCATAAATAAAAGAGATG
>CAYGXX010000028.1:0-8401 GCA_964354145.1 uncultured Candidatus Saccharibacteria bacterium
CCAAGATTCAGAATCATCCTGACCTTCACGGCAAACAGATTGCCGTGATTGGTTATAGTCAGGGTGGACTGGTATGTTGGTTGCTTGATCAAGATTACCACCTCATTAAAGGGGGAGTATTGTTAGGCGCTCCTATCTTAGGCACCCCCCTGGCGGATAAGCTACTGCGGGATGCCGCCGTGCGCCGGATTGCCTCGGTGGGCTATGTCTCTAATAAACTAATTAATCTTCTGGATCGATTCGCCCAGGAGGTTGCGGGCTTAGAGCAGGATCATTCTGAAACCGGGAAAGCTCAGAGTAAATTAGTTTTGTACGCCGGTCGGATCGATCCTTGTTCGCCGGCCGAGCTCACCGTAAATTTCCTGGATAGCATCGGCGATTGGGTTACAGAGGGAGATAGGATGCAAACCAGCAATCGGCGGTTTGCAGAGGCCGGTGCTCTGGTTATCTCGCAGTGTGCTTGGCGAGGGCAGACAGCCACGGATCGGCAAAGCGATGGGATCGTTCCGGTGTCATCCGCTACTGGGGTTGGAATCGAAGCTGATTCCCGGATCTGGGCGGGCTATGACCATTACGATCTTCTGACGGGGAGGTTGGAGTTGGATTTAGATCGAGCCACTTTGGAGTGGATTGATCAAGTGCTCCAGCTGTCTCCGGAATTTCCTGAAGAGGAAAATATCCCAGCTTTGCCGGATATCAAGATTGACATTCCTGACCTGTTGACCAAAGCCAAATTCGCTTATATCCAAAACGGCAGTTTAGTTTTGAGTGATGCGGATTGGCAAGAGGTCGGTCGGATTGATTCGGGAGGATCCTGTGCTTATCCCAGGTTTTCTCCAGATGGCAAGTCGATGGTTCTCACTTTCTTGGACCAGGACACTAATCATATTGGTCATTTGGTCGGCTCGGATATCACTACGGTAACAACCGGACGGGATGCTGACTTTTCGCCTAACGGGGAATGGTTAGCCTACCAAGGCACAGAGGGGTTGTGCATTGTACGGTTAGCTGATAAACAACCACAATGTGTCGTCCGGAAGACCGATCTGCTTTGCCCACCGATCTGGGTCACTAAGGGATGGGTTGGGCGAATCTACTTTATTAGCCGATCCGCCGATGGGCTAACCAATTTATATGTGGTTAGCCCGCGAGCCCGCGACAAAGATTTGTCGGGCGTGGATATCGTTGCCCGCAATTGCTTCTCGGTCTTTTTGGCCCGCGGAGCCATTAGCGGGGTGGTGGCGGTTAGTGGTGATAGCTCCCGGCAAAAGTTTGCGGTGATATCTAATCTTCTGCAATCCGACATCTCATTAGAATTGCAGAGTGGTGCAGAGGAAGAATCCTTCTCTTGGGATAAATGGAGTTTTAAAGCTAGTCTTGTTGATCCACTGCCGATTCATTCTGCTTTCTTAGACCAACAAGATAGCTATGCGCTGTACTTGGAGACCGAATCGGGCATCTCCTTGTTCAGTATCACGGCTGACTGGGAGTTAGGTTCTTTCGACTATGACCTGAGCGAAGTTTGCTCAGATGCTCATCAACTTGATATAAATCCCGTCGCTAGTAAATAGGGCGGGATTTACTTTACCAGAAATGATTTATTTGCTAATTTAAGGCTGTTCGGTGGCAACGAACCACCTGCACATTTTTTCATCACTCTCCAAGGAGGAGACATCTTGTCTCAACCCGACCAGCAGCTAAAACTAGTTGCCGTTGATGGCACTGAGCTTTCTCTGAGGGAGGTGAGGACGGGATTACATGCGGCCCTGACCGGGCATTTTATCTCCCATGAGGGGGAATTGCCCGAAATTACCATTGAGGTAAAAAAAAGACTCGGGGAAAGAGACTGGGACAAGGTTGTCATCGACCGGATTGTCGATCGCATTGACGATCTGATTGATGTTCCTGCCAGCGTGGCAGTGCGCCGGACTAGGGTAGTATCCCAGTTCCGCAATGCTGTCGAGACTGTCCTCACTGGATAGAGCCAGATTGACTGGCCAGAGGGTCAGGGGCGGCGTATCGTACCGCCCCCTTTTTTATGCCGGTTGTCGGGATTGCCTCACTTGCCTCGCAGAGGTTTTTCTGCTACCATAGCGGGAGATTAAGGTAATTTACTATGGCAGGGATGCTAAAACAAGCAGCTAAGAATAAGGACCTCCCCGAAGTTCATCCGGGGGATATTGTTCGGGTGCATCAGAAAGTCAAAGAGGGTGGCAAGGAAAGAGTTCAGGTCTTTGAAGGCATTGTGATTAAAACTCATGGCAAAACCGGTCCCAACGCTACTTTTACTGTGCGTAAGATTACTTATGGAGTGGGTGTGGAAAGGACCTATCCATTGCAGTCTCCCAACATTGTTAAAATTGAATTTAAGAAAGGTTCCGAGGTTCACCGGGCTAAATTGTATTATTTGCGGAAGCTGTCTGGTAAGTCCTTGAAGATGAAGGAAAAAAAGATCGACCAGGATGTTTGGGAGTTAGTGGCTCAAGTTGAGGAAGCTGCTGGTCCTACTGAAGAGATGCTGGCCGAGGCTGTCCAGGCCGCCAAGGAGAAAGAAGAAACCGAAACTAAAGTCGCTGACGCGACCGAAGCTCCCCTCAAAAAAAGTGATACAGTAGAGGGGGAGGAAAACGTTGGCGAAAAAAAGCAGGATTCCCAATCTTAAAATCGAGAAAGCACTCCAACAGGAGGGTTTTTTGGCGATTGCGGGAGTGGATGAAGCAGGTCGGGGGGCTTGGGCTGGTCCGGTAGTGGCAGCGGCAGTAGTGCTGCCTTTTTTAAAGCGCTATTACGGCATTAATGATTCTAAACTGCTATCAGCGCTGCAGCGGGAATTTTTGTTGCAGAAGATTTATGAGCTAGCGGTGGATATTGGTATTGGCATCGCGGAAACTACCGAGATCGATGACTTGGGTATTGGCAAAGCTACCTACCTCGCGATGCGGCGAGCGATCGGTAATTTATCTATTCAACCCCAATACGTCTTAGTAGATGGCTTCAAGGTAGGGTTTGCAGAAGCTCCCTCCCAAGG
Source organism: uncultured Candidatus Saccharibacteria bacterium (assembly GCA_964354145.1). Classification (GTDB taxonomy): domain Bacteria; phylum Patescibacteriota; class Kazan-3B-28; order Kazan-3B-28; family UBA10110; genus UBA10110. Next base: position 3,029 of record CAYGXX010000028.1, read on the forward strand.
GGTTATTGATGGCGACCGGAAATCTGTATCCATTGCTGCCGCTTCGATTGTTGCTAAAGTGGCGCGGGATCGGATGATGGTGGAGATTCATGAACTAGTACCGCAATATAATTTTCATATTAATAAGGGTTACGGCACGGTTTTTCATCAGTTGAAGATCAAGGAACACGGCACCTGTGAGTGGCACCGCAAGAGTTACCAGCCTATTAAACAAGACATCTCCTCGCGCGCTAATTTAGAGATCCCGTGCTAAATCTTAGTCTGGGGAAAGCCGGGGAAGTGATTGCCGGGAAATTTTTGGCTGCCAGAGGTTTTACTATTTTAGAGAGAAATTATAAATGTCCCTTGGGTGAAATTGATGTAGTTGCTACCCAAAGAGAAGTTTTATATTTTATTGAAGTCAAAACTCGCGCCAGTATAGCTTTTGGCTGGCCAGCGGAATCAGTTACCCCCGCCAAGCAGAATAAGTTAAGAAAACTTGCCCTATATTATTTAACTACCCATAAATATAATGGTCCGGTAGCCTTCGGAGTAATCGAAGTTTTGTACAATGGGTGGCACCATCGCTATAAGGTTAATTTTATCGCTAACGCATTTTGATCTTATGGTTGACATCTTAAGAAAGCCATATTAGAATAGGAGTATTCTGGAAGTGGGTGCGCCCACTTTTTTAAAACTTAAGGAGAGACTATGGATTCGCAATTTATGTCGGCGATTAACCAAATCGCCGAGGAAAAAGGCATCAGTAAAGAGGTGATTTTAGAGACCGTCGCTGCTGCCATTGCCGCTGCCTATCGAAAAGATTTTGGCCAGAAAGAACAGATTATTGCTGCCACCATTGACCCTGACACGCAGAAGGTGCGGCTGTTTATTGTACACAAGATTGTAGAGACCGTGGAAGAACCCATGCGCGAGATTTCTTTAGAAGAGGCTAAAAAAGTTAATCCCGACGCGCAGATTGACGGCGAAATCCGAGAAGAGGTTTTTCCGCCGGCGGAGTATGGCCGGGTCGCCGCCCAGACCGCCAAGCAAGTAATCTTGCAAAGATTGCGAGAGGCCGAACGCGACGTTATCTATCAGGAATATAAATCAAAGGAAGGTCAATTAATCGCGGGCACGGTGCAACGAATTGAAGGCGATGTGGTTATGGTGGACATCGGCAAAGCCTCCGGAATTTTATTCCCCTCGGAGCAGTCGCACTCTGACCGGTATTATGTGGGTCAGCGCCTAAAGGTTTATGTGGTGGAAGCCCAGACTGGCGGCAAGGACCCGCAAGTGATTCTCTCGCGGGCACATCCGGACATGATTAAGCGATTGTTTGAAATGGAAGTGCCTGAGATTGGGGCAGGGACAGTGGAACTAAAAGTGATTGCTCGGGAAGCCGGTGTGCGTTCTAAAGTAGCGGTAATTTCCCATCAGGAAGCCATTGATCCCGTGGGTTCCTTAGTCGGTCGGCGGGGAGTGCGGGTGCAAGCGGTAATGGCGGAGATCGGGGATGAAAAGATTGATATTATCTTATGGGATGCTGATCCCAAAACTTTCATCACGAATGCTTTAGCCCCCGCCAAGGTCCGGGAAGTGGAGCTTAATGAAGCCGCTAAAACAGCTAAGATTAAAGTTGACAGTGATCAACTATCTTTAGCGATTGGTAAGGGTGGTCAGAATGTTAGGTTAGCTAGTAAATTGACCGGCTATCAGATTGAAATAGATAAGGAAGGCATGCCATCGGCAGGCATCCCCGCAGAAGTGGTGAGTGAGGTTATCCCCATTCCTCTGGAACCGGTTGAAGAACCCACTGAAACTGTACTCCCAGCCGTGTCTGAACCCGATGAGACAAACAGTGTGAATCCGGCGGAAGACGCCGCCAAGGAAATGGAGTCAGAGCCAGCTCCTCCTACTGAGGAGGGAGATACCGCTACCGCAGGCGAAACCAGCACCCCAGCCTGAAATGGTGGTATAAATAGAATATGAACGGCTACAACTATTTAGATAAATTTACCACCAACGCCAAGAAAGTTCTTACTAACGCTCAGAAGGTGGCGCGAGATTTAGGGTCGGCTCATTTGGGCACGGAACACTTGCTTTTGGCAATGCTAAACATTAAAAGCGGGACGGCTTTTGAGATTCTAGGGAGCCTGGGAATTAGTTGGGAAAAAGCAGAGATGGTCATCGGCCTATCACGCAAAGAGGAGGCGATCACTAAAGTAGGCTTAACTCCGGGAGCCCGTCGGTTGGTAGAGACAGCTGTGTTGATTGCTGCCCAATACGGGAGTTTTTATATCGGTACAGAACATTTATTACTGGCGATGATGCAAGATAACCAAAGCAAGGCTTATAAAACCATTCAGGAATTGGGGGTGAATCCAGTAGAGGTTTCCCGGATGGCGGCGGATGCTATTCAAGCCAGCGCTGAAGATCGGATGATGGGGGCGGCCATGGGGGATGAACCGCGGGTTGGCCGGGCGCGTGGCGGCGCCAGTAAGTCCAGTACTCCTATTCTAGATACTTTCAGTATTGATTTGACCGGGATGGCTAAATCGGGCAAGGTGGACCCCATTGTGGGGCGGGACAAGGAGATCCAGCGGGTAATCCAGATTTTAAATCGCCGGACCAAGAATAATCCGGTGTTAATCGGCGATCCCGGCATTGGGAAGACCGCAATTGTAGAAGGCTTAGCTATCAAGATTATTAATAAAGAAGCCCCCGAAAACATTGCCGGGAAACGCATTATGGTGCTTAACCCCTCGGCAATGGTAGCCGGCACCAAATATCGGGGGGAGTTTGAAGAGCGGATTAATCAGATTGTTGAAGAGGTGAGCAAAGCCAAGGACGTCATTTTGTTTGTGGATGAATTGCATACGCTGGTGGGGGCGGGGAGTGCCGAAGGGAGTCTAGATGCCGCCAATATTTTAAAGCCAGCGCTGGCCCGCGGCGATTTGCAGATGATTGGCGCCACGACCCTGGAAGAATACCGTAAACATATTGAAAAAGATGCTGCTTTGGAACGGCGGTTCCAACCCATTTTAATCAGCGAACCCACTCCTCAAGAGACCATCGGCATTTTGATGGGGATTAAAGAAAAATATGAAGAATATCATAAGGTAATTATCCCAGTGGAGGCGATTGAGGCGGCGGTGGCTCTCTCCGTGCGCTATATAAATGACCGTTTTTTGCCGGATAAAGCCATTGATTTAATTGATGAAGCCGCTTCAGCGGTGCGCATTGCCGCCGGCCTGTCCCAAGTGGGGACTACGGAGGAAAGAGCCCAATTAGAAAATATTGTCAAAGAAAAGGAAGCGGCGGTCGAAGGGCAGGAGTATGAAAAGGCCGCTAAACTGCGGGCCCAGGAGTTGCGCTTGCAAAAAAAGATTGAAGCTGCCCAAAAGGAATCGGCTAGTGGTGATCGTTCAAGCTGGCCCTCCGTTACTGCTCGGGAGATTGCCCAGGTAGTCTCTTTGTGGACCAATATCCCTGTAGGCGAATTGGCGAGCGAGGAGGTAAAAACTCTGACTAACCTGGAGGTCGCTCTGAAATCTCGCATTATTGGGCAGGATGAAGCGGTGGAAGCCGTAGCTTCGGCAATTCGCCGATCCCGCGTACAAATCGGAAATCCCGATCGGCCGATGGGCTCGTTTATGTTTCTGGGCCCCACCGGCGTAGGTAAGACTGAATTAGCCAAAGCCTTGGCGGAAGAGATTTTCAAAGATAAAAGCGCGCTGGTGCGTATTGATATGAGCGAGTTTATGGAAAAGCATAATGTGGCGCGCTTAATTGGTGCTCCGGCGGGGTATGTGGGATATGAAGAAGGCGGTCGCTTAACGGAAGCCATTCGGCGCAAACCCTATGCAGTGGTGCTACTAGATGAAGTAGAAAAGGCCCATCCGGATGTAATGAACATTTTATTGCAGATATTGGAAGACGGTTTCTTAACTGATGCCAAAGGTCGCCGCGTCTCGTTCAAGAATACGATTGTGATTCTTACCTCCAATGTCGGGACGGGTCTCATGAATCGGCAAGCCGTGATTGGTTTTGGGCAAAGCGGCAAAAGGTCTGCCGAAGATTATGAGAATCTGCGCGAGCAGGTGATGGATGATCTCAAAAAAACCTTCCGCCCGGAGTTTCTTAACCGCGTTGATAAGATCATTGTTTTTCATGCCCTGAATAAGGAGCATATTCAGAAAATTGTTGATTTGCAGTTGGATCAGTTGATGAAGAGGCTGGCTAATCAAAAAATCTCTCTAACGGTGACGGGAGCAGCCCGGGAGTTTATTGCCGATCAGGGTTTTGACCCAGAGAGCGGAGCACGGCCAGTGCGGCGGGTAATCCAAAATATGATTGAAGATCAGTTGGCAGAAGGCATTTTAAGTGGTACTTTCAAGAAAGGTGCCACCGTGAAGGTAGAAGCCAAAGCAGGTAAGCTGGTATTGGTAGGGCAAAGGACCAAAGCGGCTAAGTAAGTTTGTTCTTTAGAAATTTATTAGGGATTTATCTTATAATTTATTTTTATCAGCCATGTGGTTAGGACAGATTTTTGGGGGCGTTGTTTTAGTTTTACTGGTAGCTTACTTAGTGTTTGTGAGAAAGTCGATTGAGATGAAATCGGCTAATTTTGCCATCGTGATCGTGGGGATTATCCTAGGTCTTTCTATTGGGACTCTTGTCTCCTTGCCCTTGGGAAGATTGCGTGATCCGTTTGGGCAGTGGCTGCCTCTGCTCATTAATGTTTTCAGTGCTGCCGTAGTAGCCACCTACTTTTACAATCAGCGCAACTCCATTACCAAGTTTTTTACTCACCTGTTCTCTTTTCTAACTAATATTGCCAAACGGGATGTCATGACCCCCGCCGCTACGGAGGATATTTTAGTAGACACCTCAGTGATTGTGGATGGTCGGATCCTAGAGATTGTCCGCACCGGGTTTTTGATTGGGCGCCTGCTGGTCCCGCGCTTTGTCTTAAGTGAATTGCAAAGCATCGCTGATTCGCCAGACGAACTCCGGCGGAGTCGCGGCCGCCGCGGCTTGGATATTTTGGGAGAGTTGCGTAGAGAGAAGGGGATCAGCGTCAGCGTGATTGATGATGATTTTCCTAGTGAATTGGATGTGGATGCCAAGGTGGTGCGCTTAGCAAAGAAGCGGCGAGCTCGGTTAATGACGGTGGATTACAATTTAAATCGGGTGGCGCAAATCCAAAACATCTTAGTTCTCAACGTCAATGAATTAAATAATGCTTTGCGACCAGTGGTGTTGCCGGGCGAGGAGCTTACCATCAAGTTAGTGCAAGAAGGCAAAGATCGTAATCAAGGTGTAGGTTATTTAGAAGATGGCACCATGGTGGTAGTAAATGGCGGCGCCGAGTTCATTGGCGAATCAATT
>CAYGXX010000029.1:0-8036 GCA_964354145.1 uncultured Candidatus Saccharibacteria bacterium
ATTGATGCGCCGATAGGAGTCTGGACCTTTATGGCTTCCACTCCCATTTCAGGGAATGATCCTAAGGTCGAAACCACTTCCTTCATCGTCAAACCAGCGGGTTCGGTAGGCCCGATTCTCACCGGCTTGGATCCTGATACTGGTATCCGAGGGCACACAGGCGGCTATGATATTGGCATCACCGGCGACAATACTAATTTTGTTTATTCGGGTCCTGCAGCCGGTCTATCTAAAATTACCTTCACTTCAATGAATGAAGGAGGTTCAGTAGACTTGCCAATTGTAACTAGCCCGGCTATACCAAATGGCTGGGAGCATCTGACGGTGCATTGGGATATTCCAGCGGATGCCAAGCTTGGTTGGTGGGATGTTAAAGTGGTGACTGGTAGCGAAATTGCGGAAATGCCGATAAATAACGGCAAAGATTTCTTAGTAACTACTCCCGATGGTTATTACTTGGATATAGCGGCTGATCCGCCGGGTCCATTAATTCGCAATGGCAGCGATACCTCCGAAATTAAAGCTACTGCCGGTCATGTTGATCCATCAACTGATACCGGCGTGGTTCCGGAAGTAAACAAAGCCACCACTTTTAGCGTAAACGGCGGTGGCAGTCTCGGCACGACAGAAACCACTACCAATGCTTCAGGAGAGGCTACTAGCCTTTACACTACTGACTCCGGGGCAACCACCGCGGTTGCCGATATTCAAGCATCGGTAGTAATAGACGCTGCTAAGACTTTAATCGGGTCTGTCCAAATTACTAGAAATGGTTTGGGTGGTGATGAAGTGGATCTTACCCGGTCTACTATCTCGGCGGTGACACCGGTTCCGACTTCCACTGATGGCACCGATTATTCTACAGTGACCGTTACCTTGCGCAATAATGCTAATACGCCGTTGAATGGTAAAACAGTTACCCTGTCCACCAGTCGGGGATATGCAGTAGATTTTATTAAGGTGTCTAATTCAAAGCCTACCGACGCTGATGGCAAAGCTGTTTTTGAGGTCTGGTCCAGCACCCTCGGCGCTACTACGATCAAAGCCACCATTGGGGTGGCAGAACTATCTACGGATGTTGAGTTCGTAACCCCTGGTAGCGTATCGCAGCGCTTCTTTGCTTTGACGGTGCCTTTCCAAGCCAGAGATTACGAAACCAAAGACAAAGTTTGGGTAATAATTAAACATAACGGGGCAGAAAAGAATATTGATGAAGAGTACAGGAAAAATTCCCGCAATGCCACGAATCCGGATTTGTTAGCCGATTTGCAGGGAATTAAATTCTATCTGTACACCGGAACTAGCGACAGCTATACCGTTTGGGTCAAGGGCAAAAACCATCTGGCAGCGTCCAAGACCACCGTTAAAGCCAGTGATGCTGATGGTACTGGAACAATCAATATCAATTTTGACAGTCTTAAGATAGGCGATATCGCGACAGCAGGAGCCGCGGAAATTAGACCAGGCTACCATGATAATACTATCGGCAAGATGTCTGGGCTTACTTCTACTGAAGATCTTGGTTTACTATATAGCAACTGGTTTAAAACCTTTGATTTAGGCGACTTTACCCAAGACGGCATCATCAACTCAATAGATATGTTATATCTCTTCTTAAACTGGGGCGCGGGTGCAGCTTTGCCGTAAAAATATTGCTGCTAATTTAAACAAAAATAAAAATGTATCGCGAAAATAAACAATTTTATCCCTTGCACCCTCTCACTTTTGTGGGGATAGGTTTAGTTTTGTTGATCGGCGTGATAATTTTTCACGATTATATCAATCATCATTCAGCTTTAGCAACCAGTAATCTTTCTACCGCTTCCCAATCTGTGCCTAAAGAGGTGTTAGGAGAAATTGCTGACAATGGTAAAAACCTATCCAGCCGTACAGTAGAGTTCCAGCAGGCCGGTAGATCAATCAAACTTCTCTACCAGAGCAGCCCAGATTTCTTTATTACCCAAGATTAATGTGGTTTGGAGCGCGTAATATTAGGCTGACCTCCATACACCGGCAAAACCTGCCGGAATTTTTTAATTTTGGTGGTTAGCTTCAGTAACTGTTTAATCCGCTCTTTGGTTTCGCCGATAAGATGAGCTTTGCCGATCACTGGGATTTGTAAGCCATATCCAAAAGCGTTGGCTACACTAATGCCTACCCGAAGCCCCGTGAAAGATCCCGGTCCCAAATTTACTGCCACCCATTTAAGTTGTTCTGGTTTAATTTGGTTGGCTTTGAGGAGTTTATCAATATTGGGCAGCAGTTCTTGTGATTGGTTGCGTTCCGACACCCAAGTTTTAATTTTGGTTGAGTTCTCTCCCGCCAAACCAATGCCGGTGTTTTCCTCGGTAGTGTCGATCGCCAAGATATATTTTTTGTCCATAGTTTAAGAGTATCAATTATCAGGTATCAAGTGTCAGGTATCAAGTGTCAGGTGTCAGGTACCAAGTATCAGGTATCAGGTAACCCCACCATCCCTCCCCTTATTTTAAGGGGAGGTTAGGAGGGGTTATTTAATTTGGAATTTACGTTGGTTTCCTTGTCCGGTAATTTTAATCCAAATAACATCTTTCGGCAGGTATTTTTTAATCTTTTCCGCCCATTCAATTGCCACGATGTTGGTGTTAGCGTTTTCTAAGATCTCCCCAATGAAAAGCGGGTCGGGATCTAACCGATAAACATCATAGTGATAGAGGGAAAATTTTTTCTTGGGGATGGGATAAATCTTTTCCAATACAAAGGTCGGGCTGATGACCTTAGTTTTGATTCCCAAACCCTTAGCCAACCCTTGGATAAAAGTGGTTTTGCCCCCGCCCAAGTCAGATTCAAAAGCGATAATTTGTGGCGGGGCTAATTTTTTACCCAAACTCTCCCCTAATCTCTGAGTTTCCTCTGCGCTATGAGTGATATAATTTTGGATAGCCATGCCTTTTACTGTAAGGGAGTATTATGGCAGAAAGAAGAGCACTAATCCAGAGGAATATCGGATAGTGCCAATAATTCCCCGTGTCGGTAAGGTAAGCATATCCATCTTCATTGATTGAGGCAAAACTAATATCATTTTCTTCTCCCGGAGTGGTCTCATTAGACCAAAACCACCGGTCATTAGGGGCCAAGACATAGGCATAACCCTGTTTAGCTGAGCCGTCGTAGCTAATCTCGTCAATGAGGTTGTCTTCTCCATCTAGAAGCTGGAGCTCCTCTCCTCCAGAATTGTTGAGACGGATATGGGTAAGAGGGTATTCCAAAAGCAAGTAATCTTGTGAATCCAGGATTATGGAGGTTATCTCCGCATCTTCTTCCTCATTCTCGGCGATCATTAGTTCGATTAAATCAAGAGCATTGAGGACGTAAATTTTTCCGCTTGCATCCGTCAGTTTCCAGCCAGTTATATCTACACTTTGAGTTCCTGGATTATGCAATTCGATAAATTCACTCTCGCCTGCATTGGGGTTGGGCAGGATCTCGCTAATGATGATTTGTTTGGGGGTACCTAAAGTCCCGTCGCCGATAGCAGTTTTGGTGCCAGTTGTAGTAATTTCAATCTGGTTGGATTTAATATCATTGATGTTGTAACTGCCTATAATAGTGAAAAAATATTTAGTTCCGGCAGTGAGATTTGTGACCAGATATTCGGTTTTTGGAGGCGCGGTTTGCCCAACCCTAAAGCCCAACTGGCCTTTTTTCTCTGACTGGTAGATTTTGATGTCGCCAATGGCTCCAGGCAGATTAATTTTCCAGATCAGCATTACTGAATTAGCGGTTAAATCGTCAGATTCCAGTTGAATAGTAATTTCATCTGGTTGCAGACTGGTTGGGTCGTGGTCTGTTTCACTGATATTGTCCTCTTCTTCGGCTGTGCTCTCGTAAATATTAGCAGCATTAGGCGTCACTCGCCTACTCCATTGCCAGTTGCCGTTAATTTTAGAATAGGAATATCCTGCGGTGGCGGTACCGTAATTAGGTGTGCTATCCAGTAAATTCCCATTGGGTTGCAGCAGGCGGGAGTAATCTCCAGTGTCATTTAGATAAAGGTGGGTTTGAGATTTAGGGAAGATCAAATATTGCTGAGGACCAATGATAATATCAGTCGGAATGGTATATTCGGCGGACCCGCCCGGTGATTGGTCATCTAGTTTCCAGCCCTTAAGATTTGCAGGATTATCCCCGGCATTGTATAGCTCAATAAATTCTTCTTCTCCGCTTGAGGGATGCGGGTATAATTCGTTGATTTTAATATCAGCATCAGTAGTCCAGGTGGATTCATCCTCCTCCTCTGGTTCCAAAATCTCTACGGCCTGCGGGAGAGTAGCAGTTTGTCCATCGGGGTTAATAATAACTAAGTCCCACTTCCCTGTCTCAGCGCCGTGCAGATCGAATTTAGCCGTATCGATAGAAGTAGAATTGATTATTTTGATGTCTGTAGCCCAAATGGCTAGATCTCCCTTTTCTAATTTGATCTGGGTAATACCGGTGGTAACAAAATTTTCTCCGATGATCTCTTCGATCTCCCAGACACTATCCATCTCTGCCTGGTCGGGAATGACCTTACTGATAATAGGAGCGGCTAGCGGTGGCAAAGAATTTTCTGCTCGGGGGGTTCCTAAATTATTTGCTCCCTCAATAATGTCTAGATTGACTGATGTGGTGGCTTCGTGCCAGCTGCTGGATAACTCCCCGAGTCCATAGGGGGTATTGCGCTCCATAGCAACAGATAGGGTGGAGCTTCGCCCTCCGCAAAAAGGAGTTTCTCCTCCATCGCCAGCCACATCCACTAATTGTTGATTCGAAGCATATAAAAAGATTTTTAAATGACTATTGGGTAGAGTGATGTCAGAATCGATATAATCAGGATCAATATTCAATACCGATTCTCCCCCGCTGAAGTGGTAATCCTTGGCATTGTTAGACACTAGAAAATAGCCCTGCGCCGGGATGAGATGATTTTGCTCAGCAGATATAGTCAACATAGGCGGGGCAATCTCTTGTTGACCGCCAGCATCCAAGCGGTTGATTTGCCACCCCGCGATGTCAATCTCTGCGTCAGTGGTGTTTTTAAGTTCAATCCATTCATCGGAAGTGCTCACTGTGCTCCCTGCCCAAGCCATCTCATTGATAATCACCTCCGGCACTTCCGGTTCTGCTTGGCTGATAACTGGCCATCCAAAATCTAGTAATAAAATTAGCCCTGTTATTAACGCTCCAATCCTTTTCATAGTTTTCTCTTTCCTTCTCGTTGGCGCAGCCCCACATCCATACGTTTTTATTTAGTGTACAGGGATAGTACACACGGTATATACCGTGTGTACTGTGATTATTTCCCTTTCTTAATACGGTTGGCAAAATATCTTTCCAGCGCATAGTTTTCTGGGTGGCTCCGGTTATCCCTATTATGCAAACGGAAGGCACCCAGTAGACTATCCTGTAAAATTTCGTCATGATCCGATAAGCTTTGATTGACCGAGGCAATAGTATTCCGCGAGGCGCGGGTAGCTTGGTAAATCTGCTCGTATGTCTTTTGCTGGATAATCATCTGGCCGATAATAATTCGGCGGGTAATGTCCACTAGTTCCCTCTTGGTTAATAGAGCATCTAAGAGTAGCGGCAGTTGATCGCCAGGCGCTTGACTAATTAATTTAGCCAGGATAGATATCTCAGATAAGTCAATGTCGTAATCGTATACTCCTCCCTTGGTGAGAATTCGTGACTTAGTCCTGGCTTTCCTTTGTTCTCGTCTGATTGATCTCATACTCTCAGTCTACACAGTATATACCGTGTAGACTACCATCAAGATTATTACAGAATTATGAGTGATGGGGTTGGTCGGTTGGGTAAATAAGTTTTCTGCACGGTGAATTGTTGGGATTGGTGAGGTGTGTTAACAGGGGGGTTAACATGGGTTATCAACCCGACTTTTGGCTTTGGGAGCAGATTTTAGCCGGGGGGTTCACATGGTGTATCAACCCTGCACGGCTGCTTAGCCCCGGCGGTTTTTGGGTGATTTTAGGGGTGGTGGGGAGGTCGGCAGGAGCTGGCTTTGACAGGCCTTCAAAAGTCGGGTAAATTAGGGGTGTTGCGAAAACCCATTTCGGGAGAGATTTGCAGCAAATATATCAACATTTTTCAGGTATTCCTGGTTTCAATCGTTCAAAAATTTTCATGCAGTTGAGTTTAACTATCATTGCAAGTTATAAGACCAGCGCAGAGCAGATTAATCGGTTTTTAGAGGGATAGTTTACCCAAAATTTTTACGATGGAACCAACCTGAAAATAATTTCAGCGAGGTTACATAATGGAAAGTTGGTTAATGATTTTACTCTGGGCTCTCGGAGGAGCTCTGGTTGGCTATTATCTCCGTTGGACGCTGTCCCAACGCAAGGTCAGCCACGCCGAGGCGGAGGCGGATAAGATTCTGAAAAAGGCTCAGGAGAGATTAGACGAAGCCGCCAAAAAAGAAAAAGAAATCGTCATCACCGCTAAGGAAGAGGCTTCTAAGATTCGCGAACGGGCGGAGAAAGAGGAGCAGCAGCGCCGAGGGGAGATTTCTGAGGTAGATAAGCGTTTGCGCCAAAAAGACGAGACCCTGGACAAGCGGGCAACGGAGCTCGACAAGAAGCAGGAAGCGGTTTTTGAACAAGACAAGGAGATTAAGGAGGTCAAAGAGGAGGTTATCAAGATCCGTGAGCAGCAAGAAGAAAAGTTGGCAGCCATCGCCAAACTAACCAAAGATGAAGCTAAGGAATTACTCTTAAAAAGAGCAGAAAAAGAAGCCAAGGACGACATCCTTAAGGTGATGAAGGACATTGAAGACCAAGCTAGAGAGGAAGCAGAGGCTAAGGCTCGCGACATCATCTCGGCCGCTATGCAACGCTATGCCGGCGAGGCCTCTGTAGAGACTACCACTAATGTCGTGCCTATTCCCTCTGATGAGATGAAAGGGAGAATTATTGGTAAAGAGGGGCGCAACATTCAGGCTTTCGAGCGGGCAACAGGGGTAGATCTCATTGTTGATGACACCCCCGATGTGGTAGTGGTGTCTTGTTTTGACCCGGTCCGGCGAGCTATCGCCAAGAGTGCCTTAGAGAAGCTGGTATCTGATGGCCGTATCCAGCCAGCCAGGATTGAGGAGGTAGTGGAACGAGCCCAAAAAGATATCGCCACCGAGATCAAGAAAGCGGGCGAAGAGGCGGTGATGGAATTAGGATTAACCGGTCTACCCATAGATCTTATTAAGCTAGTGGGACGCTTGAAATACCGTACTAGTTACGGGCAAAATATCCTTCATCACTCGATCGAAGCCGCTCATTTAGCCGGGATGATGGCAGCCCAAATCGGGGCGGATGTGAGGTTGGCTAAATTAGCCGCTCTCATGCATGATATCGGGAAAGCCTTAGATCATGAGTTTGAAGGCAGCCACGCGGAGTTGTCCCGAGATATCGCAGTAAAATATGGCTTGCCCAAGGAGGTTATCCAAGCTATTGAGGTCTCCCATGAGGCGGCCGGCGGGCCAAAAAGCGCCATCGACTTTATCTCCATGGCAGCCGATGCTATCTCTGCTTCCCGCCCGGGCGCCCGGCGCGAAAGTTTAGAGCAATTTATTAAGCGCTTGAGTGATCTGGAGAATATCGCCAAGAGTTTCCCGGGGATTGATCGGGTATATGCGATCCAGGCTGGCCGCGAGGTCCGGGTACTGGTCATTCCGGAAGAGGTAGACGACTTGGGTATTATCAAGATGGCGAAGGAGATGGCACAGAGAATTGAAAAGGAGATGACCTATCCGGGAACTGTTAAAGTAAACGTGATCCGAGAGTTACGAGCTGAAGAAATCGCCAAATAGGGGCTGATACTGTTGATTATAGAATTTTAACCAAAAAGATGCTGGAAGTTAAAAAAGCTGTTCTCCCTAACCACTTAAGAATTGATGTAGTTCCGATGAAATCGACGGAAACGGTAGCCGTGTTTATTAAAGCTCGAGCCGGCTCTCGTTACGAAAATGATAAAAATAGGGGTATCGCTCACTTTTTAGAGCACATGTT
>CAYGXX010000030.1:0-7994 GCA_964354145.1 uncultured Candidatus Saccharibacteria bacterium
GCGGGTTAGCGGGTTAGTTAACCCCACCCATACCTCCTCTTAAATAAGGGGAGGAGAGGAGGGGTTAATTTTATTCCTGATTGGCGGGTTTATTACCTGGATTGTCTACCTGCTCTGTAGAGGTGTTGCCGCCAGTGCTTACTGGATTAGTAAACGGTATGTCCACTAGTACATTGCCGTTCACCACTATTCGATAAACCGTCATGTACCCACTCTTAACCGTGCCACTCAGAGCCACATTGCTGGCTCCGATATATTCCTGAAGGGAGATGGGTGCTGATGTAATGATGAGATACTGGTTCCCCATATATAAAGCTGGACTCCCGCTTGCCGTACCTAGCCGCCCCGCTAAGGTCTGAAAGCCCTCCAGATTGGTGGCAAGCGTAGGTGGCTGATTAGAACTAGCCGAGGGTTTGGCAGCTGATTTAGACCCTGTGGAACTAACCACAGATGGGTTTTGGCTGGTTTCTGTGCCGGTTTTACCTTCAATTTCATCCCGAATTGCTACAATGGTTTGCTGGACATCCTCGCTAGGTTTAGTTTTTTCAATATCATCTAAAATAATTTTTTGATCGGCTAACAAGCTGTCAAACTTCTCCAATAAGGCGGTGGCACTAGCTGTATCCCCGCTTTCCTGCGCTTTTTTCAGCGTCTCTTTGGCGCTGACTAAAGCAGACTGGCTCTCTTTTAACACAGTGTGTAGAGTTTCTTCTTGCCCTACGGATTCCTCGAGGTAGCCCAATCTTTCACCGGCAATATTTAAGCTCATTTCGGCTTTTTTGACCGGATCAGCTACCACTGCTATTTCAATAGCTTGAAGCACCTTTTTCATGGCGAACAAGGCATCGCCGGGACGGGAGCTCTGCGCGGCCGCACCGGTCACTAATGAACCCAGGAATACCACCATTACTACTGCCACCGTGGCGGGCATAGAAAAAGACAGCCGGTGAGGAATCAACGCCTGTTGTAGGTGTTTTAGGGAAACAGCTAACCCTGCCTTAGTCTCCCCTGCTGCAATGGCGTCAGCTAGTTCAATCTGTCCAATGGATTGGAAGACCCGGTCCCGGATAGTTTGCTTTTTGCTAGCACTCAAAATCCCCTTGTTTTCCCCAAGGGTACGGAGCTCCGCCTCTAATTGTTCAAAAGTAGCAGATGCCATAATGTAACTCTTCGACTGCGCCCGCCCTGGGCGAGGCTTCGCTCAGAGAATATTGCCTGAGCAAAGCGTTAGCCCTCCATAGCTCTTTAGAGCGACGGATGGGTCGAAGGCATACCTTTAAAGTTAATAAAAATAGCGGCTTATTCGAATGAATAAGCTTGTGAAATATTGAAATTGTTAACTGACGATTGACTCCGTCAATTCGTCATCCTCTGGCTTGACCAGAGGATCCAGAAAAGAAAACAAACAGAAAACATTTTTCTGTTCCTTTTTCTGTCTAGATTCCCGCCTTCGCGGGAATGACAGATTGGGTTATCAATCCCCCAGTTTCCTAATCTAGCTTGGCGCAGTCGCGAGTTCCCGCATGCGCGGGACAAGCTGGACTAAGATAAACGTGATTTGAGCTCAGAGAGAGCTCGATGCGTTAGAGCGCGGACGTTGCCCTCTTTTTTCTTCATAATTTGGGCAACTCGGGCAATGGGTTGGTCTTCCACATACCGAAGCACTAACACTTGCTTGTATTCCGGGCGCAACTCATCAAGCGCTGCTTGCAGTTTTTGCTGCTCCGGGTATAAATCCGTTCCCCCTTCCAGATCAACAATTTCCGGCAAATTCTCGAAAGGGATGGTTTGTTTAGTGGTGCGGTAGTAATCGATCACCGCATTGCGAGCGATGGCGAACAGCCAAGTGGAAAACTTCGTGTCAGCTTTGGGCTTGAAAGTCTTAATCGCCTTCCAAACCTTTAAGAATACCTCGGCCGTAATGTCATCAGCCACATCCTCGTCTCTGGTTTTTAAATAAACGAAGCGGTAAATGTGTTCTGCCCAAAGCTCGTAAATAGCGCCAAAAGCGTGATTATCGCCCTTGGCGGCTCGCCCAACCAGATGGTCGGGAGTTTCCGTAGATGCGGGATGTGAATTGGAAACGGGCATTAAACTCTTACGTTAGATATAACGATAAAACTGCCTGATTTGTTACAGATATTAGTAAATATCAGCTCTGGGAGCCAATAATTCCAACATGACTTATTTGACATTTGGCGTGCCATACAGGGTTAAAAATGCCTTAATTTTGTCCACCTGATTATACGCAAAAGCAGTCAAAAAGACAAGAGACTAGAGGTTAGTAACTAGAGGATAAGAAATGAGCCCCTTTTTGGGGGGCTCACAGGGAATCGGGTCTACCAGGAGGTGGCAGGTATGATATTAGGACTGGCCATACAGCGCAGCCGTTTTTCAAAGCAGCATGACTGCTTGCCCCGTTCGTTGCGCCTAATAGCCGATTCCGCAAATATTATACACGAAACTACCCTAGCAAGCATTTTCTTATCTCTATTTTTAAAACCAGCCCTTGGAGTCCGAGCGTAATGAGCCAATAAAATTGCTGCTGCGGAGCCAACTGTTCGACCCTGCGTATGCGGGAGAGTTTGGCGGAGCGGAAAGACATATTTTATTAGGCGAATAGCGAGGACGACGGGCTGGGACTTTGGTGTTACCTTTCTAGAAAGGTAACAAAAGAAAATTCTAGAAAGGTAACAAGAATTGGGTTGCTTCGGAAAGCAACAGATCCCTCTCCCCAGCTGGCGGAGGGCTCGGGACGACAAAACAATTACATAGTACCAGTAATAATGCCACCACCAAGACAGATTTCGCCTTTATATAAGACCAGGGATTGGCCGGGGGTAATGGCACGCTCGGGTTTGACGAACTCAAAATAATAGCCTTTACCATCATGGCAGAGCTTCCCACGGCTAACCGAGGGGGTATAGCGCGACTTGGCAGTAAGCACTATCGCCATCAAATCCTTGGTTTTGATAGTCTTATTAATTAAATGGAAGTTGGCTAAGCGAGCAGCTTTGGCGTAGGTGTCTTTGTCGTCCCCCACAATCACCAGATTCTTTTTGACATCTTTACCGATGACATAGAGTGGCTTAACTGTACCTGACAGCCCTTCAATCCTCCTTTGGCCAATAGTATAGAACCAAGAGCCTTCATGTTCGCCGATCTTGCGCCCCTCTTTGGTCACGATATCCCCTTTCTTTTCGGGGAGCCGGGTTTTGAGAAAATCCTTTACATCAATTCGCCCAATAAAACAAATTCCTTGGCTATCCCGCCGCTCAGCTGTCGGAAGCTTGGCTTTTTTAGCCATTTCCCGTAAATCAGCCTTAATATAATCCCCCACCGGGAAGATACATTTCTTGAGCTGCTCTTGGGTTAACCGATAAACAAAATAAGTTTGGTCTTTGATGGGGTCCTTGCCTTTCAAAAGCTGGTAATCTTTGCAAATTTTGGCATTTTTGCCATTCTTCTCATCATCTGTCATTCCGGGCTTGACCCGGAATCCAGGCCTGGATCCTGAATCAAGTTCAGGATGACGAAAAGGAACCAATTTGAAAGATTTAGGATCGATACAACGAGAACGAATATGATGACCAGTGGCGATGTAATCGGCATCTAATTTCAAGGCTTTTTTGAGAAAATCGTCAAACTTGATCTCGGTATTACACATTACATCTGGATTAGGGGTTAATCCAGCTTCGTATCCCTTGAAAAAAGGGCTAATCACTCGTTTGCGGTAATCTTTCTCAAAACTCCACACCTGATAAGGGATTTTAAGGAATTTGCACACCTTAACCATATCTTTGTAATCCTGATACAGTGGACACTCCTCAATCCGCTTGATCGGGAATGACCAGTTTTTCATAAAGACCCCGACCACCTGATAGCCCTGCTTCTGAAGGTGATAGGCAGTAAATGAGGAGTCCACTCCCCCGCTCATCGCTACAAACACCACTGGTGTGGTGCGTTTGCTTCTCGGAGGCAATTTTAGCGGACTAGATATAAAATAATCCCTCCAATGCCAATGTCGCTTTGCGACATTGGCTCCGTTTTCCGAACCCCTTGGGTTTGGGACATCGGAGCGACCTTTAGTAGGTTTTAACTGCTTTGCCATAATTAATACCATTACGCCTTTACATTATACCGCCAATTACGAGCTTGATTAAGCATTTTTACTGTGCTAGACTATAGAAATCCTGATGGTTCCTCTCAAAGAAACCACAGGAAGTACCCTAAAATCACTCCGCAAGGAGAAAGGAGGGCGCAGAATGCCCAAACCAGATAAATCAAATCTGCCGGTTCCACTCTCCGATTACCTATCAGACATGATCGCGCAAGATGGCGATCATGGAAATGTGGCTCAGTGGCTGCTCGCGGTAAGGATGGCAGAAAAAGTCGAAATACCTACCGGACACAACAAAATCATCGAAGCCATCAACCACAGCCAGGAAGTCCTGGTTTCAATGATCGAACACCAGGTCATGATGACCGTGGCTAAACTCACAATGGAAACCATCGACGAAGCAGAGAAAGCCATCGAGAAAGAGTTGGCTTCCGAACCGCCCAGCGACGAGTCCGCCGAAACGGTGACCGAAGGCAGATTCGCCGCCTTCACGGCAAATCTCAAGTTTTTTGAGAAGTTAATAAAGTTAGTGATAGACAACAGCCTATCACCATCAGAAGAGACAAGAGAGGCCATCGCCAAGGTCATAGACGATCTTGAGGCTTCCCTCCTCGTCACCTATGGTCCAGAGGGGGCCAAGTCATTCTGCCAGGAACTTCGGGACATCCACCACTTACCGGCTGCCCAACCTCCCTTCGTCGGCCCTGACCTCAAAGACACGTCTGGCCTGTCTGACGCTACATAGCATAGGCGGAAGACAATAATTTGCACCTAACAGGCGCCACCAGGCGCCTTGTTTTTTATATCTTATAATCCCCTCTCTTCAACGGCTCATGAATGAGCCGTTGAAAATTATACGATTCTGGAGTCGCCCTGGAGCTCCCCAGAAGGACGTCCAGCAGACTAGGCCACGCAGAAACGCTATAGCGTTTCTGCGTGGCCATTGGAGCTTGAGTGTCTTGTCTTAAAATCGGGCATTGGAGCGGAAGCGATAGGTATTCCAAAAATTACCGCTGCGGAGCCCTGCGAATGCGGGGCGAGAGCGGAAAGGTATATTTTTGGTTTAATACCAAGTGAGAGCGACTGCCCGAAGACTTTGGTTACTTTCCTCGGGAAAGTAACAGAAAAGATTCTAGAAAAGTGGCAGGATTATTTAGGGTCGCTTTAAAAGCGACCAGATCCCCTGCCTACCGGCAGGCAGGCTCCACTACGGTCGGGATGACCCGTCTTCGCCCCTCCTCAATTTCTGTGCGTGATCAGTAACTAAGTTTGTGACATTCAGGGAAATTGGGGAGGGGCTACGCCGGGCTTCGCAGTAAGGACTACTATTTCCTAAAAAACTGATACCACTTTTTCTCCTGCTTCGGAGGAAACAGCAACAGCGTCAGATGATCCAATTCTTTCTTCAAATCCCCTCTTAGATCTTCTCTAACCTCTCTCCGAAGTCCCTTTACCTCTGTTGCTAAGGTATTGAGAGCGATTAAGAGCTTCTGTTGGAACTGCTTCTCAGCAGCAGAGACTATCCCCGATCCCCCTTTTTCGCGCAATTTAGAATTTAGCCGGGCGATTATCCCCTCTCTGGTGTACAGCTTCGAATCCTGCAAAAACTTAATCCGCTCGAGGATTTTAACATCTGTATCAGTAAACATCCGGTGATTGTACTGGTTGCGGTGATTAGACAGTACCTGACTGAAAGATTTCTCCCAGTGGCGAATGCGATTTTCAGATACCTTCAAAAACCGGGTCACCTCGACTAAGGGGTGTAAATCTTCAGTAGGTAATTGATCACTGATACTACCAGCATTATTCGAAGTTGAAGTGGCTGGGACCACGGTTACAGCCGTTTCACTGACGGTTTCTGACCGCTCAGCAGCTGCATCGACCATTTCTTGGGCTTTTTCGAGGGTTAACATGGCATGTTAAGTTAAAAGTTATTTACTATGGCTCATTTTTGCCGAGGTGTTCACATGGGTTACCAACCCGGTGAGATGGGTGAACACCTCCAACGCTCTTCTCCTATGAAGTGTCAAAAAATGGTGCTTGGGGGTTAACATGGGTTGTTAGGTACCTCACATGGCATGTTAACCCTACCACTTTGAGGTTAACATGGGTTGTTAACCCCGGTCAATAATGAGTGACTAACTAAAATGCTATTATTAGCTCTAGCTCTATATATTATATATAAATAGTAGTTAGCGGATTTTGCCCCGAAGGGTTAACATGGCATATCAACCCAAAGGCCTTTGGGGTTAACATGGGTTGTTAGGTACCTCACATGGCATGTTAACCCGATATTTAGACAACTGTCTAAATATCTTTGAGCTCTTAGGTGTAGAAAATTTTAGTGATGGGTGGGTTAACATGGCATATCAACCCTAAAGTTGGCTCTGGTGGCTGTGTTTTGATGTGGGGTTAACAACCCATGTGAGGTGGTTATCCCCAATCAAAATAATACAAAAACCGAGAGTAGGTTTCTGCCATAAGGTTGGTATGATATGCGGACTCAAAAATGTAAAAGATATCCCCATTAAACAAGGAGTCAAACAAACCAGCTTGCTGTACTGTAGGCGATTATAAAACCCCTAGCATAGGATGCTAGGGGCTCCAACAAGGAAAAGAAGAGGAGGGCAAGGAAAGGGAGAGACCTGGCTTTTTCGGAAGACTAAGGGGGAGGTGACACAACAAATGAAACCGCCTGCGAATGCTGCTACTGCCCACTCCAGGTCTCTCCTTTATGGAACGGCTTTTGTGGCTAAGATGATAATCCTAGCCGCAGCCGTTACATACAATGTGTAAAAGAACAAGAACCGAGGATTGAGGAAAGTAGCCGTTGGGTCAAAAAATATACTGCTTCCTCTGGTTTAGATTCACTCAAGGTGAATACCTAAGCCCGGTAGATGATACCGTAGTTTAGATTTTGACATATACCTAATCTGATGTCAATAAAAAATCTCGTAATCCGCGAGTCTCCTCCAAAAATAGGGGATAGACCCCCAATTTTTAATCCGTTAATTCAGGAAACCAAAGCTTAATCTCAGTAGCTGCCTCTTCAAGATTGCCGGAAGCATGAACTAGATTAAACAGGGAGCGCTTTGCAGTATTAGCCAACACCGCCGAGTCTAGGCCATACTTGCCCCTGATCGAGCCCGCTTCTGCTTTGCTAGGCAAGGTGTTGCCACACAATCGGCGGACATTAACAACCGCCAAGGTTCCTTCCCAGATCATTGCCACCACTTTGCCGCTAATAATGAAATCTACCAGCCAAACCTTGACCATTTTTCCGATCTCCACCGGGTCAGACGTACCGAACTCCTTCACGACATCTAAACCCAGTTCAACGCACCCATCGACAGTATGCTGGCCTACCCCCCGGAGCCACTTATCCGTGCTGGGGTAGTGCGTCTCAGCCAACTCCTTGGTTGGCTGTAGCATCTTCATCGTTACCAGCTTTAGTCCTGCTCTCTCAAAAGTAGAGATAATCTCACCTATAAGACCTCTGGCCACCCCATCGGGTTTGATCATGACAAACGTTCTTTCCATGCTTCTTTTTAGTTAAATAATCGATTTACTTACTTCAATAGCTTAGCAAAATCAGCCGATTTGCGATATGGACCGATCACCGCCAGAATAATTTTATCTTTTTGAAAGAATTTTTTAGCGAGCTTTTGCACCTCTTTCGCCGTAACCGCCCGATATTTCCTTTTGATTTCAGCGATGGATTCAACCTTATCGTACAACAATTCCTGATATGCCACTCCGCTAGCTACTGTACTAGAGTTTTCTAAGCGTAATGCCATATTGCCAATAATGGATTGCTTGGCTTTTTTCAGTTCTTTAGCGGGGACAGGGGACTCCGCTATCTCTTTCAACTCAT
>CAYGXX010000031.1:0-7702 GCA_964354145.1 uncultured Candidatus Saccharibacteria bacterium
AGACACGACCTACAATCGGGATTACCGCTCCGTTAAGCAGCATAAAACCCATATTGCTTAAACCGCGGTCAATCCCTTCTGCATACCCCACGGGGACTACGCCTAAGACCATTGGTTTGGGGGATTGAAAGCTACAGCCATATCCGATGAAACTCCCGGCAGGGACTTTTCTAATCGCCACTAATCGGGTTTTATATTTGAGCGCTGGCTTTAATTTAATCTTTTTAACTTTAAGGGATCGCCTTGCCCAAGCCTCTACTCCGCGGGATGGCCAGAGTCCATACATCGCAATCCCTAGCCGAATAGTATTGTAGCGGGACTCGGGTACTAACATAGCCGCTGCAGAGGCTGCCGCAGAAACATAGGGGATTTTCGTCCAATCTACACCAATATCTTTTTTCCCAATCCGAGCCAATACCTTATCAAACTGGAACAGCTGGCCTTTGGTGTAGCTAGTATTTAACTCTTCTACACTAGCAAGATGAGTAAAAATTCCTTCTAACTCTAACCAACGATGCTGCTTGATTTTTTTGATAACGACTGGCGCTTCATCGACTGTAAAACCTAATCGGTTAATGCCGGTCTCAACCTTCACATGAATACTAGCTCGCTTCTGCAAAACTGTTGCCACTCGGCTAGCATCAATAAAGGACTTCTCATTAAAAACCGTAAAACTCACCTTTTGGCGGATGAGCTCTGCTATCTCCTCTTTGGCTGTCGGGCCCAAAACTACTACTGGCTTAATTATGCCCTTTTTGCGCAAGGTTAGGGCCTCGGTGGCATTGACCACTCCCAGTATGTCTGCACCGCTCCTGAAGGCCTGTAGGCCTACGTCAAATATGCCATGGCCATAAGCATTAGCCTTGACCACCGCCATCAATTTGGTCCCCGGGCGCTGAAGCTGCCGAATCTGCCTAATATTATGATCAATAGCCCGCAAGTCCACATTTAGCCACGCCAAGGGAGCCTTCAATTTTCACCTCCTAAGTGAAACCTTCCTCTATATTTTACACTACTGCCTTAAATGTCTAGATTTTTCACGGATTGGGCATGTTCTTGAATAAACCGTTTGCGGGGAGGAACCTCGTCGCCCATCAAGGTTGTAAATATCTCCTCCGCGCGGACAGCATCTTCAATCGTTACTTGCAAAATAGTGCGATTGGCAGGATCCATCGTAGTAGACCAGAGTTGAGAAGGATTCATTTCTCCCAGACCTTTATAACGTTGAATATCGGCAATCTTTTTCCCCCCAGCCACTACTGCCAACCCTTCGCCCTCTACTACCTCTACTTCCGTTGATTCTTCACCAGCAACTTCCCCTTCCTCGGCTGCTTCTTCTACTTGAGTTTTACCTGGCTTCATGGGCTTCTCAATCTCAGACTGTTTGATTTTCTCTAAAATTTTTTCTTTTTCAGCATCACTGTAGGCATACCAAATATCTTTACCTTTTTTAATAGCATAAAGGGGAGGCTGAGCAATATATAAGTACCCCCGCTCAATCACATCGCGCATATAACGATAGAAAAAGGTGAGTAGGAGAGTGCGAATATGAGCACCGTCCACATCCGCATCAGTCATAATGATCACTCGCTTATAGCGAATCTTTTCCACATTAAACTGTTCACTCACGCCAGTGCCCAGGGCTATAATCAAAGCCTTAATCTCCTCGGAAGTCAACATGCGGTCTAACCGAGCACGCTCAACATTTAAGATTTTGCCCCGCAAGGGGAGAATGGCCTGAAAACTCCGGTCGCGGCCTTGTTTGGCACTGCCACCAGCACTGTCACCCTCTACAATATAGATTTCGCTTTTATCAGGATCTCTTTCCGAACAATCCGCTAATTTGCCAGGTAAAGTCATCCCTTCTAAGGCGCCTTTCCGGATAACCGTCTCTCGGGCTGCCCGAGCGGCCAGACGAGCCTTGGAGGCTAAGATAATCTTCATGATAATTCGCCGGGCATCAGTAGGATGTTCCTCCAAATAACTCATAAAGTAATCTCCGAAGACCGCTTCCACGGTGGTGCGAATCTCGGCATTCCCCAATTTGGATTTAGTCTGGCCTTCGAACTGGGGGTTGGGGAGTTTGACACTAATCACCACAGTTAAACCTTCGCGGACATCATCACCAGTTAAAGTCTCATCATTCTCTTTAATAAATCCATGTTTTCTAGCGTAGGCATTGATAGTGCGAGTAAATGCCGCCCGGAAACCAACTACATGCATCCCGCCTTCACTGTTATAAATGTTATTGGCAAAGGCAAAGAGGCTTTCTGAAAAATCGTTGTTATACTGGAGAGCAATTTCAATCCGAAAATCACCCACCTGTTTATCCACGTAAAACGGGGGATCGTTGAGCACAGTTTGGTCCTTATTAATATGAGAAACGTATGATTGAATCCCCCCTTCAAAATGGAATTTTTCCTCTGCCCCGGTAAATTCATTTTTAACTTCAATAACAACACCCTTGGTAAGATAGGCTTGCTGGCTTAAATGCTCTAGAATCGTATCCCAATTGTAATCAGTGACTGTATCAAAAATGGTGGGGTCGGCCTTCCAAGTAGTCCGCGTGCCCACCCAGCTGGTCGTGCCCGATTTCTTAACTGGGGCGAGCGGTTCGCCTCGCTTATATTCCTGCACCCATAGGTACCCATCGCGCCCAACTTCTACTTTCATATACTCCGAGAGGGCATTCACCACTGAAGCTCCCACCCCGTGTAAACCGCCAGAAACTTTATACCCGCCGCCGCCAAACTTCCCGCCGGCGTGTAGGGTAGTCATAATAGTTTCCAGGGCAGATTTTTTGGTGACCGGATGAATATCCACCGGGATACCGCGGCCATTATCCTCGACGGTGATAGAATAATCTTTGTTCAAACTTACGCCAATTTTGTTGGCATGCCCCGCCATCGCTTCGTCGATGGAGTTATCAATGATTTCCCAAATTAAATGATGCAACCCAGCAATTCCGGTAGAGCCAATGTACATACTAGGGCGTTTGCGAACCGGCTTTAAGCCCTCTAGCACCTGAATATCTTTGGCTCCGTAACTTTCCGCCGATTTGCCTGCTGCAATTATCTCTTGCCGACCACCAACCCGTCGAACTGTTGGTTTTTTAGCAGCCTTAACCACTGGTTTTCTCACCGGTTTGGTCGTAGACCTCGAGCGCAGCCTTAGCATCCGCCCCAGCATACGCGGGGCTCGCGGGGCAAGTCGAGGGGTTACTTTATTACTTTTTTTGACAATTTTTTTAATCGGTTTTTTCTTGTTTGGCATAACTTTTAAATAAGAGCGCGAGGCATTTCACCTCTCTCCACCCACCCCTTAATTTTACCTGAATCCCCTACCCTACGCAACACCTAAAACCTACCAAATTCTCCGCTCTGGGAAAGTATTTTTTAACCACGAAGGTGACCGCGATATTGAGTCGTAATTAAATTGATGATTTTGCTTTCTAGAGTTTTAATTTCAGCATCGGTGAGTGTCCGATCCGCTGCCTGCACTACTACTCTGAATCCGAGGCTACGACCTCCATTAGGCAACTGATAAACATCAAATACATCTACCGATTGGATAAGCGGTGAGGTCAACCAAATCTCATCAATCATCATCCCCGCCGATACACTACTGGGCAACTCCACGGAAATATCAAATTGAGATGAGGGGAACCTGCTCACTTCTTGATACCGTACTCTCCCCTGCTCTAACTTCACCAATTTTTGAATATCAATCTCTGCCCATACAGTACCTTCGGGTACATCAATCACATTCGCCAAACGCGGACTAATCTCTTCAATCGTGCCAATTATCTCCCTATCGGACATCACTCGTAAAATATTGATAAAATTGTCTCCTGCGCCGCCTGGTACAGCAACAAATTTTAACTTCGGCATATCAGCTACTACCATTTCGACCACCCCACGTAGCATACGGTATGCCTCTTTGATACCTCCTGACACCAACATTGAAAGCAGCGGTATTTCAATCGGCAAAACATCGTTACTCGGTATGAATATATTGGCGATCTCAAAAATCTTGATCAGTTTCTTATCCGCTGAGTTCGCGAAACCTAATAAATTCGGCCAAAGATTAGATGATAAATGCGTCCACTGACTGTTTAAAGGATTGCTGATTTTTAATTCATCCTCTAGTTGGATGCCGAGTTTTCTCGCCCACTCTTCACCGATGAAACAGTGGCTGGGAGCTTCAGAAAACCCACATTTAGCTAACAAATCTTTTAATTCGTTGGTCCTAACAAGCTTCCGATTAACGGCTGGGGCGGACATGGTTACTTCCGGCATGGCTGGCTCTACTCTATCAATCCCCCAGATCCTAACGACTTCCTCGGCGATGTCAGCTTTTTCTTTGATATCAGCGCGCCAAGGCGGCGGAACAGCTACAATATTTTTACCAGTAATATTAGCTGTAAAACCTAACCTCTGCAAAATCTTGGCAATCTCACTTCCTGTAATTTTGGCACCAATTAAATTAGCAATTTCCTCGGTTGTAAACTCAACTGGCTGACTGATCGCCGCCGGTGATGATACTTCCACATTCCCAGCCGCAATTTTAGCTCCAGGGATAATCTGGTGGATTAAATGCAACATTCGTTTCATTGCAACATCCGCTAAAGAAGGTTGTAACCCTCGCTCGAACCTGATTGAGGCATCCGTCGAGAGACCAAGGCTTTTACCGCCCCGGCGAATCACTGTCGGGCTAAAGGTTGCTACTTCAATAACAATATCTTTTGTCAAATCAGTCACCCCGCTCGGCTCCGAGCCCATAATTCCAGCTAGAGCAATGGGCCCCTCAGAGTTAGCTATTACCGCCACTTCCGGATTTAATTCATAGGTTTTTCCATCTAACGCCAGGATTTGTTCGCCCAATTTTGCCCGCCGGACAATAATTGACGAAGTATCCCTTACTTCGTCATCCTGGCTTTGCCCAGGATCTTTTATAAGATTCTGGAGTCGTCCCAGGGACTCCCCAGAATGACGAACAGGTTTCATTATCTTATCCGCATCAAAAGCATGTACTGGTTGGCCTAACTCCAACATCACGAAATTAGAGATATCCACAATATTACTGATCGGCCGAACCCCGCTACTAATTAATTTCTGCTGTAACCAGTCGGGTGACTCTTTCACTTCTACATTAGCCACATAATGAGCTAAATATTTCGGGCAGACATCCGTATCGAGCACTTTAACCACAACTTTATCAGTAGAGCGGAGTGCCGTGTCTTCAGGATAGGTTAAGTTAAGAGGCAAAGACTGCTCTTTACCTAAAACTGCGACAATTTCCCGAGCAATTCCCACATACGATAAATAATCCGGTCTATTCGATAAAATCTTGAGATCTAAAATAGAATCAGCAGAGACATTCAGATATTCCTGCACCGGTCGCCCCACCGAGGCTTTTTTGTCCAATACTAAAATACCAGCTGATTTCTTTTCCCCGCCTGCGACGCTGGATGCAGCACTGCGGGCAGGTAATCCTAGTTCCTCTCCACTGCAAATCATCCCCGTGGATTCTACCCCTCTAATAGTTGTCATTTTAATTTCGCCCACAGGTAACTTGGCACCTATTAGCGCCAGGGGCACCTTTTGCCCAACTTCAATATTGCTGGCCCCACACACCACAGTTACCCGCTTACCTAAGCCAATGTCTAAAGTTACTAAATGTAATTTATCGGCATTGGGATGAGCATCAATTTGCAAAATCTCTGCCACAATTACCCCCATATATCCACCGGACTCCCCTCCCAATGCTTCCACTTCAGTAATATGGATATTAATTAATTCCGCCAACTCTTGCGGCGTTTCTTTGAAATCAACTAATTCTTTTAACCAATTATAACTGAATTTCATTTCGATTTTGTCATTCCCGACCTGATCGGGAATCCAGAAAAGAAAATAAACAAAAACATTTTTCTTTTTCTGTCTGGATTATCGGATCAAGTCCGATAATGACACGCTTGTATTGTTAAAATTGTTTAATAAATCTCATATCGCCGCTCAGAAACAGACGGATATCATTGATGCCATATTTAAGCAAGGCCAGCCGCTCAATACCGGCTCCAAAGGCGAATCCGCTGAAATCATTCGGGTCAATCCCCACATTGCGCAGCACCTGAGGGTGCACCATGCCAGCACCCATTAGTTCCAGCCACCCCTTGTTCCCACATCCCTTGCAACCAATGCCTTTACACAGCCCGCAGGAAACATCTACCTCAAAACTAGGTTCAGTAAAAGGGAAAAAACTAGGACGCAAACGAATTTCGTGCTCATCGCCCAAAATCCGGCGCACAAAATGCAACATCACTGATTTTAAATGCGCCACACTAACATTTTTATCTACCATTAACCCTTCAATCTGTGAGAAGACCGCTGAATGAGTGGCATCCTCCGCCTCATAACGGAATACCCGCCCGGGAGCAATGATGCGGAGCGGCGGCTTATGAGACAACATATAGCGAATCTGCACTGGGGAAGTGTGGGTGCGGAGTAGAGTATTATGTTTACCGTCTTTTTCCCTCCGGGTCGGAGACCACTCCAGGTCGGAGACATGCCGCAACCAAAAAGTGTCCCATTCGTCACGCGCCGGATGATTAGCAGGAATATTCAACATATCAAAATTATATTGCTCAGTTTCCGCTTCCGGCCCTTCTGCTATCTCAAACCCTAATTCCTTAAAAATGTCTACTAATTCCCGATTGATATAAGTCAAGGGACTCAGGTGCCCGATCTCTAGCTTAATCCCAGGAATAGTTGTATCCCGCTGGGCAGCTGCTCTTTGCTGGAGAGCATAAATCTCTTGTTTTCTAGCCTCCAGAAGTCGGGTAATCTCTGCTTTAACTTGGTTGATTACAGCTCCAATGTTTTTCCTCTTTTCGAGCGAGAATCTGCCTACTGAGGCTGATATCTCCGCTAATTTTGACTTTCTACCCAAAAACCGTGCTTCTACCATTTGCAAATCAGCTGCTCCTGCGGCAGCAATAGCGGCGCGCGCCTCTTCTAAAATTTGTTTAATTTCGGTTTCCAACTAATCCTTAAAATAGAGCCCTAAAATAAAGGTAATGACGATCATCATTAATCCGTTCCACCAAGAGAGCACATGAATGGTCTGGAGGAAGAAAAGCGCTGTCAGAGCTACACTACCGATAATACCTAATTTTAAGGAGGATGAGAACAGTTCTGAAAAGTCCAATAAGCCTCGTTTCAAATACCAAAAATAAACCAGAGAAGTAAAAATACCTGCCCAAAAAATAAGCCAACTGGCAAATAGTAGCGCAAACACTGCCCAATGGGCATGATAAGGGTCAAATTTCCAAACAATGATGCCAAAAGCCATCGCCGCAATCAAGCAGGCAATCCATATACCCCATAAACTTTTTCCTAGTGGCACCCCTCCCATAGATCCATCTTATCATCTGGAAGCCAAGAAGAGCTCAGCTCAAATTTTGAGGATTTGGAAACCAGACAAGGACTTAGGGACGGTTTGGCCCCAGTCGGTAGAGATAAGGCGGCTATCCAAGATCCAGATCTCTTTGGTTCTGGCATAAAGCTCGGAGAGATTGACTCTGAATTTGACTATGGCTTTGGGAAGACCATAATCGGCAAATTCATTACGGAAGCGATCTTTGGCCAAAACACTACTTAAAGAGCCGGGGATATCAAATGGCATTGTCAGAAAAACGGTTTTG
>CAYGXX010000032.1:0-7184 GCA_964354145.1 uncultured Candidatus Saccharibacteria bacterium
TTGGCTCTAAAAATACTGTCCTGGGTTGTCTGATCGCTTAAAGTAGTCAGGTGGATTTTCATCTTTTTGTCGAATCCATCCTGGAAATAGATGGTCATAGTATTCAATTGGCATTGAACGGAAAGAGCATTATCGAGATTCAGGCTGCAAGCCACCTGATGCTCTTCTTTCAAAATTCGTTTAACATTAACACCCAAAAAACTCTTGAGTAAATTCCTTTTCCCTAAAATATTGGCTAATAAATTACGCTTAGGGCTGATCATTAAAGAGCCAGCGATATAGCGCTCGCCGATTCTACCCAAACGTAAATGTTTGATGGTATGGTTGGCTAAAAGTTTGGCTCCAGCTACCCAACTTTTGATCCCTAGGGTTTGGGCCAGGTGATTGCTCCGGCTGGTCGGGATGATCCCCAGGGGCATCTTTTCATAGTCAGCCAGAGCATCAATGATAGTATTGACGGTGCTATTTCCTCCCACCGCCACCACTGCCTCGGTGTCCGCCTTGACATTTCGTTTCAGTAAGTCCTGCGTGTTGGCTAGGTCATCAATCAAGACAACTTTATACTTAACATCTAACTTACTGAGTAAGTTAGTGAGAGCATGTTCAATGCGTCGATACCGCTGATTACCTGCTTTGGGGTTAGCTAACAGGAGATACATAAACTATTCTGTTTTCTCCTCTTCCACTTCAAAAGTAGGCTTAGCCAAAGGTTCTTCTTCGGAAACTTCTTGCATTTCACTGCTGCCCTTGAGAATCCCGCCCGGCTCGATTTGCATGGCTTGGCTATTGACGTTCCCATTAATGCGACCAGTTTCCAAAATCTCCAATTTTTCTTTGGCGGAGATGTTGCCTTCGACCTCACCCGCTACATAAACATTGGTCGCTAGGATCTCTGCCCTGATCTTAGCGTGCTCACCAATAATTAAGTCGCCGGCAGTTTCAATTTCGCCGATGAATTGACCGTTGATCTGCACATCGCCTTCGCTGCGGAGTTCGCCCTCGACTACCACGTCTTTGCCAATCAAGGTGTCCAAATGAGTAGAGTCAGCGAAATCTTTTCTATCTTTTGCCATTCTGTTGTGATAGGTGAATAAAGTGACAGGCTCATTATAGAGAGCAGGGGAGAAATAGTAAAGCACAAAGATTGATCTGACAAAAAACCCACTTCTTCGGATAAATTCAGTCTGGAACCAGCTTATTTGACTTGAGTAGGGAGAGAGAGTATAATTACTTCCTTACATTATTATTGGCGATGATACATGAAAGCTAGGTATATAGTAATACCAGTAATTGTTTTGGGTGCCGCAGCTCTGACCACCTGGATTTTGGTGAACAACTTTAACAAAAAACCTCAGTATGATTTGTTTGCTGTCCGGCGAGGAGCAGTAGTGAAAACGGTGTCCGTGTCCGGTTCCGTCATTTCTGATCAAAAATTAGAGTTAGGTTTTTTGACTCCTGGGATTGTGCAGGAGGTTAAAGTTAAAGTTGGTGACCAAGTGAAGACAGGCGATTTATTGGTAGCTTTAGACACTAGCGTGCTCCGGGCCCAAGCCAGCCAAGCCCGAGCTAGTATTGCTGTGGCTAGCGCACTACTCTCTAAAACTCGCGATCATTTGCGGGCGGCTGACCTTGCTGTTCTCAATCGTTCTTTAGATAACGCCCAGGTAGCTTTGGATACAGCCCGGAGGAATCTTCAAGATGCTTATCAGTCTCGCGAGACTGACCGCAATAGCGTTGCAGTAGGCCTCACTGCCGCAGAGACTGCCTATCAAAATGCCCTGAATGCCTACAATGCTCAACTATCAGTGATTGATCAAAGCACAGTAGGGGCTCAAATGATTTTGAATAATGCTACTAATGCTTTGAATACCGCTCAAAATAGTTACAATCAAATTCTGAATTTATATAATCAAGGCCAAGTGACTTTTACTGAGCTGCAGCAAGCCCAGTCAGCTTTAACTACAGCTAACACAGCGTATTTGTCGGCCCGGACAGCCTATGACACTGCTCTTCGGCAAGCCAATTTACAAAGGGTATCGGCTGCTGGGAGTTTAGACGCTGCTAGATCCCAATTGAATAGCGCTCAAACAGCCTATAACTCGGCTACCACTGGTTTGGATATGAAGATTAATGCTGCTCAAAACGCCCTCTCCGCTGCCGAGGCGGCTTATAATTTAGCCCAGGCTCAGTATCAACAGTCTTTAGCCCCGGCACACAGCGCGGATATCTCTTCCGCCTCCGCTCAAGTAGCCGCTGCTGCTGCTTCCTTGAAAATAGTAGAAGCTCAAATCAGCAAGGCTGCTATCAAAGCCCCGATTGATGGTTTAGTCACCGCGGTTGCTGCCAAGGCTCATGAAATCTCTCCCTTGGCCGGTCCAGCGATCACCCTGGAGACTGCCGGCTCTTTTCAAGTTGAAGCCTATGTTTCCGAAATGGATATCGAGAAGGTTTTAGTGGGCGATCAAGTTAAACTTACCTTTGATTCTTTACCTAATGTAGAGACCCAGGGAACGATAGCTTCGATGGATCCAGCTGCTACTATTCTTCTGGGGGTGGTGAACTATAAAGTAACGGTGGCTTTGCCGGAACGAGCAGAAGGGTTAAAACCAGCCATGACTGCTGATTTGGAAATTCTGACTGACCAGCGAGATAATGTGTTGTTTGTTCCCCGCAAGGCGCTGATTAAATCTACTGGCGGTTACACAATTAAGATACTAGAAACCAGCGGTCCGAAGGATCGTGAAGTTCAGGTGGGATTGATCGGTGATAGCGAGGCAGAGATTATTGCCGGTCTCTCGGAGGACGAGCAAGTAGTCTTAAGACAACTCTAAAACCATGCCAGAATCTCTGGTCAGCATTCGTGATTTGCGCAAAGTTTATGGCAATGGCAGTGCATCGATCGAAGTGCTTCGAGGCATTAGTTTAGATATTGCTGCTGGTGAATTTTTGGCGATCATGGGACCATCGGGGTCGGGTAAATCTACTCTGATGCATATTTTGGGTTTATTGGATCAGCCGAGCTCTGGCACTTATGAGCTAGAGGGTAAAAGGGTGAATGATCTTACCGAAAACCAGTTAGCCGATTTGCGTAACCGCAAATTAGGTTTTGTCTTCCAAGCTTTTAATCTACTCCCGCGCACTTCAACTTTAGAAAATGTGGAACTGCCATTAATTTACAATCGGTCGGTGGCAGCTAGCCAGCGCCGGAGTATCGCTCGAGCAGCTGTAGCTGCCGTGGGGCTAGAACATCGTCTCTTGGCTTCTCCGAGCCAACTATCTGGAGGAGAACAGCAGCGCGTCGCTATTGCGAGAGCCTTGGTGAGCAATCCTCAGATTATCTTTGCCGATGAACCAACCGGTAATTTAGATACCAAAACCAGTATTGAGATTATGCAAATCTTTCGAGGATTAAATCAGCAAGGGCACACGGTTGTTGTAGTTACTCACGAACCTGATGTTGCTAAGTTTGCGCGCCGGATCATTACTTTGCGTGATGGTTCAGTTGTAAGCGATACACCGAATCCGGAAAAAACATGAACCCATTTATCAACGCTAAATTAGCTTTTCATGCTTTGTGGGTTAATAAAACCCGTTCGATTTTAACTTTACTAGGAATTGTGATCGGCATTTCCGCAGTGGTGATCATTATCGCTTCGGGGGAGGGAGTGCAGCAATTTATTCTCAACCAAATTCAAGGCATCGGCACTAATATTATTGCCGTGGTTCCAGGTAGCTCTGAAGGAGAGAGAATTGGTCCGCCCGCAGCAGTGATGGGGGTGACAGTGACGACTTTAACGATGGAAGACGAAGAAGCTTTAGGCGATCCCCGCAATGTGCCAGATGTAGCAGAGGTCGGGGCTGCCGTCGCGCCCACCCAAGTAGTAGTTAAGGGATTAGACGCCGATATTATGACCACTATTTACGGGATCACTCCCAATTATTTTGATTTGATGAGTTTGGATTTTATCGCCGGCGATTCTTTTGCTGAAGACGATATTAAATCCCTCAATAAAGTCGCTGTTTTAGGCGGGACCATTAAAAACCAAATGTTTGGCGACGAGGAAGCGATTGGCCGAAAAGTTAAATTAAAAAATAATAATTATCGGATCGTTGGCATATTAGATAAAAGCACGGGATTTTCTTTTGGCATGGATTACGGTAAATTTATTTTTGTGCCAGTGACCACAGCGCAAAAATTTTTATTAGGCGTAGGTTATCTTCTGGAAGTGATGGTGAGGGTGGGGGATCCTGCACAAGTGGAGTCAGCCCGCGCGGATATTATTGAGACTTTGCGCTTGCGACATAATATTGGCCCGGAGCAGAAAGATGATTTTACAGTTCGCACCATTCAGGATGCCATTAGCATCATCAATATGGTAATGGGCGCTTTAACGCTATTTTTAGCAGCCATTGCTGGGATTTCTCTAGTCGTTGGTGGCATTGGCATTATGAATATTATGCTGGTTTCAGTGACCGAACGGACTCGCGAAATTGGTTTGAGGAAGGCTTTAGGAGCCCGTCGGCGCGATATTTTATTGCAATTTTTATTGGAAGCGGTTCTACTCACCGTGATGGGAGGCATCATTGGTTTTTTGATTGGTATCACTGGCGCTTTCGGGATCTCCCGCGTAGGCAATTGGGATTTCCATCTTAGTTTGTTGGCCATTACCTTACCCATTGCTATGACGGCTGCCTTTGGAATTGCTTTTGGCATGTATCCAGCCATGAAGGCCAGTAAATTAGATCCAATTGTCGCGTTGCGTTACGAGTAGCTTTACTTTTGGGTTTGCTTTGCTTAATATAATAAAGTAACTTTTTCGCTATGGCACTGGGAAAAATCTTAATGATCGTGCAAGTTGTCTTAGCCATTCTTCTGATGGCGAGTGTTCTCTTGCAGGCTCGGGGGGCTTCTTTGGGCGAAGCCTGGGGAGGTAGTAGTGCCTTCTATTCTACTCGTCGCGGAGCCGATAAAACTCTCTTTATTATTACTATTGTTCTGGCGGTACTGTTTGTGTTGGTCGCCCTAATCAGTTTGCTGGTACAATAGATCCCATTATTAAGGGAGGTGAGTTATTTTTCGCATCCAAAAACGTCTTAGCCCCGATCAATTTAACCAATCTCATCAACTACTCCGATGGTTAGCTGGTGGGCAAAGGTCAGGTTTTGTAGTGTGGGCCGGCTTAAAGCATTTAGCCAGCAAGTTTTCTAAAAAAGAAAAGATCACCCTGGCTGCATTATTGGCAGTAATTGTGGTGTGCTCTGGGGCTTTAGCTATCTGGTATGACCAAGCCGGGACTATCCAGCCGTTGCGGGGAGGGGTATTTATTGAAGGCATCGTTGGCAAACCACAAATAATTAATCCCTTGTATGTTCATGCCAATACTCCGGAGGGAGATATCGCTCGGCTAGTTTTTGCTGGTCTAGTTAAGATGGGGCCGGGTCGTGATTTTTTGCCGGATTTGGCAGAGAGCTGGGAAGTGCAGAGCAAGGGCAAAACATACTTGTTTCATTTGCGCGATGGTCTCAAATGGTCAGATGGCGAAAAATTAACCGCCGATGATGTAGTATTTACTATTGATGTGGCTAAAAGCGATGCTTACACTGGGCCCTATAGAAATGATTGGCTGGGGATTACGGTTACGGCAGTAGATCCGCGCACGGTGCGGTTTGATCTACCCGATCCTTCCACCTTCTTTTTAGCCAGAGCTACTTTAGGGATTTTGCCTAAACACATGTTGGCTCATTTGCCGGTGGCGGAAATCGGCGAGCAGAAAAATAATGCCGAGCCGACAGGAGCCGGGCCTTACCGCGTGTCGCCTGCACTCACCGGGCAAGACAATTTGAGTTTGGAACCCAATCTCTATTATTATGCTGGTCGTGCTCTAATTGAAAAAATCGTCTTTGTTTCTTTTGATAATGAGCAAGCGATGTTAAATGCTTTAGTGAATGGGAATGTCACCGCGGCAGGTTTTTCTACTCCCATAGTCCAAGAGATTAACAATTTGCCGAATGTGAATAGATTTGTCTACCATCTGCCCCAATATAAAGCAGTTTTCTTTAATCAGATGGGGAGCAATAAAGTGTTAGCAGACAGCGTGGTGCGGCGAGCTTTGGCTTTAGCTACCGATAAAGAAAGGATTATCAAAGAAGCCGCTGATGGTTATGCGGTGCGCGCCGACAGTCCCATCCTGCCGGGATTCTGGGGGCACCTCCCCGATATGAAAAAATATGATTTTGATATTTCGGCGGCTGCCAGTACCCTCAGTAAAGCCGGTTGGAAAGACAGCGATGGCGACAAAATATTAGAGAAAAATAAAATCAAACTATCTTTCACTTTAAGTTACAAGGATGATAAAAATAACGCAGCGATTGCTAAAGTTTTATCGGAGAATTGGCAGACGATTGGCGCCGAGGTTATTCTCAATCCCTTAAACTCTAGCGACTTAGTTAATCAGATTATTCGTCCCCGCAACTACGAGGCATTGGTTTTTGGTCAGAGCATGGGAGCTGATTCCGATCCTTATTTATACTGGCATAGCAGCCAAACTGCCGATCCGGGCTTAGCGCTCTCCGTGATGTATGACAAGGATATTGATAATTCGCTGGAGATGATTCGTTTGTCTTCCGATTTAAACAGGGCGATTAATTACTGCCATAATTTTCAGAATGCTTTTGCAAATGCCGTTCCGGCGATTTTGCTGTATCAGCCTACCTATACTTATGTGGTGGACAACAAAGTGAAAGGGGATAGCGGCTCGATTAATTTAGGCGCTACCGCCGATCGGTTTATTGATATCAACCATTGGTACATTCGCGCCAAGAAAACCCTCTCGTAATAGACTCGTTATTTTTTGAGTTTCTTGCCTCGATATGTCTCAGTTAAACTGTGGCAATTTGGGCATAGAATTCTTAAATTTTCAATGCGGTTATCGTGTCTATCACCGTTAATGTGGTCTAACTCTAATGGTAGGTGCCCCGTAGCGCTGTATTGAGCCCACCCGCATAATTCACAACGCATAAGCTTCAATTTAGTACTGAACAGCCTTCTTTTAAGCTTGAAACTTTGAAAGTTGCTATTTTTTACTAAAATTTCTTCCAGCGGAATTCGTGGCTTGCCAATTCCCTTCATCCCTGCGTTCCAACCCTTACCGCGAAAATGGCGAGTATCTAGATTATGTTTTCTT
>CAYGXX010000033.1:0-6951 GCA_964354145.1 uncultured Candidatus Saccharibacteria bacterium
GTTATTAATGATGATGTCGGCAAATTCTTTGCCGGGTTCAACATATTTGTCGTGCATAGGACCAGCGGATACCAAGTATTGGTTAATAGACTC
The DNA here is from genome assembly GCA_964354145.1 of uncultured Candidatus Saccharibacteria bacterium. Classification (GTDB taxonomy): domain Bacteria; phylum Patescibacteriota; class Kazan-3B-28; order Kazan-3B-28; family UBA10110; genus UBA10110. The sequence goes on from CAYGXX010000033.1 coordinate 94, forward strand.
TTCGTAATTTCTGTCCCGTTCGCCCACGTCTCGCTGAAGGCGTCTGGCTAAACGAACATCTGGCTTAACATCAACAAAAACAGTCAGATCAAATAATTTGCGAATTTCCGGGTCGGTAAAAATCAAAATTCCCTCCACAATAATAATGGGCGCAGAATGCACGCGCACAGTGTCACGTTTGCGGGTATGAGTAATGAAATCATACTGCGGCATATCAATAGTCCCGCCTGCTTTTAGTTGTTTCAGTTGCTCAAAAAATAATTTATTTTCCAGGGCCGCCGGCTCATCATAGTTAATTTCTTTGCGTTTTTCCAAGGGGACATCTTTGCGGTCGCGGTAGTAATTATCGTGAGAGATACTAACAGTTTGGGCGGGCGCTACCTCGTGCAGTTTGCGGGCAATATAAGTTTTGCCGGAACCGGTGCCTCCAGCGATCGCAATGACAAAAGGTTGTTTTCTGGCTTCTGTATTCACTTTTGTATTATCCCAAAACAAGAGATTTACGCAAATTCCGTAGTAGCAAATAATCCTTGATTTTTTAGCCAATTTTGCTAGGATATTGAGGCTGTCTGTAGGCGGGTAATCGCTGCTTAAAAAGTAGAGGAAAGTCCGAGCACCAGTCTTAGTTTGAACAGTTCCTAACTGGAACCAAGGGTAACCTTAGGGAAAGTGCCACAGAGACAATTAAAGCTGAAGGTGATCCGGCCTGCGCTTCATCTCATCGGAAATAGGAAATTATCCTCTTCCGATATAGATGGCGCTTCGGAGGACGACCTACGGTCGAAGGTGAAAAGTTGCGAGGTGTGGTTATGTGGAAAATCAGGCCAAACCTGATAATCTACTTCTTGCTACTCGCGAGGCCTCCGGGCGACCGGAGTGTCCGGGTAAACCCTGTTCGGTGCAAGTTGGGGTGGGTCGGAACTTATTAATGTTTTAAACTAAGAGCAGATAAGTTAAGATCCCAACGCATGAATTGGCTGGCAACAGTCAATCTAGATAGATGATTACCGCCCTGATGCTTCCTCACGGAAGAGCGGGGTACAGAACTCGGCTTATAGCTTACAGACAGCACGAAAAATCCTCTTCTTTTCAGGGAAGGGATTTTTTAGAATTTTTCAGATATAATAGGGGGGCAGCTAAGGTTAAAAAAGAGTCCCAGTGAGAAGATTTCAGCTACTATTCATTTTTTTGCAAGTCCCCCTAGATTTTTTGATGGTCTGGGCTGCCTTTCTCTTAAGTTATTGGGTGAGGACCCAAAATATCTTGGCGGCCCCCCCCGCCAGCTATATGATGCCCTGGCCAACGTATGTTGAATTAACCGGCTGGATTGCGTTGGGGTGGATAGCCGTTTTCGCCTTAGCTGGTTTATATCAATCGCAGTTATCAGGCGGGATGTGGCAAGTTTTCCGCCAAGTATTTATTGCGGTATCGGTTAGCTTGGCGATATTCATTATCGTATTGTTTGTAACTAAGGAATCATTTTTCTCCCGCTTGATCGCAGCGTATGTTTGGGTGATTGCTATTGTCTTTATTGTGACGGCGCGATGGTTGATCCGCATCTGCCGCTGGTGGCTGGCTAAGCTAGGAGTGGTTAGAGAGCATATTGTGATCATCGGCGACACCGGAGTGACTGAAGAGATTAAAAAATTTTATGAACGCGGGTTGGCTCTAGTTAAAGTTTTTACAGCCGATGCTTTGCATGAAGCTAGTGATTTTGCAGCCTTGCTCGACAAAGACCGGACCGATCAAGTAATTGTGGTGGGAGAACTGTTGAATGAAAATGATTTGGGATTAGAATTGATTAACTTTTGCGAAGTTAACGGAATTAGGTTTAGGTATTTACCCAGTTTAACTGAGCTTCACTCTTTACATGTAGTAAGTGAGATTACCCACGGCTATCCCATTATTGAACTGCGGCCGACTCCACTAGATGGCTGGGGCAGAATCGTTAAACGATCGTTTGATTTTGTGATTTCTGCCGTTGCTGTTATCGTACTGGCGCCAATCATGATCTTTATTGCTCTGCTAATTAGATTAGATTCCCTAGGCCCAGCTTTATTTATCCAAAAACGTCCGGGTCAGTTTGGCAAGGAGTTCAAGTGCTATAAGTTTCGGTCAATGCAGACTCATTTATCTACCGGAGAACAATACGGGGGGCGCTCTGCAGAAGTCCTGCGGGAGGAGCTGAAAGCCACGAGCAATGAAGCTAGTGGGTTATTGTTTAAAATGAAGCAAGATCCCCGAGTGACTAAAATTGGTCGCTGGTTGCGCCAAACTAGTTTGGATGAATTGCCGCAATTGTTTAATATCCTAAATGGGGAAATGAGTTTAGTGGGACCGCGGCCACCGCTACTGGACGAAGTGGCAGAGTATAGTGAGCAGCACTTTCGTCGGCTAATGGTTAAGCCGGGCCTCACCGGGATGTGGCAAGTATCTGGTCGTTCCGATGCTTCCTTTGACGAATATCTAAAGCTGGATATGTATTACATTGAGCACTGGTCATTATGGTTGGATATTCAAATTATTTTAAAGACTATCTGGGTGGTGTTAACCCGCAAAGGAGCTTATTAAGATAATGTGTGTCTTCGACTTCCTGCCCACTCGCCTCGCGGCGGAGCGGGCCGGCAGGCGGGCGCTCAGACAATAATCCCTGGAACGTCTGACGTTCCCTGAGTATGTCGAAGGGTTACATTGTAAATATGATGAAGGATATATCAGAATGTAAAATAGCGATTGTGGCAGATTGGCTTACCGGTAGGGGTGGGGCTGAGCGGGTAGTTTTAGCCATTGCCGATTTATTCCCCCAAGCAGACATTTTTACTTCAGTTTATCAGCCGGAGATATTCCCTGAATTATCGAGCCGGCGAGTTGTTACCAGTTTTTTGCAAAGGATGCCCTTAGGGAAGAAACATCAACTCTGGCCCACCTTGCGACCATTAGCTTTTGAACTTCTTAATCTGGATGATTATGATATCGTGATTAGCAGCGCCAGCGCCGAGGCTAAAGGCGTGTTGACTAAGCCCGAGACCTTGCATGTTTGTTATTGTCATACCCCTACTCGTTATTATTGGAGTCATTATCATTACTATTTGGAGCATCCGGAATATGGGGGATGGAATTGGCTAGTTAAATTGATAATGCCTGCCTTGATTCACAAATTACGCCTGTGGGATCGGGTGGCAGCAGATCGAGCGGATGTGTTTGTCGCCAATTCCCATACCACGGAGCAACGGATTAAAAAATATTATGAACGCGATGCCACGGTCATTCATCCACCAGTGGATACCTCGAGGTTTACCATTGGCGAACAATTAGGGGATTACTATTTAATAGTGGGTCGCCAAACTGCTTACAAGCGGACTGATTTGGCTATTACGGCATTTAATCACTTAAAATTGCCCCTGAAAGTAATCGGCACTGGTCCTGCCTTGAAAAAATGGATGTTAAAAGCGCGCAGGAATATCGAGTTTCTGGGGAGAGTTTCTGATGCCCAGGTAGCTCACTATTTGTCACATTGCCGAGCGCTAATTATGCCCCAGGAGGAAGATGCGGGGATTGTGCCATTGGAAGCCATGGCAGCGGGGCGACCAGTGATTGCTTACCGAGGCGGAGGGGCGCTGGAAACCATCATTGAAGGTAAAACCGGCATATTCTTTGACCAGCAGACCCCTTCATCTTTAATAGAGGCAGTTAGAAAATTTACCCAAGTTAACTGGGCCCCCCAAGTTATCCAAAAGCATGCCGAGAGGTTTGATGTGGCGATTTTTCAGAATCGCTTACGGGATTTTGTCCAATCTGCTTATCACCAGCATTTAAAATCTGGGGAGCGAAGCTAATGCGCATCGGGGTAGACATCAGAGGACTATTAACTGGACAGCACAGCGGGGTTGAGCAGTATACGCTGCAGGTTTTAGAACACTTGTTGAAAATAGATCGCGATAATATTTATGTCTTGTTTTATGTGGCTTACCGCGATCTCGATGCTAAATTAGGCCAATTATTATCGGAGGCCACTTTTCTGAGGAGCCCGAATGTAGAAATCCGCCAACTCAAGTGGGTTAATCTCCCTCTTCTCCTCCATGCTCTCTGGAAACCGCTGGGTTGGCCTCTAGCTGATAAGGTCTGCGGGGGATTAGATGTAATGTGGCAACCTAGCCCGCGGTTGCTCCCCGTGAGTCGCCGTTGTCGTACCGTTATCACTTTTCATGATTTGGTGTTTGCTCGGTTCCCGCAGTTTTACACCTGGGAGTCCCGGCTTTGGCAATGGCAAATGAGCTATCCTTACCTTGCTCGGACAGCGAGCAAGATCATTGCCGTGTCTGAAAGTACCAAGAATGATTTAGTCAATTTATACCGGGCAGATCCCGCCAAAATCTCGGTTGTGTATGAAGGGGTAGCCCCAATTTATTTTATACCTAAGGGTACGGAAACCATCAACGCTCTGCGAGTTAAGTTTCAGGTCGCGGATAAATATTTGTATTATTTAGGCAGTCTAGAGCCGCGAAAGAATGTTATCGCCATTGTCCGCAGCTTACATTATATAAAACAGCAAGGATTTGCTAATATAAAGCTAGTTATTTCTGGGGCAAAGAGTTGGCTAAGTGAGGCAATTTTTGCTGAGGTTGAAAAATTAAATTTAGGTTCGGATGTGATTTTCACCGGTCCAGTGACTGAAGCGGAAAAGATCGCTTGGTTGCAAAATGCCACCGCCTTCATCTTCCCGACCTTCTATGAAGGCTTTGGCCTGCCCGTTTTGGAAGCAATGGCGGCTGGTTGTCCCGTGATCACTAGCAACGTTGCTTCGTTGCCTGAAGTAACCGGATCCGCTGCTATGTTAGTTAACCCATATCAGCAATCAGAATTAAATTCAGCTTTGCAAAGACTTTTAATGGATCCGGGACTGCTGCGCGGGTTGGTTGCATCTGGGCAAGAACGGGCCCGCCAATTTACTTGGGAGAAAACCGCTACGGCCACTCTAAAAATATTAATGGATGGGGGCTTGCCCCGTTAGAAATAAGTCAGTAAAATCGGATAATAAGCATAATTTATAGCTAATTTGATAAATCTAAATGTATTCATACTAGTTTACCACCAGAATTTCTAACGGGGTGAATAAAAAATATTACTATATTAAAAAGAGATCTTATGCCCCAGCTCGGCGAATACACTTTTTTGGTAACCGTCCTGAGGTGGTCTTGCAATCAGCGCAGTCTTCGAGCGCTCCAGCGGTAGTCGGCGACCACGTGTTAGATTTGGATTTTTCGCCGGAAAAACCTCAGGTTTGGGTGGGGGCAATCCGTTGGATATTATTCATTGTGTTGGCTACCTTGGTGTACATCATGGGGGTGTTTTTGTATGCGGGCAGTGAAGACCTAAGAGACAATTTGCTCCTTAAAGGGGAAGCGGGAGCCGCCAGTTTGCAAAAAGGGGCTGAAGCCCTGCGCCGTTTAGAGATTGAAAACGCTTTATCTAACTTTCGTTTAGCGGGAAAGAGCTTTGATACTGCCCTGGCCACTTTTGCCGCGCTAGGTCAAAGTAACCTATTACTCGCTGGGGTCAATTTTGAATCCTCACAGATTTTGCAAGGCGAGGCAGTGATGCAGGCCGGCCAACATTTAGCGGCAGCTGGCTTGGCGATCTCCGAAGCCATCAAGCCGGTGATCGGTTACTGGGATAGTCTGACTACTGTTGGCTCTAATATGAGTAATGTCGGTGAGGAATTGGGCAAAATCTTGATTACTAATACTAGCAAGGTGAATCTAGCCCTAAGAGAGGTTGAGGCTGCCAATAATACCCTGCAATTATTGAATGTCGCATACGTGGATCCGGCTTACTCCAATTTAGTCAAGGAAACTAAAGAAAAAACCGTAGCTCTTCAAGCCGCCTTGGGCCTCATGGGTAATATGGCTAAAGGATTGCCTGAATTGCTAGGGTTTGGTATACCGCGATATTATTTAATTCTTAATCAGAATAATAATGAAATTCGCCCGACTGGTGGATTTATCGGGAGCTACGTTTTAGTTAAAGTGTACCAAGGTAAGTTGGAAAGTTTTTTTGTGGATTCGACTCAGCGGATCGACGGCCAAAATCAGCATAACGATGTCGAGTTGCCCACTCCTCTCAAGGGGATCACGGCTTACTATGGGATAAGAGATGCTAACTGGGAACCTAATTTTCCCACTTCGGTGCGCACTATCCAGAGATTATATGAACAGGCTGGAGGAGGTACAGTGGATGGGATGATTGCCCTAAATCCCGGGGTCATCACTGATATCTTGAGCATTCTGGGACCTGTGGATATGCCCAAGTATGGCCTTGCTTTGACAGCCACCAATTTTGTAGAGAAAACTCAACAACAGATTGCGGTCGCTGACCAAAGTAGCGCCTATAATCCTAAACAAGTTCTGTTGGACTTCGCCCCAGCTTTAATGGATAAATTATTTAAGGCTGGTTCTCGCGAGATTCGTCTGATTGGCAATAAATTATTCCAGAGATTAGTTAATAAGGATATTTTGTTGTATTTTTCGGATGCTGCGATGGAGGACGTGGTGGACAAGCTGAATTGGGGCGGGGGGATCCGCCGCATTACCTCCCATGAGGATTATGTCTATGTAGTAGATGCCAATTTAGGCGGGAATAAGAGTAGCGGGTCAATCGTTAGAGAGATTTCTCATCAGGCTAATGTGCAAGCTAGCACCAGCATCATCGATAATCTGACTATTAAGTATACTCATACGGGCACGAATAAGTTTCCGGATGGGGTGAGTAAAAACTACATTCGGGTGTATCTCCCGATGGGGTCACACATTACTAAAACCGTTGGTCAGGACGAAAATACCCAAATTGATATGGATAGTT
>CAYGXX010000034.1:0-6539 GCA_964354145.1 uncultured Candidatus Saccharibacteria bacterium
ATGACTTCTGTCACTGGTTTATTCAAAATCCCCGCCAGATCAGATACTTTGATCACCGCCGGAATTACAATCTCAGGTGGATCTGATTGTGAAGTGTCCTCTTCCATAAAAATATAAATAAAGCTGCTTTCCTGCAGCTAGAAATTATTCCCGAAAACCCTCAACTTCAATACTTAATCACACATGGTCGAGAGCTTCCATAATTTTGGCTGCAGATTTTTCGCCAATCCCGTTAATGGATTTAATCTCCTCCAGAGACTTAGCTTTAAGAGTAGCTACGCTGTCAATTCCGGCTTCTTTTAGCTTACGCACCAGGGCATCCGAAAGGCCTAGTTTATTAAGATCGGCAGTAACAGACTTCTTGGCCAAAACTGCTTCATCGGGTAACTGCATCGCTTTCAGAGACAGACCGAATCGATGACTCTCCGGCTCAATATCAATCACCTTCAATTTCAACTTATCGCCAGTTTTAACAACGTCGTTAGGGTCTGCCACATGTTCAAAAGATAGTTCGGAAATATGAATTAAGCCATCAACCTTATCATCCACTTTGACAAATACGCCAAAGGGCATAATTTGCGTGACTATCCCCTCCACCACCTGACTAATCTTGTATCCCTTAATCAAATCTAACCAACGGTCCTCTACTAATCGCTTCATGCTCAAAGATATCTTGTCTCCTTCAATACCAATGACTTGCACCGGGATCCGCTCTCCCACTTTGGCATAATTCCTGGGATCATCCACCTTATCCCAGCTAATCTCCGAGATGTGCACTAATCCTTCCAGTTCGCCAAAATTCACAAAGATACCAAAATCTACTACTCCGCTAACCTTGCCGGTCAACACCTCACCAACTTTGATGTTGGCAGTCAGAGCATCAAACTCTTCTTGCTTGGCCGCTTTCTCGGAGAAAATTAATTTATTAATATCTTTGTCCAGACCAATTATCTTAACTTCCAGCATTACTCCCTCGAACTTAGACAGTTTACTCAAGATCTCGTCCTTATCATTACCTACTCGCGGGTAATGGGTAGGTGTCAACTGAGAAACGGGCAGAAAGCCTCTCACCCCATCCGCCTCCATAATTAACCCTCCTCGATTAGCCTCAATTACTCGCGCAGAGATTACCGCTCCCGTCCTGTAGTGCTCCTCCAGAGAACTCCACCCCCGATTACGCAAAGCTTCTCTGATACTTAGGATTACAAATCCCTCATCGTTCTCCTGTTCAATCACTGAAGCCACAATTTTGTCACCAACCTTAAAGTCAGGCATGGAAATCCCTGCCTCCGCCAATTCCTTACTCGAAATTATTCCCGTAAATTTACCGTCAGCAATATCTACCCACACTCGGGTAGAGGTTACTGCCGTGACGACTCCTTCAACCAAGTCCCCCGCCTTAAGGATCCCTAGATTCTCGGCTTTCTCTAGCAATTTAGCCATTGGATTCTCGGCAGTGGCTGGTTTAGCTTTAGCAACCATGGTTTAGAAGATATAACTTAATAATATATTGATGCCCACCTACTATAGGCAAATTTGGGCTCCGGGTCAAGTTTTTTATCTTTTCCGGCGACGGAAATAATAAGCTCGGCTTTTTTGGGTCTCTTGCTCTGCCCGCTCTTGCGGGAGGAGCCGGTATCGGTAATAGACTAAATAACCTATCCAGCCTGTAACCCCTAAGATGATCAGGGCTGGCCAAAGCCTCCAATTAAAGTAAGCAATACTCTGGTAACGGAAAAAAAGCCAGACCAATTCCACCACACTGACGGTATACCCAATATTTAGCCAATGTGACCACCAGAACTTCTTTTCCCGGGGCAATTTTTTAAATAATCTACCGAATCGAAGATGTAAGATTATCGTTAATACTAAAATCAACGCCATAATAACTACCACCACCCAAAACCCGGGAAACTCTGGCTTGACGTACTGATCAAAATAATAAGTGTAATGGAAAATATTTTTGATAGCCATATTGGGTGACTCTATTTCTTCCGCCGTTTACTACTAAGCCGACTAGTTTTGGTTTTGGGTTCTTTACCAAGCAGAGAGATCTTCTTCTTTACAAAGCCTCGACTCTTTCCGGCGAGTTTAGACGCCCTCTCCTTCAGGCTCCCCGTCGCTATTTTCCGTTTAGTAAAGGTCTCTTTCTGCTGGACTTTTGCAACGGTTGGGGCAGGACTCCGCTTGGTTAGGGGTTGCCGAGGGGCGGGCTCTTTCTCGGCTTTTTCTTCATCACCTTCTTTGGCGATAATACTGAAAGAAGCTACTTTATCCCCGCTTTTCAAACGCATTAGAGTTACCCCCTGAGTTACTCGACCTAACAATGGGACCGAGTTTAGGGGCATCCGGATGACTTGACCTTGCTTGGAGGTAATAATCAGATCTGCCGTAGACAACCGCTCTACTAATTTGCCGCCGATAATCTTACCGGTACGATCAGTTAAGTGCATGGTCTTAACCCCGATGCCGCCGCGGCGTTGAATAGAATACTGATTTAAATTGGTCCGCTTACCGAGACCTTTATCAGAAATGACCAGACAAGCATATTCTCCATCAGGATGGACCACACCGGCAGAAATTACCTCATCGTGCGGACGCAGTTTAATGCCTCTCACTCCTCGCGTACTGCGACCAAGGAGCCGCGCATCACTCTCTTCGAAATGAATGGATTGACCCTCCTTGGTCAGGATGACTACAGTATCTCCTTTCCGCGATTTGCGCACCCACTTTAACTCATCGCCAGCATCCAGCTTAATCGCAATGAGGCCATTGGCGCGAATATTGGCATATTTCTCAGCCTCCGTTTTCTTGATTACGCCTTGTCGAGTAATCATCACTAAATTATCCCCGGGTTTGTAGGTCGGCATAGTGAGAAGTGTCGTCACCAACTCTTCCGGAGCCAATTGAATAACATTAACAACGGCTGTGCCCTTAGCAATACGGGAAGCCTGGGGAATTTCATAGACCTTTTGGCGGAATACCCGCCCCCGATTAGTAAATAGGAGAATGTCGTCATGATTTTTGGTCGATTGGATAATTTCAATTTGGTCCTCTTCTTTGGTGGTCATGCCAATGATACCCTTACCCCCACGATGCTGCGAGTGGTAGACGGCTACCGGTTGCCGCTTGATATATCCGCCCTTCGTCAGCGTCACGATCACTTCCTCATTAGGCACTAGGTCCTTTTCACTGAACTTGCCTAGGGTTTGATTAATAATCTGAGTCCGCCGCGCATCACTATGCTTAGTTTTGAGTTCTAATGATTCTTTTTTGATAATATCCAAAACTCTCTGTGGATCTGCTAAAATACCTTTTAATTCCTTGATCAAAGCTTGTTTCTCCTTGTATTCATCTTCCACCTTCTGGCGCTCTAAGCCTGACAGGGCCGAGAGGCGCATCTCCAAAATAGCAGTGGCCTGGGCATCACTTAATTTAAATTTTTTGACTAAGTTGGTGTGAGCTTCTTCTTTGGTATCGGATTTTCTGATAGTGCTGATAACGGCATCCAAATTATCTAAGGCAATCTTTAACCCTTCCAGAATATGCGCCCGCTCTTGTGCCTTAATGAGCTCAAATTTAGTCCGGCGCGTCACCACCTCTTGGCGATGAGCAATAAAATATTCTAAGACAGATTTTAGATTCAGTACCTCAGGCTGCAAGCCATTAACTAAGGCTAAAACATTGGCGTGGAAGGCAGACTGAAGAGGGGTCAGTTTAAATAATTGATTTAAAACTTTTTTGGGGTAAGAATCCGGGCGCAATTCTATAACAACCCGGATGCCTTTCCGATCAGACTCATCCCGCAAATCAGCCACCCCGATGAGCTTCTTAGCCTTAACTAGTTCGGCGATCTTCCCGACTAGCTCCGCTTTATTAACTTGATAGGGAATCTCCGAGATGATAATCCGATACCCTCTTTGGGCCTCCTCGATCTCAGCCACCCCCCGCATCACCACGCTGCCCTTACCGGTGGCATAAATTTGTTTAATCTCCTCTGGATTATAAATTAATCCGCCGGTAGGGAAATCTGGTCCTCGCAAATACTCCATCAAATCATCTACTGAGCTATCTGGCTGATCGATTAACTGGCAAACTGCATCAACCACTTCGCCCAGATTATGAGGCGGAATATTACTAGCCATACCCACCGCGATCCCCATCGAACCATTCAGGAGCAACTGCGGAACACGAGTAGGCAAAACTTTTGGCTCTTGGCGAGTGCCATCATAGTTGTCCTGGAAATCGACCGTTTCCTTATCTAAGTCTTGCAGCATCTCTTCAGCCATCCGCGTCATCCGGGCTTCGGTGTACCGCATAGCAGCGGGATTGTCACCATCCACCGACCCAAAGTTGCCCTGCCCATCCACTAAGGGATAGCGCATACTAAACCCTTGCGCCAAGCGTACCATGGAAGGATAAACGATAATCTCGCCGTGGGGATGATAGTTGCCAGAGACATCACCGCAAATCTTAGCTGACTTTTTATGCTTAGCAGCATGATTAAGATGCAGATCATTCATCGCTACTAAAATCCGCCGATGCACCGGCTTCAAGCCATCCCGCACATCCGGGAGAGCCCGAGAGACAATTACGCTCATCGCGTAATCCAAATAGGATTCCTCCATCTCCTGTTCGAGAATGCGAGGCTTGACTTTACCGATATGATCCACAGATACTTCTTCGTCTTTTTTCATCCCGTTAGAAGCAGGAAACCGTGGGGTTTCCGCCGCTTAACAATAAGGTAACTTATTGATAATTTAGGTGTTGAATATTGCATAAACTTTGTACTTGGCAGGATGTGTTTCTAACGGGATGAATAGAAATAACTGATTACCGTGGCCTGACACGGCCTTTCATTCAAACAATAACTATGGTTATTAATTATATATCACCTAGACAATCTTCCAGGAATCAATTGACCAACTAGTATCTTTCTTAAGCAAAACAAACCTCCGTTTTTCGGTTTGCGTGCCTTTATCGGGGGTCTCCTTGCTGATCTTGGCATCAATCTCCATGCGAGTATCATTAATCTTTCGGGTGTCTGTGATTTCAAAACTCTTAATTTCGGTAGCCTCCTCCACAATCCCTCGGTTGAACTCGGATTTAGCCTGATCAGTGAGATACATCAGCATGCTATCAGCATCTTTATTCATGTAGGTTTGCATAAATTTCTTAACCACCTCTTGGGCGGCAGTTTTTTCCGCATCTTCAGCCTCGCTTTGCTCCTTCTTATTATCTAGGTATTTTTGAATGAGATCCTTGACTCCATCTGACATTTTAAACAGATTTGCTGGCAAATTGGATTCGATTATCTTGGATTTATCCGCGATCAAGAGATTATCGTAGGATTCATTCATCGCTGTGCCCAGATGGCTTAACTCATCTAATTCACTGATCTCGTTAACCAATCCCCCTCGCCCTTTATCAACCACACTCTGCAATTCTCGCAGATAATCCAAATAATCTTCCACGAAACTCTGCATCTTAGTGATGACCATATTGCCAGAAAAAGCATACCCACTAATACTTTGGAGATTATAAGACACATCTTTAAGGGCCCGGTTGCTGGAATTCAGTGTCTCCTGAAAGCTGCCTTTTGTCTCATCGAATAAAGCTTTGTATTCCGTAATTTTATCAAAAGAATTAGTTAAATCAGTAGTAGCCAGCACTACCTCGTCCCAGTTGTCCCGAATAGTTTGTTCGTGACTGCTGCCCTGCTTCTGAACACTATAGTAGTAATACGAAGCCAATCCTCCTATCATAATGATGAGGATAGCTACAAATACTGTCAGCATCACTCCCATTGTCCGGGGACTATTAGCTCGTTGTAATCTTTCGATTTCTTCCTCGCTTACCGGCGCATCATCGTGGGCAAAATCCCCCATATCTCTGTCTTCCATCTGCGCTTAAAAAATAGCTTAATAATGGCCTTATTATACCGAGAAAACCAGCCTTTTTCAACACAAAAAAGCGGCTTCTGATGAAGAAACCGCGCGACGAGCGATACTGGAAAATGAACAGACCCTATAAGTTGATCAGGAAGAGTGTCCCGACAACACTTGCAGGGGTGCCAGCTAAAATCATCCCTTCTTTTGAAGGTCTACGACACCGGCAACCAGAAAAACTACTCCAAGGAAACCAATAGCGATGGTAATCCCATCCCCGGCAAAAAGGGGAGGAGCCCACGGGTAGATTCGTTCAGCGAGACTAGCAAGCCTGATCATAGCCAACAAACCAAGGATCGCGCCGAGCACCATCATAAGCACTCCGGAAGAAGTGCCCTGACTCCGCACGGTAGAACCAGTCTGCAGCCTCTGCGGCCCTCTGGGACAGGATTGCTGATACGGCGCACTCCCCTCGCCGCCCATCTGCCCCTGGTGAATCACACCCATGACAGCTCCGCCGCAAGTTGGACAAAAATTACCAACCTGCGCCAATTTTGTTCCACAGCTCGTGCAGTACCGTGGCTCTGGTAGGGCCACTCCTGTTCCTATGGTCATAGCTGACCTCCTTTTCTCAAGATCCCTTTTCTCAAG
>CAYGXX010000035.1:0-6366 GCA_964354145.1 uncultured Candidatus Saccharibacteria bacterium
TTTTACTATTCCCCTAGGCGGGGGTCTTAGCAAACAAGATACTGCCAATAATTAAACACACACCTGTAAGTATAATTAGGACCAGCAAATCCGCCGGGAGTCCAAAATGATAGGCATTAGTCAAAGCTCCTCGCATACCATCTACCCCATAGGATAGCGGGTCTAATCGAGTAATCACGCTCATGGCTGGCGGGAGATCTTGCAGAGGGAAGATGGCCCCCGAGAGAAAGAAAAGCGGCATCACTAAGAAATTCATAATTAGTTGGAACCCTTGCATATCATCCAAAGCTGAGGCTATAGCCACTCCCAGAGCCGAGAAGAGTAGAGCTACCAGGCACATAAATATCAACCCCAATAGCAAAGCCCAAAAACCAATAGGTCGAAAACCCATAAAGAAAGAGATGCCCAGAACAATCAATCCTTGGATAACTGCTACCGTAGCTCCTCCAAAGGTCCGCCCAATCATAATCTCTAATCGCGAAACTGGGGCGACTAATGTTTCTTTCAAGAAACCAAACCGCCGGTCCCAAATAATCTCCATCCCTGAGAATAAGGCAGTAAATAACACACTCATCGCGATAATCCCCGGCACTAGGAAAACTATATAATTACCTTCCCCTGCTCGCTGGAAAACCGAACCTAATCCAAACCCCAAAGCCAGTAGAAATAGGAGGGGCTGCCCCAAAGAACCGATGATCCGTGAACGAGATCGGAAATACCGCTTAATCTGTCTCAGCCAAAGAATATAAATAGTATTCATAGCTCTACGTTAGTGATAGCGCATCCGGCGATGATTACGCATTTGCTCGGTAGTACTAGCTTCATAATCGCGCATCTCGTGACCGGTCAACGCCAAAAAAGCATCTTCTAAACTGGTAGTGCCAGTTTGATTTTTCAAACCAGTCGGATCCCCCTGCGCCACAATCCGACCATGATCAATGATAACAACCTTCTCTGCTGATCGTTCAGCTTCATCCATGTAATGAGTAGTAAAGAAGATGGTCATCCGTTCTTCTCGGTTCAGCTCCTTAATATAATTCCAAATATGATTGCGGGTTTGCGGATCTAAGCCGAGCGTAGGTTCGTCTAAGAATAAGATTTTAGGATGATGAATTAAGCCGCGGGCGATTTCTAAGCGCCGTTTCATCCCTCCAGAAAAAGTCTTCACCAAATTATTTCTTCGATCCCACAGTTCCACAAACTTCAAGAGTTGAGCGATCCGCTCCTGCCGCAATGGCTGTGGCACACTATACAAAACCCCATGCAACTCCAAATTTTCGTAGGCCGTTAACTCATCATCTAAACTGGGGTCTTGGAAGACAATGCCAAATGAATGGCGGACTTGATCTTGATGATGAGTTACATCTAGCCCATTGACCAAAACCTTCCCCGATGTGGGTGGAAGCAGGGTGGTTAACATCTTAATAGTAGTAGTCTTACCAGCCCCGTTTGGCCCCAAAAAACCAAAAATCTGGCCCGCCTCTACGGTGAAGGATACCTGGTCTACAGCAGTAAAATCCCTGAATTTCTTACTGACATTCCTAACTTCAATAATTCCATCCATATACTCAGCGCCTGCGCTCGATACCATTTAATCTAAATGAGAGTAACTTGCCCAGTATATCACTCCTCATCTCTGTGGGGCAACGGCGAATTTTTGCTACAACAGCTTCCTGAGATACTGACCAGTATAACTAGATTTTACTCTGGCGATATCTTCCGGGGTGCCTACGGCAATCACTTCTCCGCCCTTATCTCCTCCTGCCGGGCCCAAGTCAATAATCCAATCCATAGTTTTGATGACGTCCATATTATGTTCTATCACCAGCATAGTGTTGCCCTTGTCCACCAATTTATTCAGCACCTCCAATAGCCTTTTAATATCATCAAAATGCAATCCGGTGGTGGGTTCATCCAGAACATATAAGGTTTTACCGGTGCTCCGGCGAGAGAGTTCGGCAGCTAATTTAATTCTTTGGGCCTCTCCTCCAGACAGTTGAGTAGCTGGTTGACCTAATTTGATATACCCTAAACCAACTTCATGTAATACGTTTAATTTGTTGTGAATTGCAGGAATATTTTGGAAAAAACCAAGAGCCTCGGCTACTGTCATTTCTAAAACCTCCGAGATATTTTTCCCGTTGAAACAAATCTCTAGCACCTCTTGATTGTAGCGTTTGCCCTTACAAACATCACAGGTCACATAGACATCTGGCAAGAAATGCATCTCAATTTTAATCACCCCGTCACCTGCACAATTTTCACACCGACCACCTTTCACATTAAAACTAAACCGTCCCTGCTGATACCCGCGAATCCGGGCTTCCGGCAGTTTAGCAAACAAATCTCGGATGTCTGTGAATACTCCGGTATAAGTGACGGGGTTACTCCGAGGACTGCGACCGATCGCCGATTGGTCAATAGTGATAACCTTATCAAGATAATTGATGCCTTCGATAGTCCGATGTTTCCCCGCCACCTGATGGGCTCCTTGCAAGACATTAGCCAGCTTCTTAGCCAGAATCTCATTCACCAGGGTGGATTTCCCTGAACCTGACAAACCAGTCACTCCCACTAACAAACCTAAGGGAAACTCCACATCAATATCCTTAAGATTAAACTCAGCCGCTCCTCGAACCACCAATTTTTTGCCATTGCCCGCCCGGCGCGTCGAGGGTACCGGGATACTCTGCCGACCAGACAGATATTGTCCGGTAAGAGATTTGGGATTTTTTTTAATCTCTGCGGGCGTACCAATGGCCACGATCTCCCCTCCAAAATCTCCCGCCCCCGGCCCCATATCTACTACATAATCCGCCGCTAGAATAGTTCCTGCATCATGTTCTACCACAATCACGGTATTGCCCAGATCGCGGAGACCTTTTAGGGATTGGATTAACTTATTATTATCGTATTGATGCAAACCAATTGATGGTTCATCTAAAATATAGATCACGCCGGATAATCCCGACCCAATTTGAGTAGCCAAGCGAATGCGCTGGGCTTCACCGCCAGAGAGAGTGGTGGCGCTCCGGTTGAGAGTCAAATAACTTAAACCGACTCGCTCTAAAAACCTAACTCGTTCTTTCAATTCTTTTAAAATCTGCTGGGAGATAAAGACTGCTTGTTCACTAAGCTTTAACTGATCAAACCAACCCACCATCTGCTCCACCGACATGGCCGAAACAGCAACGATCGATTTGTCCCCCACAGTGACAGCGGTGGACTCTGGTCGCAATCTCCCGCCACCACAGACCGAACAGATCTTTTCCACCATCGTCCGGTCAATCTCGGTCCGGACAAAATCAGAATCAGTTTCGTGATAACGCCGCAGGAGGTTAGGAATAACCCCCTCGAACTTAACTACATACTCATTGACTTGCCGACCATGCATGCTTTGATAATGCACCGTCACCTCTTCCTCGCCAGTACCATAAAGTAATGCTTGCAATGCCCGATGAGAAAATTTTTCAACCGGTTGGTCTAATTTAAAACCATATTTTCTCCCCACCCCCTCTAAAATCTTTTGCACCCAACCTGCCGAACTACTCATACTGAACCCCCCTGCCCGGATAGCTCCTTCATCAATAGACAACCTTTTATTGGGAATTAAGAGATCCGGATCGATCTCTTTAGTCACCCCCAAGCCAGTGCAAGCGGGACAGGCTCCTTTAGGATTATTAAAAGAAAAACTCCGCGGCTCTAATTCGGGGATGTTGACGTTGCACTTAGGACAGGCTAAACTCTCTGAGAAAAACCAATCCTTATCCTTCGTCATATCCCAAATAATGACCGCTCCGTTACCGATCCGCAGGGCCGTTTCCACTGATTGGGTTACCCGGCTCCGATTAGCTCCATCTTTAATTTGAGCAATTTCTAAACGATCCACGACTGCCTCAATGGTGTGTTTTTGGGTTTTGACTAGTTCAATTTTATTATCTAAATCAACCAGCTTGCCATCAACTCTGGCTCGCAAGAAACCTGCTTTTCTAATGTTCTGGAGAACATCTTTGCCCTCACCTTTCTTTGCAGAAGTCAGAAGCGCTAAAATGGCAAACTTGTCTACTGGTAATTTTTGGACTTGGTCAACAATTTGGCCAACGGTCTGCTTAGCCACCAGTGCACCACACTTATAACAATGCGGGATACCAATCCGGGCATATAATAAGCGCAAATAATCATATATTTCAGTGATCGTCCCCACGGTAGAGCGTGGATTGGAAGACGAAGATTTCTGATCGATGGAGATCGCTGGCGAAAGACCTTTAATGCTCTCCACATTAGGCTTTTCCATCACTCCCAGGAACTGCCGCGCATAGGCAGAGAGGGACTCAACGTACCGGCGTTGACCTTCAGCATAAATGGTATCAAAAGCTAACGAGCTTTTGCCGGAACCAGACAGCCCAGTGATTACAATAAACTGGTTGCGAGGGAGCTTGACATCAATACCTTTGAGATTGTGTTCACAAGCTCCTTTGATCTCAATAAATTCGTTCACTATTGCAACAATTAACCCAACTTAAAATGCAAAACCGCCCTGCGACATTATTCAGGGAATAGACTGTTGTCTGGGTTGGAAGATAGGGTGTTGGCTAGGTTGGTAGCATTGGGGAAATACTGCTTAACTATATCGCCCAGCCATCCTAAGAGCCAATTTATAAAGAGATACAAGATCACCCCCGCAATGGCTGCCATAACCACATTTTTAGCCATCTTCACTCGGTTAGGATCTCCTCCCGATAGCATATAGATAATCCCGCCTACTGCAATCGCTGCCACAGCAGCTGTGCCGACCAATGGTGTGGCAGCCCCTTGTATCACCTTGGCAAAATCGGCCAGATTAGCTGGTGTATCGGTAGCAGCGAAAACCCCCCCCAATAACCAGTACTTATCTATTAAACCCACTAGTAAAATACCTCCGACCACCACTAGCCAAGTTAGCACTGCATGCCCCCGAGGAAATCGCTGGATCTTCGCCGGCTGGTTTTTGCCTTTCTTCATAGCTTGTATCATAACCTAAACAACGGAGAAAATCCAGACCTTAGGCCCGGATATCCTTATCCACAAAACCGCATTTTTGGCACACCGGAGCCTGTTTAGTTTTGGAAACGGCCATCCAACCGCCACAAGTAGGACACCTATCGGCTACGGGCCTATCCCAACTGGCAAAATCACACTGGGGATAATTACTGCAGCCATAAAATATCCTTCCCCGCTTAGTTCGCCGCTCCACTACTTTGCCCTGACTACATTTAGGACAACTGCCACCGATCTCTCCATTGCCAGAATCAAGATTCTGAATGTAATCACATTTGGGATACCGGCTACACCCCAAAAAACCTCCGTACCTACTTTTACGCTTGATCATCGGACTACCACATTTAGCACATTTGATATCAGTGGTCTCTACTGGTTCTGGTCCGCCGCTTTTCTCATCCAACGGCTTAGTGTTTTTACACTTAGGAAAATTAGTGCAAGCCAAGAATTTCCCAAACCTTCCTCTTTTTATCACCATAGCTCCACCACATTTTTCACAAACCTCTGTTGTTTTTTCCCCCTCATTTTGGCGGGCCAAAGTCTTTTCCTTCTCAACTAAGACCTTAGCAAAAGGTTGATAAAAATCATTGACTACCTCTTGCCACTTGCGCTTCCCCGCAGCCACTTCATCTAAATCATCTTCCATCCGAGCAGTGAAGTGAACATCTACAATATTAGGAAAATGCTGCACCAAAAAATCATTAACTAAAAAACCTGTTTCTTGGGGGACCAGATATCTTTTTTCTTTCTTAACATAACCCCGGGTGGTAATGGTAGTAATGGTTGGCGCATAGGTGGACGGTCGGCCGATACCCAATTTTTCCAAGGTTTTAACTAAGGCTGGTTCAGTATACCGCTCCGGGGGCTCGGTAAACTTTTGCTCCGCCAGCACTTCTTTAACTTTCAGTTCCTCTCCTTGAGTTAGCGTGGGCAAACTGCTCTCCGAGATCGGTTTTTTAGATAGTATCGCCATGAAGCCAGGGAACTTCATCTGCACCCCCTGGGCGACCAAGGTCTTATTGCCAGATTGCACAGTAATATCCGTTTGGCTCAAAACGGCTGGCGCCATCTGTGAAGCGAGGGCTCTTTCCCAGACTAAACGATAGAGTTTGGCTTGGTCTGGAGTGAGAAATGAAACCAAACTTTCCGGGGTACGGGAAGGCAGAGTAGGACGAATAGCCTCATGAGCTTCCTGAGCAGTTTTACTTTTGCTCTTGTAGGTAAATGGGGAAGCAGGTACATATTGCTTGCCAAACTGTCGATCCACCCAGCGGCGAATCTCTTCGATCACTCGAGGGGTAATCTGAACCGAGTCGGTTCGCATATAAG
>CAYGXX010000036.1:0-5759 GCA_964354145.1 uncultured Candidatus Saccharibacteria bacterium
TAGCCCTCCGTAGTTTGCAGAACGAAGGACGGGTGAGATGAAGCGTAGCATGGGCACATGTTAATTCAAATAAAATAGATGAAATTTTTCTTTTTTGTAGTCGGGGTATTTGGCGGTATTTTATATGTTATTTATCACCGTAAAATTACCGAAGTAATTAACATAAAGATTGGATGGGCAGAACAATATTTGGGATCAGGCGGCACTTATACTGCTCATCTCTTGTTCGGATTAGTCGCCATTGTCCTAGGTTTTCTGATAGGTTTCGGTTGGATCCCGTTACCTTGGTAATAAATATTTCAGGGCCGATAGCTCAGCTGGTAGAGCATCACATTTGCAATGTGGAGGTCCGGAGTTCGAATCTCCGTCGGTCCACCAAATAAATTCACATATACTTAAACCCCTACTACAGTAGGGGTTTAAGATAATTTGACTATTAGTGAAACCCTTCTTAGGCCGAGGGCAATATCTTAAGCAGGTCAACTCGTGCCGCTTCCACCGCCGCTTTGAAATCGTTCACCGCTTTAGTGATAGCGGTGGTCTTGGTAGTGGTAAGGGCAGCTATCTTCTCTCCTAGTTTATCCACTGCTGTCTTCTCAGTTTGCAACTTCGTTTTAGCTGTCTCTAGGGCTTTGACAAAAACGTTGCGGATGGCAGTAGAATCGGCTTCCGTCTTGCTACAATTAGTTTTAGCCTTATCCAATGCCACCTTAACTGCCTGATAATAATTATTTGTAGCAGTAATTACACCAGAGCGACGAGTCGCTATAGCTGTATCTACTCCCCTTTTGAAAGTAGTTAAGGCTGTGTCCATAGCTGTACGCCGAACTTTCACTGCAGACTCTATTGCCGCAATGAACTTCGCCACCGCCGCCTTCTCTTCAGGAGTAGTGGCCAGCTTGTTCAATCTGGTGTATCTTTTGTCCCGATTAGCATCCCATTTATCCCGCCTTTCTTCTAGTTTGTTCTCCTGGTTTGTCCGCTTCTGGGTAGTAGCAGTTAAGCGGTTTTGGTAGTTGCTTTGGAGGCGCGAAACTTTATCGGCAATCTGTTGATCAATCTTGATGTTACTCACTTTAGTACAGAAATTGCCTCCGCCAATACCTTTGCCATTCGGGTTGATACCGGGCTGACCGCTTCCTCCCAACTGCACTGCAGCCACTGTGCCAGGCCAAGTTAACCCAGCCAGCAACACTAGAACCAGTATCGTTTTAATCCATTTAATACGAGTTTTCATCATAGAATTGATTAAGATCACCGATCCCCTGGCTAATTGACTTGGCTAAATCGGATTCTCCTGTCGCTATCCTGGCAGTAGTCTGCTCTGCGGTTCCATCCTGTAATATGCTCGCTATAATACTCTGCAGACCTCCTCCTAAACCTAAGGAAGGAAAACCACCACCACTGGGCGCAACTTGATTAGCGGTAGGTTCACCCGTAGCCGACATCGGCTGATAATAATTCTTCCACCAATACCAACCGCCTATTACTATAGCGATAATTATTATCCAAGCCCACCATGAATTTTGTTTTCTCATAGGATTCAGTGATATTTAAGCTTTTTAATGCGAGGGTCGGTCCGGGCACCTCTAGATATATTATAAATCAATTCCCTTTCTCTTAGGGGTATGTTTTCCCATTCTAATCAAATCTTAACTGGATACGTCGGTCTCATCTACAGTCACTTCTCGGATTTCACTACTCTGCATTAAGCTATTAGCCACCTTCGTTTCCACTACTTCCCGGATGACCCGTTCCAGTGGGCGCGCCCCAAAAGCCGGATCGTAACCTTTTTTAGCCAAGGCGGTAATTGCCGCGGGAGCCACTTGCAGCTCAATCCCTTTTTCCACTTTCAGCCGAGCGCTCAACTGTTTAATCTTCAGCGCAGCAATTTGTTCAATCTGAGATATAGTTAAGGGCTTAAAGACAATTACTCCATCAAACCGATTAATGAATTCCGGCTTAAACACTTGCTGGGTAAGAAGTTGAGTGAGCTGCTTCTGCATTTCAGCATAGGGCGACTGATGGCGGACTGCCTCCTCGATGAAGCGCGCCTCCGCGTTGGAAGTGGCAATGATAATAGTATGGGTAAAATCAACTACATTACCCAGATTGTCCGTCATCTTGCCTTCATCCAATACTCGGAGAAAAATATTCAAGACATCCGGATGAGCTTTCTCAATTTCATCAATTAGAACGACAGCAAATGGCATCTTTTTCACCGCCTCGGTAAAACTGCCTCCTGCCAAAGCGATGTCTCCCGTCGCTAGGGGTGCCCCGACCAAGTTATATAATGATTCTTTGGTTTGGTACTCCCCCATATCCAGCCGGATCATTTTATTTTCATCGCCGAAATAAGCCCACGCTAAACTACGAGCAAGCTCAGTTTTACCTACGCCAGTAGGTCCCAGGAACAAGAAGGTCCCCATCGGGCGCTTACCGCCAGCTGCCACCCCCAAACGGGCTCGCTTCAGGGCCTCCACCACAGCGGTGACCGCTTCTGACTGGCCAACCAGCCGTTCATGAATCTTAGATTCCAAGGTAGCTAGTTTAGTTTTCTCATCTTGGCGAATATCGCCGATTGGGATATTAGTCTTAGAGCTCATTACCGCATCTATCTCCTGGCTAGTAACTAAGCCTATCCCTCGGCGAGCAGCATATACCGCTGCTTCATCGAGAAGGTCCTCGGCTTTATCCGGCAATTGATTGTCATGAATATACTGTTGGCTCAAAGCAACCGCTTGCTTAATGGCATTTAAAGTGATTAGTACACCTTGCCGAGATTCAATCTGCCGACTTAAATCTTCTAAGACCAGCACGGCAGCATCAGCATCCATCTCTTCAATGTTGACTCGAGTAAATAAGGTTACTAGATTGGCATTATTTTCAATATATTTCTTATAATTTAAGGGGTCGGAGGTGCCAATTAGTTGCAAATTATTACCGCGCAAGGCGTCTAGTAAGATAGCAGACAAATCAAACCCCTCGCCGGACTTAGCCTTGCCCAGCTGGTCAAGATTACCGATAAATAAAATGGTATTGCCGGACCGGGAAGCTTCTTGCACGGCTCGCGAAAAGAGCTGTTGAAAATCACCGCCAGCCGCACCGATCATAGCCCCAACGTCCAGCTCAATCAATTTGTAATCATTCAAGCTGGGGATATCGCCGCGCAACATCCGAAGAGCCACATCCCCCACCACTGAGGTCTTACCCACCCCGGGCTCACCCACTAAGATGAGGCTGTTACCTTGACTCTTAGACAACACTTGGATTGCTTCTTCCACTTCCCTGCCGCGCACCTTCGCTGATATTAATAATCCGACTTTAGCCAGTTCAGTCAAATTCCGACTGAAGCGATCTAGGATGGGCGTTGCTTTGGCTGTCCAAGTCTTGTTTAGATTGCGTTTGGGTGTAAAGAGATCATGTAGCAACCCATAACGCAGTACCACCGGACGGTAATTCCATTGCCGTCGAGCCCAATCTGCCACCGCCAGAGCCTCTGCCAAATTAATCTTCTTACTATCCAAAACGGTAATAAAACTAGGAGACCCGCTCATAACCCCTTTTAATAGATGCGCCCAGGAAATCTGTGTTCCATCTTCTTTAGCGTAAATCAAAGCCTTGTCCATCGCGGGGTCAGCTGATTCTTTAACAGATCTTGATAAAATCGATTGCCAATCTTCAGCTGCCATATTCAACCTCGCCAGAGTTAAAACTACAGGACGCAATCCTCCTAATGCCTGCAAAAGCTGTCCCATGGTCAAGGGCGAATTCTTAGCTGTCGCAACTGCCCGCCAGACCACTTGCCTAGTCGGCCAATCTAAACCATCAGTAAGGGTAAATTGTTTGTTATCCGCCGGCCGAATTCCTTTTAACCGATGTACCCAATACAAACTAACCAGGACGAGCATGAAAGCTCCCCTAATTAATGTCGCCAGTGGCAGCCCTGTCTCTCCATCAAACCAACCAACCCATACCGCTATAGCCAACCAGCCAAAAGTTAACCCTAACCAGCCATAGAAACTAATCCGCAACCAAACTACCTGATAATAGCTGGGCCAGCCGGACTGATTTAATCGTAAATTAAGATTCATATTCAATCTTTAAAACTGGAAGTAAAAAATCAGCCAAGGCAAAATTAGCCAGCCGGCTATGGCGGCTAACCCTACTGCCAACACTCCCGCATAAATCACCAACGTAAATATAACTCTCGCTCCCCGCAGCGAAAAACCAATCACTCTGCCTGCCCAAGTGTAATCACCAAATAATGGCTCAACCGCCAACCAGAGCCGCAAATTAGCTTCAAATTGTAAGATATTATCAAAATCTAAGAGAGTATTCTTGGTACTCTGAAAAATTCCTGCTGGAATTTCCCAACCCCACCAGCGTAAAAATAAGTAAATTTCTTTAAAGGGCATTAACCAAATTTGAAACATTTTATCTTAATGTTAATTATAGTTAAATTATATCACAAAAAGCTGAAAAGGTCAAGAGCAGGCCTATCCTAAAATAAACCACCCTAGTGGTTGATTTGCTCGAGTTGATAGTCAGAGAGTAGCCAGCAGTGCTTTCCCATCTAATAAAAGATGGCGGTCTTACTTCTAATGAAGCTGGAACATCAGTGGTTGGGTGCCAGAAACAAGGGTTGGCCTTGCATCCAGCATCCAACCACAGATATTCAATGACTCCCTAGAAAGGAGGTGTTCCATCCGCACGTTCCCGTACGGATACCTTGTTACGACTTCACCCCAATCATCAGCTTCGCCTTAGTCCCCTAATGGGGGTTTCGGGCGCCTCTGACTTTCGTGGTGTGACGGGCGGTGATTGCGATTAGGTAGTTTCTATCGCTCCCCACTGGACGTGCGCGTCTAGCGCATCCAGCGAGTCTCTATGCTGAATTGATCTAATTTCTGCTATTCCTGCTGGTGTCAGATGTTTCTTATCGCGCATCATCTCGGCCACTCGGCAAAACTCTTCGAATTGCCAACGCTTCTTGGCCTGTAATGGATAATGCTGGAAAAATGGAATTACTTTGCCAGCTATATCTGCGAAGTTACTGACTTTGTATTTTACATGTGGCCGCCAATTATTATACCGTTTGTAATTCAACTGGTAGATGTTGCCACAACCGAGCACTGCTTTGATTTGCTGAAGAATAGCTTCATCGTCTTCCCGGAGCTCGATTTCAAATATCAATCTGACCTCCGGTAAACGCTTGCCGTTTTTATTGATGGTAATGCTGAAGCATCCTTCTCCATCAACGAAACCGACAATATAATTTGGATCTAACATAGAGTTCACCCCTTCATCTGCTTTTATTATAAAGCAAATTACTATGGGATCAGCTGACTTCCTGCGGACGCTTATCAACTACTCCTTGTCTGCAGGATCTCCCTGGGTTACTCATCGGGCTATTTCCGGCGTTCCTATACGAGCTCCTCTAAAATTTCTTCCCCTGTGTACACGACAGGGTCGAAACGCTCTTAAAGTATAAGACTGTCATTTGTCTATTGAACCCTTCGGACTTTTTCTTACGAAAGAAGTCCTGTTCTCAACTATGTGCTTTCATTCACGAAAGCCCAGTTGGATTTACACCAACTAGTCCGATGCGCTGCCAGGCGCATTTATTTTGTACAAGACCCGAGAACGTATTCACCGCAGCATAGCTGATCTGCGGTTACTAGCGATTCCGGCTTCATGCAGGCGAGTTGCAGCCTGCAATCTGAACTTGGGGTAGTTTTTAGGGATTAGCTTGATCT
>CAYGXX010000037.1:0-5631 GCA_964354145.1 uncultured Candidatus Saccharibacteria bacterium
TATCACCTAATAGTATTTACAAATCAATCAATATATGATATAATTTAACTAATAGTTACTCTATATAATAGTAGAGATGGCAGAAGATCAAAACCAAAACACTTCTCCTCTTCCGATTGACACAGGCCAGGACCTCCCCGGCAGCTTACCTTCGGATTTGCAGGTTCCGGTTGGCTCTCCAGCGCCGCGGCCGGCTCCCCGAGCAGGCGAGAGAGAGGAGCTGCCTTCGAAACCTCTGACTGTTTTGCCGATTGACACTTCTCTTAATTTTCCGACAACAAAGATAACTCAGCCTAAAAGGGCTCGATGGTTGAATTGGGTGATGGGTCTGGCAGTGCTGGCGCTTTTGGCTGGCACGGCGTATGTTGTCTTGCCACGGTTAGATTTTCACCGCGGGACTTTGGAGTTAACTTTTGATCCCGGGAATGTGCGGGTGACCATTGATAGCAAATTCCAGAAAGACTCGGTTAACTCATTAACGATCAAGCTAAAAGCGGGGCAACACAATATTTTGGTTACTAAAGATGGCTATGTAGATTTTGAACAGGATGTTGACCTTGTTACCAAGGAGAGCACCAAGCTGGCTGTTAGCTTGCACCCCGTTCCCACTATTGAAACCTTAGTTGCCGAACCAGTGAGTTGGTTAGGCATTACTAATAACGGACAAGCGTTGGCTTTTGTTAATTCGAGCGGAGGTTTTGAGACTTTGGATTTGGCTACTAAAATTAGAGCCCCGCTTTTCAAAGGCAACTTTACCAATTTAAAAAAAGTGGTGTGGTCATCCGTGGAAAATAATGCTATGGTTAGGCTCATCGGGAAACTCCGATTACCAAACGCCGTAGATAATTCCAATGTGCAAGGGAGATTTATTCCGCTTGGAGAGAGACCGGCGCAAGGAGCGTTAAAAGATAATGGTATTAGCACTTGGCTGTTCAAAAGCACTCAGGTCAATGCTATTGGGTGGCAGCCAATCTTACTCAATGGTAATGTGCGGGATGTCAGCTTTTCTCCAGAAGGCGATAACATTATTTATTTTTATGAAACTGCCGGAGGCGAGAAGTCTGCTATCCGGGCTCACATTGACGGTACGGAATGGGAGCGCCTGAAAAGCGGATTGGATTTTGTTGATCCCATTTTGACTTGGTTGAATAGTGACCGTTATGTTCTTTGGACTGATGATTTTTCCGGGTCCGACAGGATCTTTGATCTCGTAGAGAAGGAGTTTACAGAAGTGATGCCAGACCGAATCAAGCAAACTGCTTGGAGTAATTCACCGGAAGGGGATCAGATTGCTTATTTGGCTGACGTGGGAGGAGTGCAAAAGTTAGCCGTTTGGAGTATTACTGAACAGAAAGTGGAAAAAATCTTTGATCGCCCAGTTGATGCTTTTACTTGGCGCTCGGAAGACCAATTGATCGTGGGGCTGGCTGATGGTTCGCTCTGGCGCTGGTATCTGGATGGCAAGGAACGCCCCGTGCAGTTCTTGAGTGCCAGCGGCCAAATCAATATGAGCGAATTATTATATGATGCTGTGGCCAGTAAGCTGTTTATTATCGATAAGAGCTCCCGGATATTTAGTTTGGATTTAATTATTTGATGCCATGGCTGATGATGCTGATTTAATGCCGGATGAATCTCCGCTTCCTGGTGAAGAAGATTTAGTTTCCGGTCAGCTGCCGGAGGAAGAGGGGGAGGAGCAGCCGGAAGCCGAAGAAGAGGAGCGCCAGCGGCAGCAGCCAGAGCGTCAGGAGAGCCCTCGGTTAAGGCGGCGGAAGAAGAAACCAAAGACTGAAAAGGCAGAGCAGCCAAAACCAAAAAAAGGCAAGCCGCAGGCACCTCAGCCTAAACCCACCCCCAAATTGAAGGGAGCGGAGCAAGCTACCGAAGGTTTAGCTAAATCTGGCGGTAAGGCAGTAGGTAAGACAGCACAGCAAGCTGGTCAGACCGCCCAACAAGCGGGGCAAGCAGTAGGGAAGGTCGCTGAGCAGACCGCTCGAGCCACTGCCAAAGTGGCTCAGGTTGCTGCGGAAGCGGCCGCCCGAGCTGCCCTTCAAACTGCTCAGGCAGCGGCGGAAGCTGCTCGGGTTGCAATCCAAACTGCTCAGGCCATCATTCAAGCAGCTATTCAAGCTGCTCAGGCTGCCGCTCAGGCAATAGCCGCAGCAGTATCCAACCCCTATGTATTGTTGGCCTTGGCAGTGTTGCTAATATTTTTCATTTTGATGATGCAACTTTATACTTGCGGTGCCAATACCAGATCAAGTAAGGCAGGAGGGTCTATCCCTCAGTCCACCGCTGTGCCAAGAGAGCAGGTTGATTCTAAAGGGGAGGTGGTAATCGGCGGGGGGACCGGCGGCACCGAGGTATTTGATCGCTTAAGAACCCGTATTGGGGACGGTAACATGGTTATTTATGCCGCTGGTTCCCAAGATCCTCTTTCCGTTGATTGTGGCGAGGGCTCCCCAAACTGTATTAGTAAATTAGATACCAGGCTTTTATTAACGATTGATTATTTAAGTGCTCTGCATGATTATTTAGAGATTGGTTTGCTCAAGACAAACTCGCCCCGCTCCTCCCGGTATACTTTAATGAACTCTTTGGCTGCATATAATAATAGTAATGAAAATCAGGAACGCATTGTCGAGTCTTATACTGCTTTTGCTACCGGGCAGGCGATGGCCATTATTGCGGTGGACAGAAGCAAGATCCCAGAAGTGTTGGGACAGCCAATTCTGATGAGCTGGCAACGAACTCTATCTGAAGCAGAGGTGCGGCCAGTCTGGGAGGAGCTGGCTTATAGAGTAGGGGTGCTAGATAGAAACATTCCGAATTACCGGAGTTTTGTTGGTATCGGGGATCGGGAGACGATATTGGCAGCGATCAAGAATAACTCTGCGAACGAAGCGGCTTATGTGGCAATGTTTCAGGTTATCACCCGAGTGGCTGATTTGATTGACCGGGCTAAAGGCATCGCTAAATTAGATAGCCGGACGGTGGATTATTTAGCGCAATCGTTTGCTATCTTTGCTGGTTTCCAAGATAAAATCGGTGGTGATCCGGCCAGTTTAAGCGATGAAGAGATCACCGATGTCATCTTGCGGCTGGGCACCCCGGACGCCATTGATGATTTGCGGGTCGGTATCCGGCTGGCGTATAAAGCAACTCAGGTGGCTAATATGGTAGGTTGGAATAAACCGGTGGCAGAGGGGGGAAGTTTAGAGCTACTTAAAGCTTACGAAGCCAGAAATAAAATTCGACAGATTACCCAAGAGTTACTACAAATGCCAGCTAAAGTAAGCCTAAGCGGCAATCCCCAAATTTTTGATCGGAATATGGTAATCAAGCAGATTATTACTTATTCACCGGAAGATGATCTGGATAATGGCTTAGAGAGATTGGATATTTTCCCGTCGGGAATCACCTCGGTGGGGGTCGGAGGAGTAGGCTTTGATGATCGGATGCGGGATGGGGTATCTAATTATTTTGACGCGCACTTTAGCCATGCCCCGATCGATAACGGCGTATTCAGTAAGATGGGCATCAATTTTATTTATAATATTACTGATCTCGGGGTAGCTACACCGGCGGAGTTCACTTTTACTAATGATAATGGCGGCAAGATTTACCAAACTACCATTGCCGGAGAGCTCTTGAAATTATGGAACACCTTGGTCGGGGGAGCGGGTACTATCGATCCGGAAACAGAGATAGCCAAACGAGCCACCTACCAGGATTTTATTCAGGTAGGTTTTTGAGGATAGGAAGCAGACAAGGTAAGATATAATAGTTAAGTCACCTTGATTTTTTGTTAGCTCTTCCCTAGAAATCAGCTTTTTGCTGATTTCCCCAAATTACAAACCGAAGCACTTTAGTGCTGTTTGTAATTTGGAAAGGAAGAACAACGGAGCGGTAAGGTTTGCCAACTCTGTTGGCAAACTGCCGGAGTGGAGGCCGTTCTGACGTGGTGAGGTACCCAGGCCCCGCGGATGCGGGGCAAGAGGCTGTCCCACATTCGCAGGACTTGAAGGGGCTGGTTTGCTAAACCGGTAGAGGGGAGAAATCCCCTGCGAGGGTTCGCCCTGCATCAAAAGATGTTAATGTCTAAACAATTACGCTCACTCGTCTATCCTGATAATATAGCTAAAAAGTGACAGCGCGGGGCGCCCCGCGAGCCCTGCGGATGCAGGGCGAATGCTGGGGCGAATCCTACAATAAATATGTATTATGTCTATATTTTGAAAAGTGGCAAAGATAGTAAGTATTACATTGGCTCAACCAGTAATTTGAAATCTAGATTTTCAAGTCATCAATCCGGCAAAGTAGTATCAACAAAGCATAGGATCCCATTCGTGTTAATATGTTATGAAGCATATCAAAATAAATTGATTGCTCAGAGAAGAGAAAAGTTTTTGAAATCTAGTGATGGACATAAAGATTTATATCGTAGATTAAAATGAAGTTAGCGATTCGGGCTCTTGAGGTGAGGTACCCAAGAGGCTGAAGGGGCTGGTTTGCTAAACCGGTAGAGGGGAGAAATCCCCTGCGAGGGTTCGAATCCCTCCCTCACCGCCAGAGCCCGAATCGTTAGAGGGTAGTATGGAGAGGTGGCCGAGCGGTTGATGGCACTGGTCCTGAAAACCGGCATATCCCGCAAGGGATATCGCGAGTTCGAATCTCGCCCTCTCCGCCAGTATAATAGAGTTGATAACTAATTTTAGAAACTTATGGAAGAGCAAAAATCGGATAGTTTTGCGCCCATCGAATGGGAATCAGTAGAATTCGAAGTGTATAGAAAAGATTGGCGTTGGTACAGCGTGGCGGCTGTAATAGTAGTATTATTGCTGGCTTATGTAGTGTATGCCAAGCAGTGGTTATTTGGCATAGTTGTACTCGTTTTAATGGCAACTATTTTCATAGTAGGTCGGGTGAAACCCAAATCACTTCACTGCCGCATTGATGTGACGGGAATAACTATTAATGATCGCACATTCCCGTATGATCAGCTTAAGATGTTTTGGTTCCACCAAGTCGAAGACAAGTTTTATTTGAATTTATTATCTACTTCCCGGACTATCCCAACTATTTCACTAGCTATTCCTCAAGATTATCAAACCAAGCTCCGGACCACCTTAAGCAGATTTTTGCCTGAATCCGATACTAGAAAGAATGATTTCATTGATAGATTAGGTCGCATCCTCAAAATCTAACCCCTCCTACACCCTCCGGGTCTAGAGACCCTCTGGGTCGGAGACCTCCCCTTAGTAAGGGGAGGATGGGTGGGGATTGACCTTAGTTAGACTATCTTTATTAGCAATTGGATAATTACGCCGTAAGGCGTTGTGAGCGCCCGTAGCTTCCACCTTCGCTTCATCTCATCAAAAATAGAAAATTATTCTCCCTGTCCGTCCGTAGCTCGTAAGAGCGAAGGGGGATTGCGATATAGATAGCGCTACGGAGGACTGATAGAGTGTACGATGTAATTCAGTATTTGTGCTAAGCAGAGTGTTGTGCCATCATTTGGTAGCATAGTGCGCCCGTAGCTCAGGGGATTAGAGCGTTCGGCTACGGACCGAAAGGTCAGGGGTTCAAATCCTCTCGGGCGCGCCATAAATTCGGCAAACTCATTTTTGA
>CAYGXX010000038.1:0-4726 GCA_964354145.1 uncultured Candidatus Saccharibacteria bacterium
TTGCCGAATTTATTAACTCCAAATGGATTTGAACCCGGGGAAAGGGGTCGGGAAAACGGGAGTTTTCCCGTAGTGGAAATACCAAAACCGCAAGGTGTTGGGGAGGAAGCGAGGTAGCCCGAGCGACGACGGGTTCTATATCCTCTCGGGCGCGCCATTTTAACCATTAACCCCTCTATAGAGGAGGGGTTAGTTTGGTAATTCTAAGTTAATCTGTATTTACTCTCCGCCGAGGGCGTTAACTACTGACCGAGGGCGGTAACTACCGTGTTGACAATCACGAAAGCTAAGGCGATGACGAATAAACCGATAATGGCATTGATGATAATAGGCTTGGCTTTTTCAGCACCCTTTTCGCCACCAGTAATATAGGTGAAGCCGCCGTAAATAAGAAAGCCCACGGCGATAGCTCCTGCTATACCAGCAGCCCAGTTAGCCAGAGTTTTAATAATGCTTTCAAGAGTCCCTGTAGCGAAAGTAATGTTTTCTAGTGCGGGTTGGGCGAGAACCCCCGTGGGAGCCATTAATAATGTGCTGACCAAGACAATGCGACTCAAATGGTGTAGGAATTTTTTCATAACACGTCTCCTTCTTTATATCTAAATATCTATCAAAGTAATTATACAAGATTCATCTTGTTGTCGGCAAGAGGTAGTTAACGCTCGGTTAGTCAAATAGGGTAATAACAGTATTGATAATTATTACCGCCAGCGCAATAATGATTAAACCGATGATGGCCGCTCCAATAGCTTTTTTACCTTCTTCACCTCGGTTTTGGATATAGAGGATACCCCCCCAGATAATCATTAGTACGGCAAGGGCTGCTCCGATGGGGAGGAGCTGATGATTCAAAAATCCCCAAATGGCTTGTACTAGTGCATTGATAAAGTCAAGCGTGGTACCCATAGGTTTTATTGTTGAGGGACAGGCGAGCTTCTCGCTCGGTAGCTACTTAAATCATTAATATCTCTAATTGCGGCACTGACCGCTATTTCTGGCGCCATCCGGTTATGTAGAACATTGTTAACCATCTCAGTGAATATTTTTTCAATGTCAGACGAATTCTGTCTATACCAGGAAACGGAGTACTGCATTTGCTGGGCTATGGGGCCGTAATATTGCCGGTCTTTATAACTATCTACCGATTCTTTGGTGGCGGGAACGTGGTGAGTAGCTTTGAAAAATTTGCTTAAATTGCTGGACTTAGTAACCACAAATTTAATGAAATCCCATGCCTCGTTAGGATGTTTGGAGGTTTTGGAAACGGTTTCTCCCCAATAATTGGCTATGACTAAGGGATTTTCCAGCCGGAGTTGAGGCAGGGGAGCTGTTTCAAAGTTGAGGCGGGTGGTCATGAATTTTTTAATGTATTCAACCTGGTAAGAGTAGCCAATCAGCATCGCTGACTTTTGCTCCATAAAAGCCTGCACATCCTCGGGGAGTTTACGCGTACCGTTAGCGTTTTTAGCATCGGTATAAGTATAGAGGGGTGATTGGGGATCGGCGAAGCTAGTGTAGAATTTAAGCGCCTCACTGCCAGGATAAACCGGAGGGTTGGAGTTAGGAACCGGTAAGTCGAAAGTGGCTTTAGTGCGATCGGAGCTGGTCATCTCGCCGCCATATTGCATAATGAGATTAGCTAATATTTCAGCGAAGCGGGGGATGCCATCAGCTACTCCGAAGGGCAAAGCTGATTGGATTATTGCTCCATTGGCATCTTTTTTGGTCAGTTTGGGGACAATTTCTATCAATTCTTGCCAGGTCCGCGGGGGTTTTTTGATCTTAGCCGCAGTAAACATATCGGTGTTGTAGTAGAGCATCAGATTATCTATGTAGTAGGGGACAGCATAGATTTGATTGTTGGTTACGAAATCATCCACTACTACCTGAGGGAATCTAGCCTGGTAGTCCTCTAGGGTCATGAGGCCACTGGGCATGGGGGAGATCTGGTTAACTTGGTAGGGCAGCCAATCGTTATGGATCATAAAGATATCCGGGCCTGCCCCGTCAGCAATCTGCTTAATAATATCTTGTTGGTAGTCGTAAACTGTTTCTCCAGCCGGGAGGTTAACCTTACGCACCACTATTTTGATGTTCGGATGTTTTACCTGGTAAGCCGCAATAATCTCATCTAAGGCAGTGCTGTCGTCCCACAAGCGGACATATTCCAGAGTGATGGGAGTGGTGTTATCGATGCTGACTTTTCCGCCCGTGCCGCTGCCAGTGCCGCTCCTGCCGCAAGAAGGGGCGCTGAAGACTAGTAAGATGCTTAGCGCCAGTAAAAAATAACTCAACGATCTCTTGTTCATAATCATCAAATAAGATTTTATTAATTCTTTTTTAGCAGGGATAATTTTGTAGTATCACCTGTAGTATACCATTAAGCGGTTTAGCGGATTTTGATGATGCGGGTTTGCCGATTCCCCCTGATTGGCAGAATGATTTTGAGAATGCCATCAGTCAGGGAAGCTCGGGCGCCAGTTGGATCTACCGAAACTGGCAACTGGATTTCGCGGGCGATTGGTCCCCAGTGACATTCCCGCACATAATAATTGTCTAGTTTATCTTCCGCAGAATAATTGTTTTTGTGAATGAATAAAATGTCATTATTCACTGTAATGCTGACATCTTCATTTTTGGCTCCGACCATAGGGGCCCGGATAATTAAATGCTCTCCTTGGCGGGCGACGTCTACGGGCAATTCTACCTCCCCAGTGTCCTCTAAACTATAGGTATCATCATCTTCCGGAGAGATTTCCGGGGGGTGATGCCGCTCTCGTTGCCAGGGAACGCGAATAGGTTGCATAACGTTTATTTAACTGATTAAATTATATCCTGAGTGGGTCGGTTTTGGTAAGGGACGATGTTATAATGTTGATACCGTGAATAAAACCAAGCTGATTAGAGGTGTGGGATTACTGGTCGGAGCAATTTTGCTGACGGCAGGAGGTTTTGCGGTATCACCCAGCCAAGCAGCCAGCCAGTATGCTGCCAGGTGGGCGGATCAACTAGAAGGAATGTCCATTAAGCAAGGCGACAGCGTGGATGTCTGGGTGGATATTAAAAACACCGGCACCACTACTTGGGAAAACTCTGGCCTCAACGCTGTGAAGATAGGAACTATTAGACCACAGGATCGCAATAGTAAGTTGTATCATTCCTCTTGGCTAAGCAACAATCGGGTAGCTTCTTGTACCCAAAGCCAGATCGCACCAGGCGAGGTAGGAAGATTTGCTTTCACCATTACCGCAGGAGGGCCTGCTGGTAGATATCGGGAGTATTTTGGATTGGTAGTGGAAGGAATAACCTGGCTGGATAAGTTTTATTTCTATGTAGAGATCAAAATTCTTCCCGCTGTTTATCAAGTTAGCTTAGTCAGCCAATCTGAAAACCCTACCTTGGCCCCAGGAGAAGAAGTGGCTCTGTGGGTGGATTTGCGCAATGATGGCAATACCGCTTGGGCAGTTACTGGAGACCATGCGGTAAAGTTGGGAACGGCTCGACCGCTTGATCGCACGAGCGATTTTTATAGTCCCAGCTGGCTGAGCAACAATCGAACGGCTGTGGCGGATAGAGTAGTGAATCCTGGTGAAACTGGCAGATTCAGTTTTACTGTTAGGGCACCGGATAAGATCGATAAGTACAAAGAGTATTTTCGACCAGTGGTGGAAGGGATAACCTGGATGAATGACCCCGGGATTTACTGGGAGATTACGGTCAACGAGGAACTAGTGCTAAAAAATCCTATTTTAGTAGGCTTGAGCTCTACTACGGATAGCATCACTCTTAGCAGTGACAATGGAATGGTCATCCGGCGAGGGAGTGATAAAATTTTAGTTGCGCGAGTGGGGGGAGGAATGGCGGTAGTGGTCACTGCTCGAACGGGCGGGTATTTAATTAACGCTGCTGGTACCACTTATGATGTTAGTGATTGGATCCGGTGTATTCCCTTGCGCAACTCCATCATCACCGTCAACAACGAAAAAGTTAGTAGCCAGTACAGTAGATTTCGGGGGATCATCACGGTGCGTCGCTCAGCCATGAGCGGCAATGTCTGGATGGTCAATGAGGTGGAGTTAGAGGATTATCTAAAGGGGTTAGCGGAAGTGCCGGATACCTGGCCGCTGGAAGCCCGCAAAGCCCAGGTGGTAGCTGCCCGGACCTTTGCCGTGAAGAAATTAAAAGCTCCGCGGGCTGACATCTTTAATTTATATGATGATACGCGAGACCAAGTGTATTATGGTTACACTTACGAGTTAAATAAGCCAGGGATTGCTGAAGCTGTTGCTGTCACCTCTAGTATCATTATCACTTATAATAATGAACCCATCTCTGCTTATTATTTCTCCGATAGCGGGGGAGCCACTGAAAATGTAGAAAATGCTTGGAGTGATGGCAATCCCCAAAAAGCCACTCCTTATCTTAAAGGAGTCACTGATCCCTACGCCAAGCCAATTATCTGGGAAGCCAGTGTAGAACAGTCTTATCTAATGGATTGTTTTTCTGGCCCCTTGACTAAAGCAGTTGCTCTCGGTGAAACTATCGTGGATTTGGTAATTGATAATCGATATCCGTCCGGTCGATTCAGCACCCTGACGTTGGTAACTAGTACAGGTAAGCGGGTAACAGTGACAACTGCCGTTTTTGAAGCCTCTATTGATACTGGCTATGTCAAAAGCACTAATTTCACTGTTGAGAAGTTGGGAGCCGCTAATTCACCGACTTT
>CAYGXX010000039.1:0-4636 GCA_964354145.1 uncultured Candidatus Saccharibacteria bacterium
AGGATACCAGCAACACAACCAGGAGGTTAGTTGTCTGCCTCGAACCTGCCTTCGTTGCCAATGGTTAAATGTATGCCACGGCGGATGTGCACATTACCGCAGTGGCAACAAACCAGTTTTCTGTGCTGGGAATAGACGACTATTGCAACATATAGTCAATCGATTGACTACACCGACGAGGTAGTAGTTCCAAGAGGTGGCCCCTACCCGGCTGCCTCTTTTTTAATTAAATCGATGAGCAACAAATCAAGCCGCCGATAATTTTCTATATAATCTTTTAGAATATGGGAGTATTTATTGGTCTTTTCAACGCCAAGATATTTATTGGCTAAATATCCATTCGGGAATAATCCAGCAATTATCGCCTCCCTGGTTGATGAATCCACACTGTTAGGCCCTTCTGGCAACATGGCATAATTTTCATAACATAAGTGTACTAACTCATGGTATAAGACACTGATTATCTTTTTGTCTTCCTTGCGCCATCCGGATACCTCCAAGGTTACTCCTTCGGGCTTAATATTGGCGCCTCCCCCGACAGTATCGCCAACAGATAAAAGCAGCACAACACGAACGGCATCGACAATAGGCTTATCTAGACAGAATAGCTTTAATAAATTCTGATCAATGTCAGATACAATCTTTTGATTATCAAGGAAAAAACTTTCGATTGCGGCTTTCTGTTTTTTTAATGCAGGAAAATTATTTTCCCAAATTACAATAAATATAGGCTCAAAAAGAGCAAAGATTTCTTTTATTCGATCGTGGAGTTTAGTTTTTTGTTTAACTTCTTCCCAAGGATCGTCACTCAAAAAAAATGCTCTGCCTAAATAATAATCACCCTCACTAAAAGAATATTTTTGATGGATCTCTGCAAAATCGACTAAGGCTGCTTTTTCTGGCCCTGTCAACGGATTGCCCTGAAGCCATGCTTTGTTATATGCCAAACGACAACTTTTATGCCAACAAGATAGGCTGGAAATAAAGAAGTACTGATTGGCTAATTTACTGATCTCAACGTTTAGCTTCATACCCATACCCTTATCTTACCAGACCATCAAAACTGGGGAGACATAGACACCAGCGATGCGGTGGAGGCGCTAGGATGTTGGGCAAGATAATCCTCGACCAGTTTATAGCCCAAAGCGTAGCCGGCCCACTGCGGGATGTTTAATTTTTGGGACCCTTTAATAAACCAATCATCGTAAAGCTTATCTGTCATCGGCTGGCTAAATATTTTTTTGGCTTTTCCCAACAATGTATCGGCAACTTGTTTATCTAAATCAATTACCCAAACTGGTTTAAGGTTGGTTAAGTCATAGACAAAATGATCAGCCAATCCTTCGCTAAACAAACATTCTGCAAATGAGCTTTCTCCGGTGGCTATCCCTGCCTGCCGGCGCGCCGCATGATGCAATTCATGCAGTAAACTCCGCCGGATCAATTGCCCCCACAATTTTTGGAATGCAGGGTTATTAACATCCAGGCTTAGTTCGACTAATCCCCCGCTGGGACAATAGCCCCCGACTCCACCGATATCTTTGAGATCGTTTGGATGCTCGGCCTCTTTAACCACCACCGACACATCGTTCAAATTAAACTTTGCCCCAACTTCTTTGAGGGTAGATTTAACTAGCTTTTCGATTTGAACAGCATAAGGCGCTAACCCACTGGTGTTTTTTACTTCTATTTCCATATCATCATTATAATCCCGCCGAATAACCGCTAAGCTTTTCGGGACGGAAAAGAGAGGTTGCTTATTTTTCTTTGCGGGGTTTGTCGGCTGAAGCTAGAGCAATCAGCCCTGCGATCACCAAAATTATTACTAGTCCGATCCCTAACACCATCATGGTTTACATATTTAACTTATTTGCAGCTTCAGGTTCTTTCCCACTGCCGCAAAAATCTTGTTGATGGTGCTAATAGTGGGGTTGGCTTTGCCATTCTCTATGGCAGAGATAGTACGCCAGGTAACCTGAGCCCTATCCGCCACTCCTTTCTGAGTGAAACCCTTGCTTTTCCGGGCCTTTACTAAAGCAATGGCAATATCAAGCTTTTTCTTCTCAATATCATAAAGCTTTTGAAATTCCTTATCTTTTCTAAGTTTTGTGATAAAGCTTTGAGTCATATATATACCATATGAAATATATTTCATATGGTCAAATTAACACAAGAGTACTTGGAACTAAAAAACTATTTCAATCTATATTATAGCAATTTTCTTAGGTCATCGGCTGAGAGGCCAATGTCTTTCAGGATTCTGTCTAAAAGTCCTTTGCCTAGCGTCTTGCCGCGATGCACAGGAATAGTGATGTGCTGATTGTCCCGCTCCCGCCATAAAGAAACATGGCTGCTTTCCTGCCTGATTTGCTCAAAACCAACCTGCAATAAAGCTTTAACTAATTGATTGCCTGTAATCGCCGGGAGTTTAGGCACGACTCCCCAAAATTAATTCAACTGCCTGAACCCCCGCCCTCTTGGCCAGGCGCTTTTCAATATCTTTCCGAGCCGCCAAATGAACTTTAGCTGCTTTGGTAAAATTAGCTACCGCTGACTTTTTGGTTTGCCCTTGCGAATAGCAACCAGTCAAACTTGGGCTATACGCAAAATAGCTCTTCCCTTGGCGCTTAATAAAAGCAGTAATTTTATTCATGATAAAGGCATTATATCATAGAAATTCATCACTGGTGTGTACCCAGCCACCCATCGTTTTATCCATATCTTCCATATGAAATATATTTCATATGGTCAAGTACAATCTTTACATATGTTTATTATCTCCTATCAAGGGGTATGAAAAAACAACAAGTTTAAATTTTAGCTGATTTTCAGGCCCGCCCTGAGCCTGTCGAAGGGGTCAAAAAGTTTATGGTGCGTCAGTCCGGCGTCTTGTCCGGCGTAGCTGATGCGTAGACGGAAGCCTGTCGAACCAAGAACCGTCCCCTTTTCTTTTCTTACTTATTTAATTTCATATCCAACAGTAAAACCATTTTTGACTAGCTCGTTCAGTGGTTTTTTTATTGTTATAATCCTTGGCTGCCCGCCGCTTATCGGCACAATAAGCGGAGTGTCAGAATAAATATTTACTAATAATTTTACAAATCTCATAGAATTACTGTGATCATTAAGTAATTTCATCGGCAATCCATTCATACTGAGAAAATTATTTAAATCTTCGTATAAATAAGCAAATCTTAAAAATCCTTCGTTTTTCCCTTCCGTGAATTCCAATAAAATATCAGCCACCTGTTTCGTATCATTAATTTTTGAATGCAGTGCCCAATTGCAGTAAAAGTTTAGATATTTATACTGGTCTTTTTTATTTTCGGCCTCAAGATATTTGCGTATTCTCGACAAGATACAAATTACCTGACATTCTTCGTGAATATCCTTTTCTAATTCTCTACTTAATTTCCCTAAGATTTCTGTTTGTCCCATATTCTTTATGATTTAGTATCTGCACCAACACTTTTTATCTCCTCCGGGGTGAGGTCGTAGGGTTTATCTACCACCTAGTTTTGTACCAGAGAGAGTTGGCGTGCCACCTCAAAATTTATTTTTGAAGGTGGGATTGGACCCCAAATTTTGTCTAAATCCTTTGTGTGTTTATATTTTTGATATAACCTACTAACGTCATCCGTTGATTTTATATTACTTATCCGTTGACTAATGAATTTTATATATAGCGGGTCTATCTCTGTTCCAATAGAATTTCTGTTGAGTTGTTCTGCGACAACAAGTGTTGTTCCTGATCCAGCAAAAGGGTCAAAGATCAAATCATTTGGTTTTGATGATGACAAAATGATCCTCACTAATAATTCGATCGGAGATTGTTGTTCATGCAATCGCTTACCGTTTGCCAATCTTAAGGGTTCTTGGCCAGCAAAGTAACCCGATGTTAACTCTCGTATATCATCCCAAACATCGGTCACATATCTCCCATCTGGTCTCTCATATTTTTCTGTTACTAATAGGGGCGGATTTATTCTGAGTTTATTGAATATTTGAGGCTTCTCTCCTTTAGTTGCGAAAACAATTACTTGGTAATGCTTCCCAAATCCATTTTTTATCGGGACTGCGGATGTCTTTTTCTTCCAAATAATAAGATTTTGGAAATTCCAGCCACTATTTTTTAAAACATGCAGTACATGGTGGACATTTTTCTCTCTTTGCATAAAATAAATTCCCCCGCCGGTTGACGTTTTTTCGAAAACTAATCTACAGACTTCGGTCATCCACTCCCAATATATTTCCTTCGGTAAATTGTCCCGATATGTGTTATATTTTTTATTTTGATTAAACGGTGGGTCTAGGAATGATAAATCAAAAGACATCCCATCATATTGTTTTAGGAACTTCTCACAATCTTCTTGAAAAATATTACAATTAACCATATTAGGATAAAAGTGTTTCAATTTTAATTTTGTAAAAGTCGTCTTGCTTTTCAACTAACCCTTTTTCAACCAGCCACGCTAATATATTATTTATATAACTTTCAGCATTAATGATGGACAATTTCTCTGCAAGTTGTTGTTTGTCGTGTTTCCTTTCAGACAAGTAATATAGGGTAACTGCTCTTAAGAAATCCTCTTTTGACACAATTTTACTTCCTGCTAATTCTGAGACCTGCGCCGTG
>CAYGXX010000040.1:0-4622 GCA_964354145.1 uncultured Candidatus Saccharibacteria bacterium
AGAGTGACAGTGTAAGTGGTGTTTCCACCGGGAGCCACGGTACGGCTAGAGGGGTCAATGGCGATCCGGTAATCTCCTAAGTTTTGAATAATAAAGACCCCGCTATCTTGCCGGTCGGCAGGGATTCCCTCTACAATGCCAGTGCCAGTGACATCAAAAGGTAGATTGCTGTCATCAGCGGGGTTGGTGGCTGTAACTGTCAGGTAGGCATCGTTATCCCCATCCTCTAGAACCGCGTCATCAAACACCGCTGAAGCCACAAAAGGACTGGTTAAATTATGGGTTAAAGTAACGGTATCTCGGTAGTTGTTTAAGCGGGAAAGCAAGATGTGATAGGTGGCTGCTCCCCCGGGATTGACCGTTTGGCTCTTGGGTGGCTCAATAGTGATCGCAAAGTCAGGGGTATTCCCGATGATAAAATGAGCCTCTTGGGTCTGTCTTTGAGCAGAGAAACCTCCTAAATCTAGGGTACTTCCCACTACCACAAAGAGATGATCGGCATCTGCTGCCGGGCTACTGGCCGTTACAGTTAGGATAGAAGTTAGGATTCCTCCAGAGAGAACAACTGGGTTAAAGACTGCCGATTGAACTCCTGGTTTGGCACCCAGATCGGTACTCAAAGTGATATCTCCGCTGAATCCCCCTATCCTAGTCAGAGTGATGATGTAGGTGGTACTTCCTCCGGGAGCAACTGTCCGAGTTAAGGGATCAATCACGAGAGAATAATCCGGCACTACTCCTATGGCCAGATTGGCCTGGTCGGATCTGGTGAGGCCGCTGGGGGTACCAACGCCAGTAACCGTAAAGTCAAACCCCGGGTTGGTTACCCCCGTCTTGGTTTTGATATGCATCGCCGTAGAGTAGGCAGTAGCAGTGGTAATTGGGTTGATATCATAGGTGACACTTTCGACATAGGTGCCAAAGTTAGAGAGAAGATCATCTTGCAATTGGATGGGCTCACTGAAGCCATTGAGCGGTGTGGCGGTGATGGTGTAAGTGGCAGTGCCTCCTGCAAAGACACCTTGGCTGTCCGGTTTTACTTCAAGAGTATAATCAGGAGTATTCACAATATTCAGCTGAGCTCCTGCCTCCCTTTGAGCAGGTGAACCATTCAAGTCGGGAGTATCTCCAAACACCTTGAAATTGATGCTGGCATCGGGATTAGGCTGTTTAACCTGCAGAGTAAGAGTCGGATTAGAATCGCCAATCTACAAAATAGTGTCGCTAAAGATGGCAGACTCTAAGTTAGGATTTAGAGAGGGGATGGTTAAGTCAGTGGTCAAAGTTACTGGTCCGGTAAAGTTACTTGTCCGGGTCAGTTCAATGGTGTAAACAGCGGTTCCCCCTGGAGCAATAGTGATGGTGGGCGGAACGATAGCTAGAGAGTAATCCTGAAGAGGATTGATGGTTAAGGTAGCGTTGTCGTCATGAATAACTTCTTTCAGTACCAGCTTAGTGCCTCCCGTGTCAGGATCTAATTCCAGGATCCAGATCATACTGCTGCCGTGCACTTGAATTGGGACGGTGAAAATATCCTTTAAGCCGGATGTAGTGAAAATAGTCAAAGTGGAATGCTTGGTCTCCCCGGCAGCTAAAGTCAGAGTTCCGGGTAGTAACGTAAAGCCATCCAGACAAGTAATTTTGTATCCATCCAAACCAGGGACAGTTAAGACAACATCACCGCTAAAGTCATTCAGGCTACCGACAGCAATATCATAGACAGCGGTTTCGCCTGAATTAACGTCTAGAGTTTTGGGCGTGATCACTAGGCTGAAATCTGGTTGAGGAGGAATGCCGCCCTCAAGATTTAAAATACCGTTGGCTGGAATGGGGTCATCTACAGTGGGCTCTTGTCCGGGAGGAGGCGTGACAGAGATAACTCCCATACTGGGTAAATAATTCACCGTAGCACCAACTTGGAAGTTGATTGGAAATCCACCATGTTCTAAAGGATAATTTTTCAGTGTGATGGTAAGGATGGGGGGGGTGGTAATAAAACCTAAGTCAGGAGGAGTGAGGCGTCTGTTGGTAAGTAAACCAAAAGCATTCACGTCGTCTAATACGGTGATCCAAGGCATTGCAGGATTATTGCCGGGCAAAGCAGGATCTTCAATTGGTACAGTAATATTTGCAGATTCAATAAACTCTGGATATAGACTTGCTAGATTGTCGACATTAAAGGAAATATCTCCCAAGAAAGGCAGGGGAGCACCATTGTTAGGATCGAGGGGATCAAGAGCATTGAGATAAGTCCCCTGTTCTATTTGGATGTTAACGGTATATTGCACTGTGTCGGATGGTCCACCGCCTTGTTCGACCGGGTCTAAGAACAGGGTGATTTGGGGACCGCCGGGCTTCTGGGCTTTTATGCCGATCCAATTTAATAATTGGCCAATTTGTTGATTAAACAGCACAAACGTTAGCAGCAAAATAGCCGCCCCAATGCCGAGGCCAATTTTCCAACCTAATGGGCGTTTTTTTCTGGGAGGTTTTGTATAAAAAACCCCTCCGGGCTGGAAGTCCCTCCGGGCTGGAAGCCGCTCTGGGAGCGAATAGTTTTTGTTATTTGGTATTTGGCTTGGCATACCGCGTTTTATGTTTATTTTGGCTATTTTGACCGATTTTTGCCTCCGGCCCAGAGGGCTCTCCGGCCCGGTGGGCTCACTGAATTTCATTTCATTATATCACAGAAATGCCTTTCAGTCAATTCATTTTAATCGCAAAAATTGTTTGGATATGGCTTCATTAACATATATGTTTAACTGTTGCTAATAAATTTTTGTAATTTTTTGCTGCTATAGCCTTTCGCATAAAACCATTGACTTTATGAGTAAAATGTAGTATAATTAAATAGGTAAATAAAAATGAAAACAAAAAAGAAAAGGAAGCCCGTATCAGTAAATATTAAAGCTTTGCGCAAGTTGCTTAGTTCTATTTCACGGCTTCCTGAATCTAAAAAAGTCAGAATCCGCAATACTGCCATAGCTACTTTGGTAGTGGTTTTGGTAGCAGGAATTTTTGCGACTGTTCCACAACTACAAAATTATTTTAGCTCCCAACCCAGCTCTGCCTTAGAAGCTGGTTTATATCCCGGCGGTGGATTAGAAGCGGGAACTCCCATTCCTTATAACAAATGTCTTGGAATTGGATGGCCACCTAAGTTTTGGAAACCGGAGGGAGAACTAACAACAGTAATCAACGGAAGCAGTGTCTTACCGAAAATTTATGACAATATAATTGTTTATATGAAGCAAGTCGGTGAGCATGAATTCGATGTTTACATGAAGAACCTATTTAATAGCAATGAAGATTTGATTGAAGAATCAGCTGGAAATCCTGA
Source organism: uncultured Candidatus Saccharibacteria bacterium (assembly GCA_964354145.1). Taxonomy (GTDB): domain Bacteria; phylum Patescibacteriota; class Kazan-3B-28; order Kazan-3B-28; family UBA10110; genus UBA10110. The sequence goes on from CAYGXX010000040.1 coordinate 3,341, forward strand.
TATATATGATACATATATTATTTGGGTAAAGGACTCCGAGGAGTTAGATGAATTTGGTTTTCCTGCATGGAATAATATTTTTATGAAAGATATATCTCAACCCAATCCTGAAGAAATAAACATTACTGACATATCTTCTTCTGGGCGCAGAATAACGAGTTCTGCTATCTACGGAGATTCGATTGTGTGGATTGAACAATCAGATTATCCGGCTTCTCGAATAATGAAGTACAGTATTAGTGCCGATACTATAGCGGAAATCAGGCCATGGTCTGATTATCTAAAAGAATCTATAGCACTTCACGGGGATATTGTTGTTTGGAAAGAAAGAGTGTCGCTTGATCTGTATAATACCAAAGATGCCATTTATATGGCCCACATAACTGATCCGGGAAATACAACCGTCATGGTTGATCCTCCAAATTCATATACCGATCAAGAAAACCCAGCTGTCTATGGTGATTGGATAGTTTGGTCAGCTTCATTCAAAACTCAGGTTGATATTCACATGAAAAACATTGTTACTGGGAATCCTTCCATCAATCTTACTAATGGCAAGGGAGGGTTTAATCATCCCAACATTGTCCCTGTCTTGTATGCACCTGCGATATATGAAAATTTGATTATATGGAATAATTTTAAGCAAGATTCCGTTACTGGTTTCTACAGTTCTAATATTTGGTTACACAGAATAAGCGATCCAATTGGATGTAATCATCAATTAACCGACAATTCCCCTAATGGTCTAGGGTATTCGTTGGGCCGTAGTGATATGTTCGAAAATCGGATGGTATGGAGTAATATAAATCCTGATAATCCAGGAACAGATATGTTTGAATTGCTTAACTAATATTTAATACTTTTTCGGGACTCTACACAATAATATTAGGATAATTTTTTAACGGCTCATCGGTAAGCCGTTAATTATTGGTGTGGTGGGCGGTACTGGATTCAAACCAGTGACCTTTCGCACGTCAAGCGAACGCTCTAATCAACTGAGCTAACCGCCCCAAAGTAGTTTTCTGTTTTTTTAATGGGAGCTATGAGTCAGAACGCTCTAATCATCCGCCAGCTGGCGGAGAGCTAACCGCCCAATATCATCTATTATAATATAGTTATTTGCCTATTAGTAAAATAGCCGCTGGGCTAGTTTTTGTTATTCCGATAACTCATCTATTTTGTCATTCCCGCGGAGGCGGGAATCCAGACAAGAAAACAAACAAGACGATTTTTCTGTTTATGTTTCTGTCTGGATCCTCGGATCAAGTCCGAGGATGACAAA
>CAYGXX010000041.1:0-4616 GCA_964354145.1 uncultured Candidatus Saccharibacteria bacterium
CTAACATTAAATTAAGCTTGTCTCCCCTGGACAGCTCCTCGCTTACCCCCGCATTCACCTCCAGAACATATTTAGCCGGGTAAGCATTTTGATACTGGGGCAAAGTAGTAACTCCTACTGCCGGCGGGACAAATCTCGCTATATCTACCACCTGGTAATCCTTATTGAGCCAGATGATATCCAAACTAAATTTCATATCCTTCATCCAAAATGGGTAGTATCCCTCCCTATCGAAGACAAACCACATTCCTTCATTAGAAGCCAGCTGCTCGCGCCCGGACAGCCCTTTAGATCGCTTTGCTTCATCGTCTGCTATCCCCACTAATACGATCTGCTTACCATTGGGCATAGTGATAAACTGATGATTGCTCGATGATAAATCATCGTGTCTACAAGAAGCCGCGGAAAATAAAGCAACTACCGCTAATAGTAATAATACCCGCCCGAGCCATGCCGCATAACTATAATTTCTCATTTATTTCTAGCGATGCTCAATTTGACAGGATGGCCATTTACTTTGACCTCTTCTGGCTGTACGGCAGAACTAGCTTTAACTTCTAGAGCCAACACTTCTCCTTTGATGTAATCTACCCATTCCGTAAATGCTTTTTGGATGAGTTCATCCGTGGTTTCATAAGACAAAATGATGCGGTCCGCTACCTCAAAGCCAGAATTTTTACGCATAGCTTGAATTAACCGCACCAATTCTCGCGCCAAACCTTCTATCTCTAAATCAGGAGTGATTTTCGTAATCAACTCGTCTTTTTCCGCTCCAAAACTAAGTTTTTTGACATTCAACTCATCTAAAGCAATTGCTACTAATTCTGCTGGCAATTCGGCTTGGGTAACTTTTAACTCGCTTAAAGGCTGGCGCACTTTGACTTTAGCTTCCTCCCGCAGATGATGCCCTAATTCCACAATCTCTCGTGCCCGTTTCATGTCGTCCAAAATTTTTGTGTCAATTTTAACTGCCTTTGGCCAATCGCATAAATGCACTGATTCGGGATCGCTATCATTTTTCAGATTTTGATACATCGCTTCAGCGACAAAGGGCATGAACGGCGCCAAGACCAAGTTCAAGGTTTTTAAAACTTGGTATAATGTGCCGTATGCTGCTAGTTGATCGGCTGCGTTTTCGCTTTTCCAGAAACGCTTTCTACTCCGGCGGACATACCAATTAGACAATTCCCCGACAAACGCTTCAATTTCCAAAGCTGCGCGCAAAGGATCATATTTCTCTAGGGAATCAGTTACAATTTCAACTAATTTATTTAATTTGGCTATAATCCATTGGTCCAAAACATTGCCCGATTTTTTAGGGGTTTTAGCGGGGTCAAAATTATCTAACTTCGCGTACGTCACAAAGAATGAATAAGTGTTCCACAAAGTAAGCACAAACCGGCGAATAATCTGCGGGAAGATGTTTTCATCAAACAACTTAGAATCAGATGGCTGGTTGACGCTATAAAAATACCAACGCACTACATCCGCACCATATTTTTTGAACATTTCCTCGGGATCCACTACATTCCCTTTGGATTTGCTCATTTTCTTCCCTGCTTTATCCAAAACCATACCCAAAGTCACCACGTTTTTGTACGGTCGCTCTTTGCCCAGTAACACTGCCACTGCCAACAAAGTATAAAACCAGCCCCGAGTCTGGTCTTGCGCTTCACTAATAAAATCTGCTGGGAAAGCTAACCCTTTATCAATCTGTTCTTTATTCTCAAAAGGATAATGCCACTCCGCGAACGGCATTGCTCCACTATCAAACCAGACATCAATTACTTCCGGCACTCGCCGATACTCTTTCCCGCCTTTTTCTAGAACAACTTCATCCACAAAAGGACGATGTGGGTCAAAATCATCCCCTATCTTTGTTTTATCCTTGGCTAATTCCCTAAGCTCGGCGAAACTCCCCACGCAAATATAGTCACCGTCTGCGCTTTTCCAGATAGGCAGCGGCGTCCCCCAATAACGCTCCCTCGAGAATGCCCAATCCACTATATTTTCCAGCCATTCGCCAAAGCGCCCTTTTCTTATATGTTCCGGCACCCAATTAATCTTTTCGTTTTCGGATAGTAACTTATCTTTGAGTTTGGTCATCGCGATCATCCAGGAATTTTTGGCGTAATAGAGAAGTGGTGTATTACAGCGCCAACAGAAAGGATAGTCATGCCGGTAAGGCGATTCCTTAAATAATAAACCTCGCTCCTTGAGATCAGCCACAATGGCCTTTTCCACTTCTGGATGCTCTGGATCTTTCACCGGTTGTCCCGCCCATTTAGCAACGCTTGGTAAAAACAGCCCCTCTTCGCTTACTGTGTGTACCATTGGCAAACTAACCGCTTTGCCAAGCTGATAATCATCTTCGCCATACATCGGGGCGATATGGACTACCCCCGTGCCCTCCGTGGTGGTCACAAAATCTGCCGGATAAACTTTGAATGCCTTTTCATAATCCGGCGTATTTTCCGGAATTGCCCCCGGGAACAGCGGCTCATATTCCCAACCAACCAACTTATCGCCGGGAATTTCTTCTACCACTTTAGCCTCACCAACAACAGCAGTAACTAAATCTTTACCTAAAACTAAGGTTTCGCCGTTAATAGCAACTTTGGCATAAGTTATTTTAGGATCAATAGCCAAAGCTACATTCCCCGGCAAAGTCCAAGGCGTAGTGGTCCAGACTAAAATATAAGTATTTTTTTGGGTTTCTGACCCGCTAACCTGTTCGCCATGCGTATGCTGGGGCTGACCTGCTTTTAATCTAAACTTTAAATAAATAGAATCCTCTTCGATATTTTGGTAACCCTGTGCCACTTCGTGACTGGATAGCGCCGTCCCGCAACGCGGACATTGCGGCACAACTTTGTATCCAAAATACAAAAGCCCCTTGTCCCAAATCTGCCTAATAATCCACCAGAGCGATTCAATATACTTCGGATCATAAGTAATATAGGGGTTATCTAAATCCAGCCAAAACCCTAAGCGCTCGGTATTTTGATCCCAGGATTCTTTAAACTCCCAAACGCTTTTCTGTGCTTCGGCATTAAATTTTGCGATGCCGTATTTTTCAATATCAGATTTATTGGTGAGTCCGAGCTTTTTTTCAATGGCTAATTCCACCGGCAGCCCATGGGTGTCCCAGCCCGCTTTGCGCTCCACTAGAAGCCCCTGCATCGTCTTGAACCGCGGCCAGAGGTCCTTAAAAGCGCGGCTCTCCATATGATGGATGCCGGGCTTGGCATTAGCCGTCGGGGGGCCCTCAAAGAAAACGTAGCGCTTTGCCTTAGCGCGCTTTTGGAGGCTCTTTTGGAAGATTTTATTCTTTTCCCAAAACCCCAAGATGGTGAGCTCCTGGGCGACAAGATCCTCTCGCGGGTTTACGTCTTCAAATTTGGGCATTGGTTTTGCGGTCAGGAATCAAGAACTTCCTGTTATTCTTATCTAGATCCACAAACGCATCAGCCGCATCCCGCAATTTTCCCGACGCACTTCGGCCAAACGCAACAACCTCGGTTTGCTGGCCAATGCTTTTTAAATATTCTACTAATGGTGTAAAATCGCCATCCCCAGAAGCCAAGACCACCACATCTAATTTAGGCGCCAAGCGAATGGTATCCATCGCGATTCCCACATCCCAATCACCTTTTTTATGTCCACCGTAAAAGATTTGCAGCTCCTTGCTTTTGACCTCGTAACCCATCCCTTCCAAAGCATCAAAAAATTTCTGTTCCTCCGGATTTTCCGCCTTGATCACATAGGCAATCGCCCGGACTAACTTGCGATCGCTCACGGCTTCTTTGAGAATATTTTTGAAATTAACCTTTTTGGAGTACATCACCCGCGCCGAATAATACAAATTCGACACATCCACAAACAGGCCTACCCTTTGTTCTACATATTGAGCCATCTAATATAAAATAATGATTATAAATGGTATTATCCATGCGTCGTCCAGTCTCATCAGAAATAGATCATTAGTCTCTTCTGATATAGATTGGACTCTGCAGGATTAATTTTGCGACAGCAAAATTAAAAATACTGCTCCTATTGTAGCAAAAATTCCCTGCTTGGCAATTCCCAAGCAGGGACTCCGTTCGAGCTTTCCTCAAGGAAAGCGAGCATCGGAGCAACCTATTACATCCCGACCGCAGTGGAGGGACTACCATAATGTACTTCTCGATTACACTCGAAGAATACTTACTGTTCGAGGCATTAGCCGAGAATTATTCCTCTATCTCCACAACCTTATTCCTCCCTGTCACCCCTCGCACAATTTTCACCTGATTTTTCGCCACTCTAAAATGTTTCGCCAACAATTTAATCACCGCCTCATTCGCTTTCCCCTTCTCCGGCACCGCCCTCACCCGCGCCACATAAACCCCATCCTTCAGTTCAACTGATTCTTGCTTCGCATTCGGAATTACTTTAATTGGAATCCGCATATCTAAATTATAACTAAAACAGCCCCGCAATCGGGGCTGTTTTAATCTTTAATGATTTATAATCCCACTGCGGCGAAAATATTTGCATCAGTAAAACTAGGAATACCGCCAGGGGCCGCTCGGCGAGTGATCACTGACACTATTCTTGGCAAAGGCCCCATCAAT
>CAYGXX010000042.1:0-4220 GCA_964354145.1 uncultured Candidatus Saccharibacteria bacterium
TGGACAGACATGCTTGGATGCTGCTGTCCATTAAGTTGCCAAAGGGGGCTGCCGTGGCGAATCTTTCGCACGGAAGAACATCTCCGTTGACGTCTACGCTGAAGAAATCCCCACAGGATCCATTGAACGAACAGGTCTTTGGCCTGCCACCAAACAATCCCGCAATCAGATTGTCGATTTCCCGAATTCTTATGCGGGGGTCATCGGCTTCCAGCCATCTGTCGAAGATTCTGATCATGAACTCAGCATATTGGCTGGCAGTAACTGAGAAGGGCAAGAGATGTCCATTGTCCATTTCGTGAGCAAAATTAAGGCCAAAGCCCTTGATGTTGTTGCTGACGAAAAAGTCAAAGATTCTCTCGGGCTGACTCACGCTGATGTCGGTGATTGTCGCAATTGTTCCAAACTTTAGACCAGCTTCCTGACACTTTTTGATATTGTGGAATACCCTGTCAAAACTTCCTTTATTTTCAGCGTCAACTCGGTAATGATCCTGTATGTCCTTAGGACCATCAATGCTGATGCCAATCTTAAAGGATGAATTTAACAAGAATCTGATCCATTCATCATCAAGCGCAAGGCCGTTAGTCTGGATTTTATTGCGGACTAATCTGTTGTTGAGGTATCGCCTCTGGCAGTCTAGGATGTGTCTGAAAAAATCCATACCTGCCAATACAGGTTCTCCCCCCAGCCATACGAAAGAGTAGACTGGTTGATTAAGATGCGAGGCATCTTTGATCAATTTTTCCGCTACCTCGAACGACATTATCTCGAGTAATGACTGATCGAAATTGCGGAACCAACAGTAGACGCATTTTAGATTGCATCCTTTCCCGACAACCCGAGCGATTAGAGAGACTGCTCTTCTCGTATCAGCCGTCTTCGTCTGCGTCGGAATCAGCATGCTCGTCGGTGTCGAGCCAGTCGTCCCAGTCATCATAGCTCTTTCCTTCCGTCCTACTTGAGGACGTTCTTGCGATAGCTCCGGCAACAGCCTGTGATGTAGAAGCTATTTGGGCGAGATCGATGAGAGGCATTCTTCTCACCTCCTTTTTGTCAATGTGGGATTACTGGAATATCGAACGGGTTATTATAACATTGGGAACCTCAGAGAGCAATTAAAGCTGATAAACTAAAGGCATGGGTATTCCCCATTTAAAATTATCTCCGACCAAAGATGCTAAGGTGATTTCTGCTCTTAAGTTAGCCCAAAAGAAGCTCAATAAATTTTTTGGCATCAAGCGGGAATTGCCGCCTGTGGTATTGCTGCAGTCTCGGCAAGAAATCGATAAATTTTGGGGCAAAAAAACCGAGAGCTGGCTTTGCGCTTGGACTAAAGCCGGGACCATTTATATTTTGGATCCCAAAGTATTTTCTAAAGAATCCGATCACACAGCTAAACAATTTTGGTCAGCGTTAGTCCACGAGTACGTTCATTTATATTACCATGCCATCACCCGGAGCAATAAACCAAGATGGCTGAGCGAAGGGTTAGCTTGTTATTTAGCGGGGCAAGTTAAAAAGAATCCCGCGGAAGCAGACCTAATATCTTTAAATAGCTTTTTCAATGAAGGCGGGAAAAAGGTTTATGGAGTAGGTTATTATTGGGTGAAATATTTAATAGAGAACTACACGCAAAAGAAATTGCTACAATTAGTCAAGACAGTTAATCCCAAAGCCACCATCCATAAATTCGCTGGTAATTTCCAAGATATCTACGGATTTACGCTTGCCAAATCATCGCTTAAAGAGTTAGTCGATTAAATCGTGAGGATTTAAGTCAAAAACCATTCCGAGCGCCAGAGAAGAATCCATCGAGCCGCCCCGGTGTTTTTGTGTATCCCTGTGATAGAAGATAATAACCCTATGCAAAGATTGTACTTGACCATGTGAAATATATTTCATACGGTATATATATGACTCAAAGCTTTATCACAAAACTTAGAAAAGATAAGGAATTTCAGAAGCTTTACGATATCGAGAAGAAAAAGCTCGATATTGCCATTGCCTTAGCAGAGGCTCGGGCTAAAAAAGGTCTAACACAGAAACAGGTCGCCGAACGAGCCCAAGTAACATGGGAAACTATCTCAGCTATCGAAAATGGCAGAGCCAATTCAAACTTAGAGACACTAAGTAAAATTTTTGCCGCAGTCGGCAAAAAATTGAAGTTACAAATAAGCTAAATATATAACCCAGGATAGGGTGGTTTTTCCTGTGGCAGGTTCTCTTGACTTTATAGCCGGAAAGGGCTAATATTACAACTTCGACCTAGTAACTTGACTAATTGGAGGTCACCCATTATGAGAGCTTCCTGGTTGTTATTGATGGCCGCTCTTCTGCTGCCAGTGCTACCAGCTTGTGGGGGCGAGGTTGCTACCTTGCCCAATGGGACATCGGACCAAAAGCTGCTGGACCACTTCAGAATCGTGGTCCCCGCAGTAGTCGAATCTGGCTACGACAGATTTGAGATCCGCATCATAGCGGAAAATCGGTCTGGCGAGACTTTGTGTGATTACCAAGGCGATTGGCCGGAGGCTTACCTGTTTCTGATTGTCCCTGGTTGGAAATCATTTGTGCCGACAGCGGAAGGGGAGCTGCGAAGCTGCAGTTGGGTTAATGGCACAGCCAGGCTTAACTGCCATTTTCACCGAGGAGTCTTTAGTGAAGAATCCTGCCCCATACAGGGGTATTGGACGCTGTCGCTTCAAGAAAATGGCCCTGTGATTACCAATAACTCCTATGTCCCGTGGGTGGTTGAAACCCAAGGCAGGGTCTATTGGTAAGGTAACCCCGACTTGCTCGAAAATTCTATCGGTGCAGCCAGCATTTCTTTGCTGGCTTTTTTGTATATAATGAAACTGTCATTCATTCTTATTATTTATTTGGGGAAGAGATGAAAAGGAAAAGAGTGCGGTCTGCCAAAGGAACTAATTGGCGATTTTTAAATTATAAAAAACCGATTTTTTGGTTCTTGGTTGTGTTGGTTTTAATATTGGTGGGGAGCCATCCTACTGTAAAAAGCTGGTTTAGAATAATATCTAGCAAGGCCTATAGTTGGACAATTGTTCAGATAACTAACGACACTGGTTTTGAATGGGCAATCGATGCCGATGGCAGCAGAGTATTGGTTGCTAAAGGCGATGAATTGAATAAGCCGAAAAATCTTTATGTTTATAATACCAACACTCCCCAGAAACCTCCTATCCAAGTCCTCACTAACGACGTAGTGAATGGTGACGCGTATCTGGCTTCTGCTAAGATAGCCGGTAAAAAAGTGGTCTATACCAAATTGCGTCCGGATAAACAGGGGACCACCCTGTGGACTTTTAATATCAACGATGATAATGCTACTGGTATTAACATTCGGATATCCCCTGAAGATAGTTCCCCGGGTAGCAAACAATGGCGAGTAAGGCCAGATATTGAAGCAGATGTGAATTACAAAATTATTTACCAGAATTTTAATATATTGAGTCCTGGCCCAATTCGTCGGGGCGATTTGATGATGGTAGACTCAATACCAAATGCTATCCCCGTTTTAATAGCACCTAAGGTTGCCATCGTGGGTAATCACTGGGAATATGAAGAGCCGCCAGTGACAGTTTCTCCCAAAATAAATAATTTATGGATAGTCTGGCGGGATTTAATTGGTAATGATGTATCGAGTATGCAAACTGCTGTCTATGCTGCTAAGGTAAACGATCCCACTAATATAATAACCTTGCTGCCGCCCTCTTATTTCCCAGCTGTAGGCAGCTTTGATATTAACAATGGGTTTGCAGTGGCTAGTGTTACCACCAAAGGGGCTGGTGACACAACCAACACCAATCTCTTTTACTGCACCTTGAATAACTGCCTGCACACCCTTAAATTAGTCAACACTCAGAATACCTACCCATACGTAGCGACTCAGCCCAACATGGTACAGGGTTTGAGGGTAGCCTACATGGTGGAAAAACCAAAAAGTGCCACTAACCCGGCGCCCGTGCATCAACAGTGGCGCTATCATGACATGTCCACCGGAGAAGATAATTTGATCGCCGAGCTGGGTTCCAGCACTAACACCACTGTGTTAACGGAACGGTACGAACGTGCCTTGATAGCATTGATGGGGCCGTTGCCAAGGATAGTGGCAGGGATCACGCGCCGAGCGGCCCCTGGCGGTATTCCTGGTTTTACTGATGCAAATAGTGTCGCCGCAGTGGGATTATAAATCATTA
>CAYGXX010000043.1:0-2223 GCA_964354145.1 uncultured Candidatus Saccharibacteria bacterium
GGGCTCGACCTGGAATCTAGATCCTGAATGAAGTTCAGGATGACAATAATATGGTAGATTGCTCTACCTACGTCCTAATTGGGTTTGTTTTTGTATTTCCTCTCGCGGTCCAGGTGATTTTCAGAACGTTTGACTTTCTTCCTAGACGCTCAAGGTACAAACTATCAATAACCGTATGTTATACTATTCCCCCAAAAATGTCAATATTATTCTCTCCCAGAGCTGAAAATGACGATGTTTACCTTTGCATCGTCATCCTGAGTTTATCGAAGGATCTTATGTACCCCCTCCTTGTGGATAACTATTTGCCGCAACATTTCTTATATTTCTTCCCGCTACCGCATGGGCAGGGATCATTGCGGCCAACTTTGTTCTTATGAGATGTCGAACTTGGCTCCGTAGCTGCCTTCTTCAGCTCCTTGGCTTCGTCTTTAAAATCGCCCACTGGTTCTTCAGCACCTTTGAGTGCCATTTTCTTTTTAGCGGCTACTTCCGCCGGCGGCGGAGTGGCTGGGGTCACACGCACCCGGAAAATCATATGTGTTACGTCAGAAGCGATTGCTGAGAGTAATCGCTGGAACATAGTATATGATTCTTGTTTATATTCCGCCAATGGGTCTTTTTGGGCATAACCAATCAACCCGATCCCCTCCCGCATCTTTACCATCGCATCTAAATGATCTACCCACAACACATCAATGACTCGCAGATAAACCGCTCGTTCTACCTGCCGCCACGTCTCCTCTCCCATTTCCTTTTCTCTTGCTGCATAAACTGTTTTAGCCTTCTCAAGCAACCAATTAATAATTAATGATTGTTCGTTAAATGATTTGATTTTACCTTCATCGTCCGCCGAAAAATTGAAAATAGTTTTGATATTTTCAATCACTTCCGTAAGATTCCAGGTTAATTTATCGTGACCAACACAATGAAAATTAACTATCCCTTCGATCTCATCCTGAATATTTTGCCAAATGTCACTTTCCAGATTTTCGTTTAATAAAATAGCTCGCCGTTTGTTGTAAATGACCTCCCTTTGGCGGTTCATCACGTCATCGTATTGCACTACATGTTTACGGATATCAAAGTTATGACCCTCTACTTTCTTTTGGGCGGCTTCAATGCTGGAACTAATCATTTTGTGTTCGATCGGCATATCTTCAGGTACCCGCATAGTTTTCATCAAGCCCTTCATTCGGTCCGAACCGAACAATCGCATCAGATCATCTTCCATGGAAATAAAGAATTGGGAGCTCCCCGGATCGCCTTGCCGCCCTGAACGACCCCGGAGCTGGTTATCAATTCGGCGGGATTCATGTCGCTCAGTGCCCAAAATATGCAAACCGCCTAATTCTACTACCCCCGCGCCTAATTTTATGTCAGTGCCTCGCCCTGCCATGTTGGTAGCAATTGTCACTATTTCCTTTTGCCCGGCATCTTTAACTATCTCCGCTTCTCGCTCATGCTGTTTGGCATTCAAAACGTTATGCGGAATCCCGTCGCGCTTCAACATATCGGAGAGAAGTTCTGACTTTTCAATGGCAATGGTGCCTACTAAAACAGGCTGCCCTTTAGCGTACCGTTCTTTGATTTCTCTGACTACCGCATTAAATTTCGCCGCTTCATTAATAAAAATTAGATCATTAAGATCTTGGCGGATCATCGGTTGATTGGTAGGAATCACCACCACTTCCAGGCCGTAGATCTTATAAAATTCCTCTTCCTCAGTCTTGGCAGTACCGGTCATGCCGGCAAGTTTGTTATATAACCGGAAGTAGTTTTGGAAGGTGATGGTCGCCAAGGTCTTGCTTTCCCTTTTCACTTCCACGCCTTCCTTAGCCTCGATCGCTTGATGCAAGCCCTCGCTATAGCGGCGCCCAATCATCAAGCGACCGGTAAACTCGTCCACAATAATTACTTCCCCATCTTTGACCACATAGTCTCTGTCCCGCTTGTACAAAGTATGGGCTCGGAGTGCTTGCTCAATATGGTGAGCTAAAGTAATGTCTCCGCTTTCGTAGATATCTTTAATCCCCAATAAGCGCTCAACTTTGGCGATACCCTCTTCGGTCAAAATTGCCGACTTCATTTTTTCGTCAATGTTGTAATCAACATTAGGAGCCAAGGAAGGAACAATCTGGGAAAACCGCTTGTAATATTCCGTGGATTCTTCGTCAGGCGCTGAAATAATTAAAGGAGTGCGGGCTTCATCAATCAAAATTG
>CAYGXX010000044.1:0-2108 GCA_964354145.1 uncultured Candidatus Saccharibacteria bacterium
TGTGAGTGAGCTCGCGGATGGCCTGGGCAAAAGCTTCGGAAGTGAGCGGCCCGGTGGCGATGATGACAAGGCCGGAGGTAGGAATGGAGGTCGCTTCATCCCGGAGGATCTCGATCCCGGGCAGCGCTTCCACCGCGTGGGTCATGTGGTCGCTGAACCGCTCGCGGTCAACCGCCAGGGCCTGCCCGGCCGGGACCCGGGTCTCTTCGGCCATCGCGATCACCAGCGACCCGAGCCGTTTCATCTCCGCCTTGAGCAGACCGTGGGCGCTGGTCAAGGACTCCGACTTGAACGAGTTCGAGCAGACCAGCTCGGCCAGTTGCTCTGAGGTGTGCGCCGGCGAAAACCGCACCGGCTTCATCTCCAAGAGCCGGCACGGTAAACCCGCCGCCGCGATCTTGGCCGCGGCTTCGCATCCGGCCAGGCCGCCGCCGATGATCGTAATGGGTTCCGGTCTCATCCCGAATTTCCGACTCCGCCCTCCATCATACCTTAGCCGCCCCTTTGTTCCAATCCCGCCTCTGCTTAGTATTCAGTAGTCAGTAGTCGGTAGTCAGGGCAAGAAAAAACAAAGAGCGATCCGCAGATTACGCCGATTCCGCAGATTTTCAAATTCTTCCCGTGAACTTGAACGTGGACGTGAACGTGAACGTTTTTTCTCTCCTCGGCATCTTTGCCCCTTGGCGTCGTTGCGTGAAACTCTTTTCTTACTCCAAGTCCAGAAATGACTCATTCAACGGCTGGCTATGGGGCAGGTGATGATTGGGATAAATCATGGCGAGAAAAAAAGCGGAAGGAAACCGTTAAGTGTAAAGTGAAGCTCTGACCCCAATCCCTTTAATAGGCTTGGGGTCAGAACTGGTCACTGGATAATGCCTCCAAGTTTTCCAGAAGATACTCATCCTCTTGGTGATCGTGTAAATAAATAGGGGAATATTTTTAATTTAATAAATGCCTTATCACCAATGCTCAACGGTAGCATATTTTTAATTACAGTATTCAACGCAAACCTTTTTGCCGGTTTCCAAATAACATTCTGAATTTCCGCTACTTCTCATTTTGTTCAGGAGGTCCGAGAATTTTCATTGGCAAAGTTTTTACTTTATTTCTTCTCTTGAAATCGACAATTACAGTCTGCCCTATTGAGTATTTTTCAGAAATACTTATGAACTCATTTATTGACGAGACAGATTTCCCATCGAACGAAAGCAATATATCTCCGCTTTTTAATCCCGCTTGCTTAACACTTCCTTGAAGATCAATTTCCTGAATAATAGCCGAATCATTATAACTAAGACCTAAATATGGACAATCTTTGAAATTGAATGATATGATTTTCCCACCTTTTTGCATGTCTATTCGAATGTTACACCGATAATTTTTTCTCTCAAAGCATATCACCCCCTTAGTGCGATTTTGTGGCAAAAGTGTAGTTGGTGCTAGGCTATAGTCTATTAGTTCTTGAGCTTCTTTTTGAGCCTGAGCAATTTTGTCTCTGGTCTGCTTGGCAACAATCGCCATCCCGATAACTGAGCCCATAGTTGAGCCTGAACTAGGGCCAACTCTTGCCCTAGTATATGCCTGATTGCCATTATATGTAGTTGTAGAAGAGACAGAATAACCTGTAGGAACACTTGCAATTTGCTGAGCATTCTGATATCTTAATTGTTGGTAATTAATTACTCCCTGATAGTGATCTAGCATTTCTTTAAGGGAGATATAACGAAGAGCATATTCAGATTCTGAGGCAAAAAATACTTCGGGAGATATTTCGATTATTTCCTGGGAGCCGTTCCGTATTTCAGTATCCACCACCAATCCACTTTGAAATTTATAAACTCTGACTTTAATAGAAACATCGCCTTCGCTTTTTTCCATCCATCTCTCTGGCAATATTTTATCTTCGTTGCTACGTGGATCGGGCAAAAGCGTTTGATCTAGCGTTTGACCCAATACGACATTTAATGGTAACATTAGCAAAATTAGGCCAAAAGCTATTCTTTGCCAATTGAAATTTCTTTGCTTCATGACTTTTCCCTCCTTGCTTCCCTTGCTTCTTGAATCGGAAATTTGAATAATTCTGTGAACACTTGAAAATTCTAATGTTT
>CAYGXX010000045.1:0-1958 GCA_964354145.1 uncultured Candidatus Saccharibacteria bacterium
ATGGTGTTGGTGTCGGCACAGGCGTATTAGTGGGTGTCGGCTCGGAGGGTGGAGAATCCTGTCCTGGGGTGGGAGTCGGCGTCGGAGGGGGAACGTAGGGAACTTCATTATCAGTCGAAATTTCTCCGCTTTCATCAACAATCACCTTGCTTGAATAAGTAGTACTGCTCAAAGTAATTTCAGCTGAGCCTCCTTGTGGATTTTCCGCACTTTGGGCTATTTCGACGGCTTGAGCTAAAGGTTTAAAAATTAAATAAGAAGGACCACCCGCCCAGGCTAATCCTTTAAGAGGATATCTTCGATACTCAATTGGTAATCCGTTACAAATAATCGAAATAACATACTCGTCAGAATGAAAATCAATTCGATACCCCCCGAAAGTAGCATCACCACACTCCTCTTTTTCCCCGGCTAAAGCCTTGCCTTGAACCAAGCGAAGATTATTTTTTAAATCACTCGCTCCTTGAACAGTAATCTGACGGCGATTAAAATCTTGATAATAAACCAAACCAACCGTCAGCAGAAGACCCATAATAGAAATCGTAATTAGAAGCTCAATTAAGGTAAAACCTGTAATTTTTTTTTCATGGGCAATCATTTTCTATTTTTTTATTAAGGCTGACAAGTTTTATAGTTACAAGTATCTGACCCGCACGATCCAAAACTTCCAGTTCCAGGGCAAAGATCTTCACCACCACCTTCGAGGAAGGCACAAAGATCATACGTGTGGAGAGCCCCCGCATAACGATAGGAATAGCCCGCATCGGCCAACGGATCTTGAGGAACTCGAGTCATATAGGTAACAGTTGAACCAGGACAAATTGAGCTTAAACTTCCTCCAAAGGAGACTCCACCGGGATACTGACCACAATCCGCGTGGTAAAGTTCAAGAGCGGCTCGAATCTGCTCCAAGTCCGCCTTCCTCTTTCCGTTTCGAGCCGTCACCCGCGTTCCTTGATAGGAAACAAGTAAAATGCCCATCAAGACACCAATAATGACAATGACGACTAATAATTCAATTAAGGTGAAACCTTTTTTCATTTTAAAATCCACAGTCGCCTTTGACTGGCGTACCCGTCTTTTCGCTTGACTTTCCATTAGCACAAAGATACCAAAAGTTATCAGCTCCCGAGCCTGTTTCCATCCTCGCCCAAAGAATGTATTGAATAGCGCTATCCGTGCCTCCGCCTGTACCATCACTTTGATAACGGTAGCAATAGTCGCCGCAGGTGCCTACTTCTTGACGGGGATCTATCGGGCAAGCAGAAATGTAGTTAGTCCCTAATTTCGTGCAGAGAGAGCCAGAGGCGTCAATCGCTGAAGTATAACTTGGATAGAGACCGTTTGTTTTCACCGCGTAATTCTCTAATGCTGTCCTATACTGATTCAAATCCGACTTTCTTTCCGCATCCCGGGCACTTTTTTCCGCCATGCCGTAGCGGGAAATCATCAGGGTGGCTAAAATGCCAATAATCGAAATCACCACCAAGAGCTCAATGAGCGTGAATCCACGCTCACAAGCTCTGCTTATGAGAGTAAAACCCAGTTTTAAGTTTTGTGTTTTAAGTTTTAAGTTTTTACTCATAGTTCTGACCTGGTAATGCAAACTCCGTTAAGATCTGCACAGGAACTAGGGCAAGTAGACTGGTCAATGTCCTGTTGTTGATCAGACCTATTTTCTAAACAAGTCCAAATAATGTATTTTAAGCTGTCAGTATCATCAAGAGTATAAGAATAATCCGGCCAATCACCAGTACATTCCCAGATATCATCACCTGAATTATAAGAACACTTCGGATCATGGGGTACTTCCTGCATATAGTCAGGCTCAAGGTCTGCTGCCAAACCTTCGACAGTTGTGGCCTCAGAATATTCAGGCGGCTTTTGGCTATTTTTATACAACTCAAGCGCTTTTTGGATTTGATTGAGATCGCTTTTTCTCTTCGCGTCCCGGGCCC
>CAYGXX010000046.1:0-1877 GCA_964354145.1 uncultured Candidatus Saccharibacteria bacterium
ATTCCACTAAGGCCGAATATCTTGGGTATGCTGGGACCGGTGATATCAGCATCGAGTATACCGACCTCTTTCCCCTGACGGGCGAGGGCAATACTGAGGAAGGCTGCCACTAGAGATTTGCCGACACCGCCTTTGCCGCTCATGACAGCGACTACGTAACCAACGTCGTTAACTTCTTTCGGTGTAGCCGGAACGAAGTCTACATTTACCTGGCTCACGCCGGCCAATTGTCCGACGATGTCACTGACTTTTGATTTCAGGAAGTCTTCGGCATTTGAGTCCAGGGCTGCAGAGGCGAGGGTGATGTCAACTTTCTGGTCAGAGACAACGATTTGACGGACTAAATTTAATTTCAACAAGCTGCGCATAGCACCGGGAACCAGGACTTCTTCCAGGCTTTCTTTTACCTGCTGCTCGGTTATCATGAATTTTGCTCCTTGTGTATATGTTTCATTTGGCTTAGCTTTAACAGATTATTAAGTTTACTAATTTTAGTCGTTAGATTCAAAGGCTGATGATTTTTTCAACCGGATTGTATAAAAAGAATAGGGACCCCCTTTATTGGTGGCCCCTACTAAGGTTTGCTTTTGGTGATTTATGGGTAGAATATTGGGTAGTTCTATCTTTTTATCTCTTTTACGAGTTCACCATCTGCCGAGACGACTTCTATTCGGAACGGCATTTGACCCAAAGCATGGGTTGAGCAGGAAAGACAAGGGTCATAGCAACGGATGGCAACCTCGACTCGGTTAAGGATTCCTTCAGTGATTTTATTATTCTTAATATATTCTTTAGCCACTGTGTACACAGCCTTGTTCATAGCTGCATTATTATTGCCGGTGGCTACGATGAGGTTTACCTTGGTTATTTTACCGCTATCATCTACCCAGTAGTGGTGGAATAAAGTTCCCCGTGGGGCTTCAAGAACGCCAACGCCCTGCTCATTGAATTTATTGGACGTAACTATGAGGTCGGTTGAGCATATATCGCGGTCCTCTAAAAGCTGTTGAGTCCTTTCCAGTGAATAAAGTAATTCTATCAGTCGGGCATAGTGGTAATATAGCGAGCCTTCTACAGGGCCACCATTGCCAATTTTCTTGAAATTCTTAAGTTCAGCATTGGCTTGATGAGTTGATATTCCCTGGCAGACATTGAGTCGGCCGAGCGGGCCAGTCCGGTAAGTCCCTGCTGGATAGCCGAGTTTCTTGTAAAACGGGAACTTGAGGTAAGACCAGTCCTCCACATGCTCATTGATGATATCAAGATAATTGGAAGGGTTGAACTGGTCTTCAAGTACTTTGCCCTTGGAATCGATCAGCCTTAATTTACCATCGTATAACTCTAGATTGTTGTTTTTATCCACCAGACCAAGATAGCCACTGGGGAAACTAGCGCAGGTACAAACAAAGTCGTTGTGCTGGTCGTAGTACTGTTTAATTATATTAAGTGCAATTTCGGCATCAGCAATAGCCCCATCTAGCTGTTTTAGAAAATGGTCACGGTCAGCGGTTGATAACGGCGTGTTCATTCCACCGGGTACAGCGCCGTTGGGGTGGACTTTTTTACCGCCGAGACTCTGGATGATTGTTTGCCCGAAGCTGCGAAGCATTACACCTTTAGTAGCCAGCTCCGGGTTCACAGCAATTAACCCGATTACGTTTCTTGTGGCCGGGTCGGAGTCCAAACCCAATAGCAAATCGGGGCTGGCTAAATGAAAGAAGTGAAGAGCATGGGACTGGATGTATTGCCCCATGTGCATTAACTCGCGCAGTAATTTAGCCGGGCGGGTTAGCTCAACTCCTAAAATGGCATCGCCGGCTTTAGCTGCAGCCAGATGGTGGCTTACCGGGCAGATTCCGCAGATTCTCGGTGTAATA
>CAYGXX010000047.1:0-1756 GCA_964354145.1 uncultured Candidatus Saccharibacteria bacterium
TTAAACATTTCCAGCAGTTTAAATATGCCGGTGATGTGCGGCAATGAGACGGTGGCTAACACCCCCATTAAGATCCAGGGGGTAGGTAAAACCTTACCCGTTTTAGCTGCCCCCATTCCCGAGAAGCCCACCCGGTCAAAGCATTTGACGGATGTCAGTAAGGTATGTTAGTGTCAATCTATATCTCTCTATGACTCAACCACGTCTCCGAGTTAATGAACAAATCCGACTGCCCCAAGTTCTCTTGATTGATGAAAACGGACAACGGGCAGGAGTCGTGCCTGTAGCGGAAGCTCTCCAACGGGCTAAGGGAGCGGGTTTGGATCTGGTCGAAGTAGCTCCTTACCTCCGCCCCCCGGTCTGTAAGATCATTGACTACGGTAAATATCAATACGAACAGGAAAAATCCCAATCCCAGCAACGCAAAAAAAACAAGTCTCGCGAGGAAAAGGAAATGCGGTTGAGCCTAGGCATTAACGAACACGATCTACTAATTAAGGCTAAAAAGGTGGATCAGTTCCTCGGCCGCCAACACAAAGTCAAGGTGACGGTGAGGTTCAGAGGGCGCGAGATCGCCCACCCGGAACTCGGCAAACAGATTTTGGAAAGATTTTTGACCTTGTTACAGACTCGTTACGGAGTAGAAAAAGCTCCTCTTATACAAAACCGCCAGTTATTTACTGTGCTTAATCCGAAATAATCATTTATCCCGTTAGAAGCACTCTATCAAGCACTGAGTCCAATGAACCACTTAATGACTAATTTATTATCAGATATCTTATTGTTAAACGGTCGGGAGCCCTGGGCTCCCTGCTTCTAACGGGATGAGTAAAATTAAAACTCACCAAGGCACTGCTAAACGAATACAGATCACCAAGGGCGGCAAAATGAAAAGGCGCAAAGCCTTTCAAACTCATCACATGGAGAAAAAATCCTCCATGCGCAAACGAGCTCAACAAAAAATGCAGAACGTATCCCGATCCGCTCAAAAAAGAATCCGTCGATTATTAACTGTCTAGATTAAATGGCTCGCATTAAGAGGGGGATCTTAGTCCAGAAGAAACACAAGAAGTTACGGAAGGCGGTAACTGGCTTTCGGACTTCCCGCAAACACTCCATCAAATTAGCCCGCCAGGCCTTCCTAAAAGCCGGAGTATATGCCTACCGCGACCGCAAAGCTAAAAAACGGAACTTCCGCAGTCTTTGGATTGTTCGTATCAACGCTGCTTTGCAACCATTAAATTTGGGTTACAACCAATTTATTCACCAGCTCAAACTTAAGAAAATTGAGTTGGACCGTAAAATCTTAGCTCAACTGGCTCACCAACACCCCCAGATTTTTTCTGCTCTGGTAGAAAAAATTAAATAAAAATTATGAAACCATCTATGAACCGGATTACTAAGTGCCAAAAGGAGTTATCTGCTGTCAGCGATATTTGTGTACAGTGGTAGTAATGGTTTCGTCCTTAGTTAATTTATCAGAAAAAATCATATCCTTGCGGATGGCTTCACTTCCCCCTTTAGCCGTCAGGTCCATGCTGTCCGCCACCTGCAAGTAACTAGTGAAGTTAGTCCGCTCGCTACCCGGCTGTTTTTGTACCACTAACCAGTAGGAAGCCACCCCATTAGTGAAATTGAGCTTGAAGGGCAATTCATATTCCAACTTCACTTCTTTAGTTTCGCCAGGATTAATAGTTAACCAGAATCCGGCTACAGTCTTGCCATCGGAACTATCCATATCAATTTGGGTATTTTC
>CAYGXX010000048.1:0-1607 GCA_964354145.1 uncultured Candidatus Saccharibacteria bacterium
AAAGTTATTGGCCAATCTCGCCTGCAGCCGCCAAAAATCGATAATCCCAAGGACCACGTTGAACTGGGCGAGAACTTGAAAATTATTGATATTGAGCGGGGAGCAAAAACCTCGGGCTCCCGTTTTTACTTTTTGAAGAATGAGGCGGCGGAATTAGAGTTTGCCCTGATTCGCTGGTTGTTCAAGATTCTAAAAAAGAAAGATTTTGAATTGTTAGTGACTCCGCAAATTGTGAATGAAGAGGTGATGGAGCATGCTGGATATGTTTCCAAGAGCGACCGGCATGCTGCTGAGGTTTATCGTATTGATGATCCCGATAACCAAGATAAACACCAATATTTGATAGGTACTTCTGAACAAAGCGTGTTGGGTTACCATATGGACGAAATTATTGAGGCGCCCAAACGATATGCGGCTTTTTCCACTTGTTTCAGAAAAGAGGCTGGTTCGTATGGTCAGGATGTCAAAGGGATTATTCGCACTCACCAGTTTGACAAAGTGGAGCTTTTCTCGTTTGTTGCTCCTCAAGATTCTGCTAAAGAATTTAAAAAATTAGTAGCTATTCAAGAGTTTATTCTGAAAAAATTGGAGATTCCTTATCAGAAGGTTTTGATCGCGGCAGGGGATTTAGGAATGCCGGCTGCTAAAAAAATTGACTTGGAAAGTTGGTTGCCCTCTCAAAATCGCTACCGTGAGACTCATTCGTGTAGTAATTGTACTGACTGGCAAGCCATCCGGGCTAATATTCGTTACCGGGGTCAAAATGGCGAAGCAGAGTTTGTCCATACCTTGAATGGAACAGCCGTGGCGATTGGCCGTATTTTAGTGGCAATTCTGGAAAATAATCAACAACCGGACGGAAGCGTTAAAATCCCGAAGGTATTACAGCCATACGCAGGCTTCAAGGAGATTAGGAAATGATCCCTTTCCGTGTCATCCTGAACTCGTTTCAGGATCTCTACTGGAGATGCTGAAATAAATTCAGCATGACGAATATGAATTTAATTATTGAGTATATATGACTTGGTTAGAAAAAGTTTTTGGAGACCCGAATCGGGGGGCTTTGCGGCAACTAGAAAAAACGGTTGCCGAGATTAATCTATGGGGGCCTAAAATTGAAGGGCTAGGAGATGCGGAATTAACTGCCAAAACCATTGAATTTAGAGAGCGCTTGCAAACCGGCCAGACCCTGGATGATATCTTGCCGGAAGCTTTCGCAGTGGCGCGGGAAGCGGCTAAGCGGACGCTTGGAGAGCGACCCTATGATGTCCAGTTGGTGGGTGGCATTACCTTGCATCGGGGTAAAATCGCTGAAATGAAAACAGGAGAAGGTAAAACTTTAGCCGCCACTTTACCAGTTTATTTAAACGCCTTGACCGGCAAAGGCGTACATATAGTTACCGTCAACGATTATCTTGCTAAACGCGACTCGGAATGGATGGGACAGATTTATAAATTTTTAGGACTCTCCGTGGGAGTGATTTTGCATGACAGGAGCCCGGAGGAACGCCGCGAGGCTTATAACTCTGATATTACTTATGGTACTAACAATGAATTTGGTTTCGATTATCTTCGGGACAATATGGCAGTTAGTGCCGAGGGCTTAG